>DBFVGT010000228.1:0-3750 GCA_048524725.1 Collinsella sp. | reverse complement strand
GGCATGTCCGAGTTCAACCATCCCACGCAGGAGATGGGCGACCTCATGACCATGCTCGAGAACCTCCCCGAGGGCAAGAAGATCGAGGACTGCACCCTGGCCTTCATCGGCGACGCCACCCAGGTCTGCGTCTCCCTCATGTTCATCGCCTCCAAGGTCGGCATGAAGTTCGTCCAGTTTGGACCTAAGGGCCACCAGATCCCCGACGGCGGCCTGCACGTTGGCACCGTCGAGGAGCGCGCCGAGTTCGGTAAGCAGATGATGGCCATCGCCGAGGAGAACTGCAAGGTCTCCGGCGGCTCTGTCGTCATCTCCGACGACATCGAGTGCATCAAGGGCGCCGACTTCATCTACACCGACGTGTGGTATGGCCTGTACGACGAGGAGGTCTCGGGCGAGAACTACATGGACGTGTTCTATCCCAAGTATCAGGTCACCATGGACATGATGAACTTCGCCGGCCCCAACTCCAAGTTCATGCACTGCCTGCCGGCCACCCGCAACGAGGAGGTCGTCGACGAGGTCATGGACGATCCCGAGCGCTCCCTGTGCTGGGTCGAGGCCGAGAACCGCAAGCACTCCATCCGTGCTCTCCTTGCCGCCCTGGGCAAGCGCACCCCGCTCAACGACGAGGGTGTCGAGTACTCCGCCAAGGCCGAGCTTCACGCCGCTCTCGAGGCTCTCGAGCAGCTCTAAGCCTCAAGGCTTCTAAACGCACGTTTGCGGGCGGCGGATGCTCGTCTCCTGTCGCCCGCTCACCGAGGCTCAGGCAATTGCCTTAGTACCTTGGGCCTCGGATCTGTCCAAGACTGAGCGAAGGAGCTCATCATGAGCGACGGAAAGAAAAAGCTTTCCTTTTTGACGGTCATTTCGACCATCATCTGCGTCGTCTTCGTTTGCGAGGCCGCCGCTCCTGCTGCTGCCATTGGCAACCAGCAGTTCTTCTGGTGGATCTTCCTGATCCTGACCTTCCTGCTTCCCTACGGCATGGTTGTTGCCGAGCTCGGTACCACCTATGACGGCGAGGGCGGCATTTACGACTGGGTACGCGATGGCCTGGGCGACAAATGGGGCGCCCGCATCTCGTACTACTACTGGGTCAACTACCCGCTGTGGATCGCCTCGCTGGCTACCATGTTCCCTGACATTTTGGGCATGGTCTTTGGCGTCGAGTTCAACTTGATCGCCAAGATGGGTATTGATCTTGCCTTTGTGTGGATCGTCTACCTCATGGGCCGCTCCAAGGCGGCCGACTCCGAGTGGGTCCTTAACGGTGGCGCCATCATCAAGGTCGCCGTCGCCGTTATCGTTGGCGCTTTGGGCATTTGGTATGCCATGGAGAACGGTTTTGCGAACGACATGTCCGCTGCCACCTTCCTGCCCGAGCTCACCAACACCAACGCTCTCGGCTACCTGTCGATCATCATCTTTAACTTCATGGGCTTCGAGGTCATCTGCACCATGACCGACGACATGGCCGATCCCGCTCGCGATATCCCCAAGGCTATCATCGTCGGTGGCCTGTCCATCGCCGTGATCTACCTGTTCGCTGGCTTTGGCATCGGCGCTGCTGTGCCGGCCGATTCCATCGACCCCGACTATGGCATGATTGTCGCAGTCCAGACCATGGTGGGCGACTCCATGATCTTCAAGGTCATCTGCATCGCCTTCCTGATCACCCTGTTCGCCAACATGGCCGCCTGGTCCTTCGGCGTTAACTCCGTCGCTCGCTACGCCGCCGAGCACGGCAACATGCCCAAGGTCTTCGCCTCGATGATCTCGGATGACGATATGCCCAACGGCGCCAACCTGGTCAACGCCATCGTTGCCTCCCTGGTGCTGTGCCTGCAGCTCGTGCCCATCGACGCCATCTCCAACGGTGTCTTCTGGATGCTCTTCGGCACCTCCGTCGTCTTCCTGCTGCTGACCTACATCCCGATGTTCCCGGCGTTCCTCAACCTTCGCAAGAACGACCCCAACCGCGAGCGTATCTTCACGTTCCCGTTTAAGGGCGCCATGATGAAGGTCATGCTGGCCATCCCTTGCATCGAGCTGATCCTGGCCATCGTTGCAACGCTGGTGCCGCTCTCCGCCGCCGAGATTGGCGACAAGCTCCCGATGATCGTTATCTTCATCGTGCTTCTGCTCATCGGCGAGGTTGTCCGCGTCGTCAGCGCCAAGGGCCGCGAGACCGAGTACAAGGGCCTCACTCCCGAGCTGGCAGCTCAGCGTCTCGCTGAGGAGGCCGCCGAGGTCGAGGAGAACTAGAGCACCCGGTTCTGGGGCTCCAACCCTCCTCGCGTACCAACGTGCGCTTCGTCGGGCTTGTCGCTCCCGACTCCGGGCACTCTAGCCTCTTCGGAGACGTGCCCAAGCGACAGGTTTGCTAACCATTCCCCGGGGTGGGCGTGAGCGATAGCTCCGGTAACCACCGCCCACCCCAATCTCTCTTCCGTATCCTTCGTGCGTTTTGTCTCCGCGCACTTGGTTACGTCGTCGCTTGCCGGTGCGACTCCGTGAAAACCGGCGCCGGGCGCCCCGACCTTTGCCGGGGAACGGGCGCCTACCATCTCTTGGTTTTAGGCTGCGGGTAACCCGCCCGCAGCAAGCGATCGTTCGATTTGGAGGAAATCTTATGCGTACGATCACCGAGTCCGAGTCCACCCCCAAGGCCGACGGCTTCTTTATGCCCGCTGAGTTCGCCCCGCAGGATCGCGTGTGGATGGGTTGGCCCCACCGCACCGACACCTGGGCCCACGGCGCCAAGCCGGCTCAGAAGCAGTATGCCGCCATCGCCCGCGCCATCGCCGAGTTCACCCCGGTCTATATGTGCGCCAACCAGGTCGACTATGCCAACTGCAAGGCCGTCTTCGAGGAGGACGAGAACGTCACCGTCATCGAGATGACCACCGACGACGCCTGGTTCCGCGACACCGCCGCCACCTACGTCATCAACGGCAAGGGTGAGAAGCGCGCCAACCACTGGCACTTCAACGCCTACGGCGGTCTCGTCGACGGCCTCTATTTCCCGTGGGACAAGGACGAGCAGATTGCCCTTAAGATGGCTGAGCTTTCCGGCTGCCGCCGCTATCGTCCCGATGACATGATCCTCGAGGGCGGCTCCATCACCGTCGACGGCGAGGGCACCCTTGTCGTGACCGACCAGTGCCTGCTTTCCCCGGGCCGCACCTGCTCTGCGGTGCTCGAGGAGGAAGAGGATCCCGAGTCCATCTGGCCCAAGTACCGCAAGAAGTTTGAGCCCTGGAGCGAGGAGCTTCGCGCCTACATGGACGAGCACCTCAAGGATTACCTGGGTGTCGAGAAGGTCATCTGGGTCAAGGAGGGCATCGACCCCGAGGAGACCAACGGCCACATCGACGACGTCGCCACGTTCATCGCGCCGGGCGTCATGGCCTGCATTTGGACCGACGATCCCGAGTATCCGTTCTACGAGCAGTGCCACGCTGCCTACGAGACCCTCTCCAACGCCGTCGACGCCCAGGGCCGCAAGATGAAGGTCTACAAGCTCTGCATGCCCGTGAACCCGCTGTTCATGGACCAGGCTTCCTGCGACACCATCGACGCCGACGAGAACGCCGAGCCGCGCGTCCCCGACGAGCCGCTGATCGCCTCCTACATGAACTACCTCGTGACCAACCACGGCGTTATCGTCCCGCAGTACGGCGACGAGAACGACCAGCTGGCCGTCGACACGCTCCAGAAGATCTACGACGAGGTCTGGGGCGAGGG
>DBFVGT010000227.1:0-8802 GCA_048524725.1 Collinsella sp. | reverse complement strand
GCCGACGGTGGCCGCACGGGCCTCACCTCCGTCACCACCGGCGTGCTGTTCATTCTCGCCGCGTTCTTCTCCCCCATCGTCACCATCGTTTCCAGCGCCGCCACCTGCGGTGCTCTGGTCTACGTCGGTTACCTCATGATGAGCGAGGCCTCCGAGATCGACTGGTCCGACGTGTCGCAGGGTTTCCCGGCGTTCATGATTGTCGCCGGCGTGCCCTTCACTTACTCCATCTCTGCCGGCATTGGCCTGGGCTTTATCGCCTACGTGATCGTCGCGCTCTTTAAGGGCGAGGCCTCCAAGATCAAGCCGCTCATGTGGATCGCAGCCCTCGCCTTCCTCGTCTACTTCTTTGTAGCGTAGGCGCAAGATTCGCAATACCAAACAGCAAAGCGCGGAGTCGCATCGAGCGGCTCCGCGCTTTGCTTTTAAAGCCAGGCACCACACGGACACGCGATGTATTGCTTCGCAAGTTTTGGACGTTTTGCTCTCCAAACGGCACTACCGACGGCTACATCCTGCAGATATGCTGGATATAACCGCATAGGCCCTATGAGGATGGGAGTAACCATGGCCGCCTTGTTCACGACCCCCAAGCGCAATGACAAAACCTCTGGAGCCCATTTTGTTGAGCCCGGCCTGCGCCGTCGCACGCTGCTCGCACACGGCAGCTGGCGCCGCGTGACGCGCCGCATCGTTGTAGGCGCCGTATGCGCGCTTACGGTAAGCTCGCTGCTCATGCCGAGCATCTCGCTCGCAGCCGAGTGGGTGGACGTTGGCGGCGTCCGCCACGAAGCGGCCGCGGGCCCCACGGGAGACGCCGCCGGTACCTGGTCATGGGATGGCGCCGATGACATGAAGCTCAACGGCTATAACGGCGGCGCGATCGAGGCAGCGGGCAAGCTCAACGTGAGCTACGAGGGCAACAACACCGTCACTAACGACGACGGCCGCGGCATCAAGGTTAAGGATGGCGCGAACGAGAACGCCGAGCTTAATATTCAGGGCGACGCGTCCAGCACGCTCAACGTGACATCTTCTCGTGACGCCATCACTTCCGTCGGCAACATCAACATCGACGGCGCTGGCACTGTCAACGCCACGAGCACCGAGCACGATGCCATCGATGCCGGGGGCGATGTCACCATCAAGGGCTCGGGAAACGTTAACGCCACGGGCGATTCGGATGGCATCAGGGCCGACGGCAACATCACGATCGACAACAGCGGAACCGTCACCGCCAAGGCCACCGAGGATCAGGGTATCGATGCTAACGAGAACCTCATCATAAAGGGCGGCGGCAAGGTAGAGGCAAGCTCTATCGAGGACAATGCGATTTGGACCGACGGCAGTATCGAGATCTCGGGTGGCAGCCAGGTCAAGGCAAGCTCCGAGGAAGACGCCGCCATCGACGGTAAAAACAGCCTCACGGTCACGGACGCTTCCCTCAACGCAAGTGGCGTTGGGTATGGCATCTATGTCTACAAGGGCATCACGCTCGATGGCGCGACCGTGACGATCCGCGCAAGCTCAGATGGCGGGGAAGCCAGCGCACTCTTCACCGATGAGGACGACATCGTCATCAAGAACGGCTCGACTGTGGATGCGCTCGCAGAAGGCAGGTTCTCGGTTGCAATCTCCACCAGTAATTTCTACTCCGGCGAAGCGGGTGGCCATATCTACATCAGCGACTCCGTTGTCAAGGCCATAGCCCGCTATGCCGAGACCGGCGGCGACGGCCCCGACCACTACAGTGGAGACCAAAACGACGAAATCATCCCTGAGTCCGAGGGCCTGAACATCGGCATCTTCGCGCAGACCAGCGAGGGCATCACGCCCGCGACCATCTCGATCGTCCGCAGCAGGGTCACGGCCGAGGGAGACACGGCGGCAATCTTCGCCCTTGCCATGAGCGCGGACGGCAAGGCGATCGGCACCATCGAAATCGAAGGAGCCACCATCCAGACGCCTGAAGGCGGCAAGGTCATTGACTATCGCAACAAGGAAGAACTCAGCGACGGCATCGTCTACGAGGCGGGTCAAACCATCGGCACGGACGACGCCGTGATCGACTCCCCCTACAACGAAGCAGTCGCCAAGCACACGCTCATCGCGCCTCCCGAGGAGACCAAACCCGAGGAAAAGCCCGGCGAGACCAAGCCGGGTTCCAAGTCCGAGGGCGCGAAGACGATCAAGGCCGTTGCAGTTGCAGCCACGGGAGCCAAGACCGCCGGCAAACTCGCGGCAACCGGCGACGCCTCGAGCGCAGCCATCATAGCGACCGCCCTTGTAGGAACGGCCGCTATCGTCACAGGTGCCCTGGCGAGTCGCAAACGCTCGTAAACACTTTTTCGCACAGGACGGGTGGATCGCAGCCCTTGCCTTCCCCGTCTACTTCTTCGTAGCGTAAGGGCAAGGCTGCAAAAGCTGAACAATAAAGCGCGGAGTCGCCATGCGGCCCCGCGCTTTTCTTTTAGCGTCGGTCCCTGCGCCGGCGTGCGGCCTATTTCTCCCCCATTTTGGCCATTTTGCCCTCCAAACGGCACTACCGCCGGCAACATCCAGCAGATACGCTGAACCTAGCCGTATAGGCCCTATGAGAACGGGAGCAACCATGGCAGCCTTGTTCACGACCCCCAAACGCAATGACACTACCGCCGGAACCCATGTTGCCGAACCCGACGTTCGCCGTCGCATAGGACTCGCGCACGGCAGCTGGCGCCGCGTGACGCGCCGCATCGTCGTAGGCGCCGTGTGCGCGCTCACGGTGAGCTCGCTGCTCATGCCGAGCGTCTCGCTCGCGGCGGAATGGGTCAAGGTCGGCGAAACCAAATACAACGCCGGCACTGCGGCGGGCGACGAGACCGGCACCTGGTCGTGGGACGGCGCCGACGACTTGAAGCTCAACAACTATAACGGCGGCGAGATCCAGGCCGCAGGCAAGCTCAACGTGAATTACTCGGGAAACAACATCGTCACTGCCGACTGGATCGAAGGCATCAAGGCTTCTCATGGCAAGAATGAGAACGCCGAGCTCAATATCCAAGGCGACGCGGGCAGCACGCTCAGCGTGACATCTACTGAGGACGCTATCCTCTCCACGGGTAACATCAACATCGACGGAGCCGGATCCGTCAACGCCACGAGCGCTCGGTTTGATGCCATCGACGCCGAGGGTGATCTCGTTATCAAAGGTTCGGGCAACGTCAACGCCACGGGCGTATCGGATGGCATCAGGGCAAACGGCAATATCACGATTGACGACAACGGGGCCGTCACCGCCAGGGCTACCAAGGACAAGGGTATCGGAACCGACAAGAACCTCACCATCAAGGGTGGCGGCACAGTCGAGGCAAGCTCAGCCGATGGTGAGGCCATTTGGAGCGGCGGCAACATCAATATCTCGGACGGCAGCCAGGTCAAGGCGAGCTCCGAGAAAGACGCCGCCGTCGAGGCCAAGGGCAGCCTCGCAGCCACAAACGCCTCCCTCAACGCAAACGGTGTTGAATATGGCGTCTATGCCCACAAGGGCATCACACTCGATCATGCAAACGTGACAGTCCGCACAAGTAAAGGCAGATACGGTGGCGCCATTGCCCTCTTCACCTACCAAGACGATATCGTCGTCAAGAACGGCTCCACCGTGGACGCGTTTGCGGAAGGCGAGGTTTCGGCTGCATTCTCCACCAGAAACGATCGACCCAACGAGGAGGGTGGCCACATCTACATCAGCGACTCCGTTGTCAAGGCCATAGCCCGCTATGTCGAGAACGGCGACGGCCCCATCCCCTACAGCGAAAACCAAGATGGTGAGACGAGCCCCGAGCCCCAAGGCGAGAACATCGGCATCATCGCCCAGACCAGCGAGGGCGTCACACCCGCAGTCATCTCGATCATCCGCAGCAAGGTAACGGCCGAAGGAGATACAGCGGCAATCTTTGCCTGTGCCATGAGCGCTGACGGCAAGACAATCGGCACCATCAAGATTGAGAACGCCGCCATCCAGACGCCCGAAGGCGGCAAGGTCATTGACTATCGCAAGCTCCGTGACGGCATCTACGAGGCAGGCCAAGCCATCGGCACGGGCGACGCTGTGATCGACTCCCCCTATAACGAAGCTGTCGCCAAGAGCATGGTCATCGCACCTCCCGAGGTAGCCAAGCCGGAAGACCCCAAGCCCGACGAGACCAAGCCCGCAGAAAGCAAGCCCGCGGAGTCCAAGCAGAACCCCAAGCCTGAGGGCTCAAAGCCGACCAAGGCCGTTGCGGCTTCAATCACGAAAGCCAAGACTACCGGCGTGCTCGCGGCAACCGGCGACACCTCGGGTGCGGCCATCGTGGCAACCGTACTTGCGGGAACAGCCGCTATCGCCGCAGGCACCATGGCGAGCCGCAAGCGCTCTTAGACGCCTCTGCGCACATGGCAGCTCCCGCGAAGGCCCCGAGTCCCAGCACCGTTTAACAACGCCACCGCCGAGCTCCCCTCCGGCGGTGGCGTTTTCCATATGCGTCCGCAGGGTATGCACGAGATTGTCTTTGGTCTAGCCCAACCTGCATGAGCCGGCGTGCGACAATGGGGGCCGTCGATATCACAACGCCGAGAGAAGCCCGTCATGGAAGCGCATCAAAAGCAGATAACCGTTCATGCACAGCATGCCGAAAGCGCACCGGTCATCTATCTTCCCGTGGTCATGGGCGACGGCACGGAGGTTTATGAACGCTGCCGAGAGCTCAACTGCCCGCCCTTCACGCTTGTCGGCATTGGCAGCCTCAACTGGAATCGCGAGCTGAGCCCCTGGGGATGCGACGGAACCGTGCGCGATGCCGAGCCCTTTGGCGGTCAGGCATCCGGATTTCTCGATGAGCTGTTGAACTGGATAATCCCAGAGGCCGAGTCGTCGCTTCCTCAGCCGCCCACCTGGCGCGGCATTGCCGGCTACTCGCTCGCGGGCCTCTTCGCGCTCTGGTCCCTCTGGCAAACCGACGCCTTTAGCCGCGCCGCAAGCGCATCGGGGTCGTTGTGGTTTCCCGACTTTGTCGATCGCGCCAGCACGGCCCCTTTTGCCGGCAACCCGCAGGCCGTCTATCTGTCACTCGGTAAAAAGGAAACCAAGACGCCCAACCGCATGATGAGGCACGTGCTCGACGACACGCGCGCAATGGAAGAGCTACTCATCGAGCGAGGCATCCCAACAACGCTGGCACTCAACCCCGGCAATCACTTTGCCCAGACCGACCTGCGCATGGCCCACGCCATACACTGGATACTGACGCATTAAAAATGGCGCCCACGCGTACGCATGGGCGCCATTTTTTGATTTAGCTGAACACAACTACTACTTGACAGTCTCCTCGAGTTCCGAGACATCGAACTCAAAATCATTGCCGGGCAGAATCGCGTTGAGCACGATACCCACCAGCGAGCCCACGGCAAGGCCCGAAAGCGAAATCGTCACGCCGCCCAGCTCCAGCACGATGGCGCCGGTGGTACTGTAGGCAATGCCGAGCGAAAGCACGAGCACCAGAGCCGCCACCAGCACGTTGCGGTTGTTCTGGAAATCAACCTGGTTCTCGATAAGGTTGCGAACGCCCACGGCACTGATCATGCCGTAGAGCACAAGCGACACGCCACCGATAACGCATGCCGGCATAGCAGCGATCACAGCAGCGAACTTGGGGCAGAACGAAAGCACAATGGCACAGCAGGCGGCAATGCGAATCACGCGCGGGTCGAACACGCGCGTCAGGGCAAGCACACCGGTGTTCTCACCATACGTCGTATTGGCAGGGGCGCCAAAGAGTGATGCCAAGATAGTCGCCAGGCCATCGCCGAGCAGGGTACGGTGCAGACCGGGATCGGCAATGTAATTGCGTTCGCAGGTAGAGCCAATGGCGGAAATATCTCCAATGTGCTCAATCATGGTCGCAAAGGCCAGTGGCATGATGGTGATAATGGCCGTCGTGGCAAGACTGCTATCGAACTGCGGTCCAAAGAGCGCGAACACGGTGTTGTCCCACACGACAGGTAGACCGACCCACGGCGCGGCGGCAACCCCCGAAAAATCAACCTCGCCCAGCACCGCCGCAACGGCATAGCTCACCACAACGCCCAGCAGAATCGGCACGATCTTGACCATGCCGCGGCCCCAAATGTTGCAGATGATGATCACGGCAACGGCAATAGCAGCAACAAACCAGTTGGTCTGGCAGTTAGCAATGGCAGAGCTTGCCAGGATCAAGCCGATGGAAATGACGATGGGGCCAGTCACCACCGGCGGGAAGAAACGCATGACACGCTTGGCGCCAAAGGCGCGGAACAGGGCCGCAAGCACCGGATAGAGCAGGCCGGCACAAGCTACGCCCAGGCAAGCGTAGGGCAAAAGCTCAGCCTCGCCGTTGGGCGCAATGGCGGCATAACCCGCGATAAAGGCAAACGAGGAGCCCAGGAACGCGGGCACCTTACCGCGCGATAGAAAATGAAACAGCAGCGTGCCGATGCCGGCGAACAGAAGCGTCGCCGAAACGGAAAGGCCGGTGAGCACGGGCACGAGCACCGTGGCTCCGAACATCGCAAACATGTGTTGCAAACCCAACACAAACATGCGCGGGCGGCCGAGCGACGATGCATCGTAGATGACATCGGTAACGGCGGGCGTCGAAGACTGGGACATGGAAGTCCTTTCGAATGGAAGGGCGATCAGGCATATCGGATAACCTGCCCGAACGATACGATCCGAACCATTGTACGCGATATGCAGTACCTCGCACGCGCCGCCACCTGCAAACGCTAGCGCTATTTCCAAACGCGCTCGGCAATACGCCTGACCAGCGCAATCTTTGCCCACTGCTCGTCCTCGGTCAGCTTATTGCCAATCTCGCAGCTGGCAAAGCCACACTGCGGAGACAGATACAGGTTCTCGAGCGGCACGTACTTTGCCGCCTCGCGGATGCGCTCGACGATAACATCCTCGTTCTCGAGCTCTGCCGCCTTGGTGGTCACCAAGCCCAGCACGACCTTCTTGCCGGGAGCAACGTACTTGAGCGGCTCAAAACCACCGGCGCGGGGCGTGTCGAACTCCAGATAGAACGCGTCAACGTCCTCATGCGCAAACAGGTACGGCGCGATGGGGTCGTAGCCGCCCTCAAAAGCGTAGGTGGAGTGGTAGTTGCCGCGGCATACATGCGTGTTGATAACCAGATCGTCGGGCTTGCCCTCGATGGCGGCATTGTTGAGCGCCACGCCCAGCTCGCTTACCTTTTGCAGGTCGACCGGGCTCATGCCGGTTTTGGCAACAAAATCGGTATCGCAGTAGATGCCCCAGGTGCAGTCATCAAACTGGATGTTGCGGCAGCCCGCGGCATACAGGTCAGCAATCACGGTGCGGTATGCTGCGGCAATGGCATCGACGAGCTCTTCGTCGGTCTTGTAGACGGCGTGCAGACTCTCCTGCTGGCCATCGCAGCGGTCGAGTGTGACTTCGGAGAACGTCTGGATCGGCGCCGGAATGGTCTGGCGCGCGACCTGGCCCTCTCCCTCGAGCGACTTGATAAATTTGAAGTGCTCGACGAACGGATGATTCTCGCCGCTAATGGGACCGGTTACCACGGCGGTGTCGGCGGTAGTCTCCTCATCGTGGAACATGTAGCCCGTGCGCGAGGCGCGGCGCTCAATGCCGTTGAGGCCCCACATAAAATCGAGGTGCCAGTAGCTGCGGCGGAACTCGCCATCGGTAATCACCTGCAGGCCGGCAGCCTTCTGCTTGGCCACTAAGTCGCGGATGGCCTCGTCCTCGACGTCCTTAAGGCCGGAAGCGTCGAGTTTACCCGCGACATAGGCGGCACGGGCGTCCTTTACAGCCTGCGGACGAAGAAAACTGCCGACGATATCGGCACGAAACGGCGCGTTCGGTTGAATCGAAGTGCTCATAGATATCTCCCTTTGCATTGGTTGCTTTACTGGGACAGAGTATGAGCGCTCATATGGACATCGTAAAATATATGTTTATAACAGTTTGATATAGATGCTTCCTATATCAGTTTGGACTGCCATAAAGAGATTTGACCCGTGCAGAACGCAGCAGTCTAGATGTGCTGACGAATCGCTTCGATATAGGCCTGCCCGTAGCGCGTAAGTGTCGTGTTCTTGCGCGTGATGATGCCGATCTCCATGTACTCGTCTACATCGAGCGGAATGGAGATAATGCCGGGGCCGTTAAGTTCATGGCTGATCACGCCCGAACAAACCGTGTAGCCGTTAAGGCCCATGGCCAGATTGAACAACGTCGCACGGTCGCGCACGCGGATATTCTTGCGACGCTCAAAGGTCGAGGTCAGCTCCTCGGAATAATAAAACGAGTTATAGCTGCCCTGCTCATAGGACAGGAACGGGTAGTCCTCGAGATCTTCGAGCGTCACGCTGGCGTGGTCCGCCAGCGGATGGTCGGAGCACACAAAGACATGCGGCGTAGCGCAGAAGAGTCCTTCGAATACGAGCTCGTTGGCCGCCAGCATGCGCTCGATGACCTCGCGATTGTGCTCCGACAGATACAGGATGCCGAGCTCGCTTTTCATATGCGCGACGTCCTCGATAATCTCGTGGGTCTGCTCCTCGCGCAGGGTAAAGTCGTAGCGCGCGGCATCGAACTCGCGGATCACATCGACAAATGCATTAACGGCAAAGGAATAATGCTGGCAGCTCACACTAAAGTGCGGCACCTGCTCGGACGTGCCTTTGTACTTGCCCTCGAGCAGGTCGGCCTGGTCGAGCACCTGGCGCGCGTAGCCCAAGAAGGTCTCGCCTTCCTCG
>DBFVGT010000226.1:0-10409 GCA_048524725.1 Collinsella sp. | reverse complement strand
TCTCGATCTGTAACACCAAGCCAGCGAAAATGGCTCTAACTGTTACAGATTTAGATGAACCGTTCGGCCGTCAGCCCAACGTCTTGATCTGTAACACCAGGCGGCATATTTGGTCTCTAACTGTTACAGATTGAGATGCGGCGTGGGCGGCCGGCACAATATCTCGATCTGTAACAACTGCAGGGCTCAACGGACTCCAGCTGTTACAGATTGAGACAAAACGACCGGGCAAGTCCCCAACCACCACAAAGGTGCCTGCCCCATCGTGGTGGTTGGGGCGGCCGGCATAGAAAAAAGTCCCCGCCGGGCGTGTGCTCGACGGGGACTTTGCCGTTTGATGGCTAGCGCTGTAGGTGATTACTCGCCCAGCAGGCTCTTGGTGATGGAAGCGGCGGCCTTCTTGCCGGCGCCCATCGCCAGAATGACCGTAGCGGCACCGGTGACGATGTCGCCGCCGGCCCAGATGCGGGGGTCGGTGGTCTGGCCGGTCTCCTCGTCGGCGACGATGTAGCCCCACTTGTTGAGCTCCATCTTGCCGCCGATCTTGGCAGCGAAGGGGTTGGCGTTGGTGCCGATAGCCGAGATCGCGACGTCGCAGGGGATCTCCTCGATGGCGCCCTCGATGGGCACCGGGCGACGGCGGCCGGACTCGTCGGGCTCGCCGAGCTCCATCTTCTGGACCTTGACGGCGCACACGGAGCCGTCCTCGCCAGCGACAAACTCGAGCGGGGAGACGAGCGGCAGAACCTCGACGCCCTCGGCCTTAGCATGGTGCAGCTCGGCGCGACGGCAGGGCATCTCGTCCTCGGTACGACGGTAGGCGATGATGGCGTGCTCGGCGCCCAGGCGCTTGGCGGTACGGACGGCGTCCATGGCCACGTTGCCGCCGCCAAAGACAACGACGTTCTTGCCGTGCTTGGTGGGGGTGTCGTACTCGGGGAACTTGTTGGCCTTCATCAGGTTCACGCGGGTGAGGTACTCGTTCGCGAAGAAGACGTTGGGCAGGTTCTCGCCGGGGACGTTGAGGAACTTGGGCAGGCCAGCGCCGGTCGCCACGTAGATGGCGTCGAAGCCCTGCTCGAACAGCTCCTCGGCCGTGGCCATGTTGCCCACGACGGAGTTGTACTCAAACTTGACGCCCATGTCCTCCAGGCCGTCAATCTCGCGCTTGACGACTGCCTTGGGCAGACGGAACTCGGGGATGCCGTAGACCAGCACGCCGCCGCCGGTGAAGAAGGCCTCAAAGACGGTGACGTCAAAGCCGTTACGGGCGAGCTCGCCGGCGCAGGTGATGCCGGACGGGCCGGAGCCGACGACAGCGACCTTCTTGCCGTTCTTGGGGGCCATCTTGGGCGTGGAGGCGAGCTCGGGGCGGTCACCCAGGAAGCGCTCGAGCTGGCCGATGGCCACGGGCTCGGACTTCTTGCCACGGATGCAATTGCCCTCGCACTGGTTCTCCTGCGGGCAGACGCGGCCGCAGATGGCGGGAAGCATGGAGTCCTCGCGAATGGTATCGAGAGCGCCGCCGAAGTCCTTCGCGCGGATCTGCTCGATAAAGCGGGGAATGTTGATGTTGACGGGGCAGCCCTCAACGCAGAACGGCTTCTTGCAGTTGAGGCAGCGCTCGGCCTCGGCCAGCGCCATCTCCTCGGTGAAGCCCTTGTCGACGGGGCGGAAGTCGCAGGCGCGCTCGGCAGCCGGCTCCTCGTTATCGGGGGTGCGGGGCGACTTCATATCGGCAACGAAACGACCGTTAACTAGTGGCATGCGCAGCTCTTTTCCTCATAGGCCTTGAGGGACTCGCCCTCTTCGGAACGGTAAGCGGCCTGGCGGGCACGAAGGTCATCCCAGTCGACCAGGGTGGCATCGAAGTCGGGGCCGTCGACGCAAGCGAACTTGGTCACGCCGCCCACCTCGACGCGGCAGCAGCCGCACATGCCGGTGCCGTCAACCATGATGGGGTTGAGTGACGCGGTGATGGGGGTGTCGTACTTCTGGGCGGTGAGGGTCGAGAACTTCATCATCGGAACGGGGCCGACGCAGAAGACCTGGCTCACGGCCTTGTCCTGCAGCAGGCGCTCCAGCGGAGCGGTGACAACGCCCTGCTCGCCGTAGGAGCCATCGTCAGTGGTGATGTGGATGTGGTCCTCGTCGAGGAGCTCGCGGAACTGGTCCTCCATGAGCAGGAGGTCCTTGGTGCGGGCGCCCATGATGGCGTGCACCTCGTGACCGGTCTCGACCAGGTGCTTGGCGACCGGGAAGGCAATTGCCAGGCCGACGCCGCCGCCAATGACGGCGCAGGGGCCCTCGGCCATCTCGGTGGGAACGCCCAGCGGGCCCACGACGTCGCGCAGCGACTCGCCGGCCTCGTAGGTGGACAGCATCTCGGTGGTCTTGCCGATCACCATGAAGATGAACTCGACCCAGCCCTCGTCACCGTTCCAGCCAGCTAGGGTAAACGGGACGCGCTCGCCCGTCTCGTTGGCGCGAACCATGAGGAACTGTCCAGCGTGCGCATGCTTGGCGATTGCGGGCACCTCGATGCGGAACTTGAACACCTTCTCAGAGAACTGCGTCTTCTCCAGGATCTTATACATAGAACCCCTCTCTTGTTAGGGCGGCCGAACCGTGCCTCCACGGAAATGGACGGCAGCCCGAATAAAACCGTACGCGCACAGGCGTTGTGCAGACATACGGTGCAAATTATACCCTCATGGACATGCTGTTTACGTGTATCTTCGGCAGGCGGAAAAGTGACCTGCCAAAAAGGGACAGGTTTATTTCGGCAGGTTTTATCAGGCAAAACGGCAAAGGGGGCCGGCCTCGCGCTTTGGTGAGGCCGGCCCCCTTTTGAGGCATTGCATATGTATGGCGGCGCAGGGTTTATTACGATGCGGCCGTTGCGGCGTTTCCGCACATAAAACCTGCCAAAATAAACCTGTCCCTTTTGGGTAGGTTTTAGTGTTTGCCGTTGGCGGAGGCGGAGCCGTTGACGTGGTCGCGGGCATAGATCACGCCGTGCACGATGGCGAGGCCCGCAGCGTCGGCGGCGCGGGCGCAGGTGTCCTGGAAGTCCTCGGCCTCGCGGGCGCGCAGCTGCTTAAGCACGTAGTCGGCGACGGCCATCTTGCCGGGAGGGTTGCCGATGCCGGTGCGGATGCGGCTAAAGTCGCGGCTGCCCATCTTGTCGATGATGGAGCGCAGGCCGTTGTGACCGGCATGGCCTCCGCCCACCTTAACGCGTACGTCGCCGGCGGGAATGTCGAGCTCGTCATGAATCACGAGCAGCTCCTCGGCCTTGATCTTGTACTCGCGGCAGAGCTTGGAAATGGGGCCGCCCGAGGTGTTCATGTACGACTGCGGCTTGACCAGCACGATCTGGCGCTTGCCGCCCTCTTCCTCTGCATCGTTGATATTGATGAGCGCGACCTCGGCGCCGGCCTGATTTTTCCAGTACGTGACGCCGGCCTGACGGGCCAGCTCGTCAATCGCCTTAAAGCCGGCGTTGTGGCGGGTCTCGGCATACTCATCGCCAGGGTTGCCAAGTCCGGCAACCATGCGAATCTTAAGCGGCTGTGCAGCTGCCATGTTCATCCTTTCGTTGATTTGTCGTCTGCTATGGTGAGCGACCCTGTTGCCGCTGTCAAATGGAGGGCAATTGAGGTTGTTTGGGGGCGTTTGGACAGCCGTCGAAATCCAAGGTGGACAGTTAGTTCAGATACGTATAAGTTCTGAGGACTCGAATTACTCAATTCAATGCCGATACGTTGTTTTGGAGCTTTAGTTAGTCCATATGGCGCTGTTTTGAAGTCTACCCTGCCTTCAAATAGGGCGAATGGTATAGAGATAGCTGCAAAACAGTCTAATTCAATGCGTCCATTTATACGTATTTGAACTAACTGCCCAGCCCTGCTCGACGGCGCACGGGTGATTCGCCGTTTAGACCGGCGCGAGGCCGGTTCCGGCCCGCAGAGCGTTGAGCCAAGCGGCCTGACGCTTGCGATAGCCCTTGATACGGTACCGGAATCGGACTCCTGCGAGTCGATGCATCGTTTGGGCGAAGGCTTCGAGTGCAACAAGGTCTTTCATTTGGTCGCGATTGATAACCAGGACGTGGATGCCCATGGCCTTGAGGCCATTATTTCGATTGCCATCGTGGATGCGAGCGTTTTGAAGCTCATGCCCAATTCCGTTGTATTCGTTGTCGACTCCGGCTGCCGGGCAATATAGGTCGCAGATGGCATAGGGGATGCCCGAGGACATGTTGACCGCAAGAGTATCGAAGTCGATTCGATGGTTGAGTAGCAGGCCTCCCATGGGCAGGCTGCAACATCCGAATCCGCCAAAGCGCATGGGCGCTCCGAGAACGGCAAACATTAGGGATTCGGCTGGGGATGCGGATCCAGCCCGGGCGAGTTTGACTGCCGTGCGAAACGAGGCGTATGAGCTACTTTTGGCGAACCGTGCGACCGCCTCGAGCTCTTCGATGGTCGTGGCGGGCTCGCATTTGTAGTGCGCCTGTTCATAGCGGGTTTCGTCTTGCTTTCCGGGTGCCGGCTGGCCGCCATGACAATCAAGATCGTCCATCGCTTCGGAGCTACCGGCCTTGGGCCACGTGTCGTCGTGGGCGATGGGGTAGGTTATCTCGGGCGGAAGGGAGTAGGACCCCAACAGCTCCATGAGAAGCATCAGGACTTTGGCTACAGGCTCATTCCTAGAGCACAACATGGCTGTCATGGCGGGAGACGTTGCGTAGATGTCGGCTTCGATGTGCATGATTGCTTCCGCGGGAAGCGGGGCGGTGATGCTGTGCTGGAGAAGACGTCCGTCGGGCCGTCTGTTGTTGCCGCCGGCAACAAGGAGATCTAGGCGCTCGGAGTCGTCTTCGCTCCAGGCGTCAAGCATCGCAAGAGCTACAAAGTCTATGGCGTCCTTGTTGGGAACACAACTTGCAAGGGCTTGTGCCTGTTGCCTGTCATCGATGATGCCCCACGGAAGCGCAGAGTACGCCCGTCGAGCGCGGCGAATTGCGCGGAGGGCGGAGAAATGTGAGATCACAGTGGTCATAGCTATAAAGTGCTAAGCCGTCGGCGAAATGATGCAGCCGTGGCGTTCTTTTCGCTCAAAGGGGCGTCGTGCGCCGCAGACGGTAGCAGATCGTGCGAGGGGCCTTGAAAAGCGGGGCTCAGGGCGCTTGTTTGACCTTGGAGGCATGGATCGAGATAGGTGTTGGACAGTTAGTTCAGATTTGTATGAGACGACTGAAGCGTTCCGCCATTGTCGAAGGGTTCGGTGGGCAAAATAGAGTGAATGGCATAGTGAAGACGTCCATAAGAGGAGAGATTGGCCGAGATTATGCCGGCAGGTGAACCTTTGGCGCATCAAGTGGTCCATGTGGGCGCCCAAGAAAATACAAATTTGAACTAATTGTCCAGGGAAGGTTGGCGAGGGATAGAAAAAGGGTCGGAAGCGAGCTTCCGACCCTTTAAAAGCATCAAAGATGATGCGATGCGTGGCGGGCTACAGCGCGAAGTCGCCGCCGACGAGCGTGGAGACGGGCTCCTCGTGGTAAACGGCGGAGATGGCCTGAGCGAACTCCTCGGCGACCGAGATAGTCTTGATCTTGCCGCCGACCTCGACGGGGATGGCGTCGGTGACGACGCACTCGACGATGGGGGCATCGTTCAGGCGCTCGATGGCCGGACCGGAGAAGATGCCGTGGGTGGCGCAGACGTAGATGTCACCGGCGCCCATAGCCTTGAGCTCCTTGACGTTGGCGCACAGGGTGCCAGCGGTGTCGATCATGTCGTCGTTGATGATGCAGGTCTTGCCCTTGATGTCACCGATGATGCCCATGACCTCGGCGGCGTTGTGGCGCGGACGGCCCTTGTGGGCGATGGCCAGGTCGCAGCCGAGCATGTCGGACAGCTTCTTGGCGGCCTTGGCGCGACCCACGTCGGGGGAGACGACAACCAGGTTGTCGGTGTCGAAGTGCATGTCGTTGTAGTACTGGCCAAACAGCGGCAGTGCGGACAGGTGGTTAACCGGGATATCGAAGAAGCCCTGGATCTGGCCCTGGTGCAGGTCGAGGGTGATAATGCGGTTGACGCCGGCGCGCTCGAGCAGGTTGGCGACGAGGCGGGCGGTGATGGGCTCGCGCGGGCCGGCCTTGCGGTCCTGGCGGGCATAGCCGTAGTGGGTGATAACGGCGGTGATGGAGCGGGCGGATGCGCGCTTGGCAGCGTCGGTGGCGATGAGCAGCTCCATGAGCATGTCGTTGACGTTGCCGCCGGCCACGGACTGAATCAGGAAGACGTCGGCGCCGCGGACGGTCTCGTCGTAGCGGGCGTAAATCTCACCATTGGCGAACTGCTTTAGCGTAAGGCCCGAAAGCTCGACCCCAAGGTACTCAGCAATCTTCTGAGCGAGGGGACGGTTGGAGGAACCGGAATACACGCGGATGGACTTGCGCATATTCTCCGACTTCTCGGGATCATTAATCGGCATTACCCTTCTCCTTTATACATCGAATGCCATATAGATGCCTTGTTGCATTGTAACCGCGCGGCGGGGTTTATCGGGTCCTGATAACGTCTTTACCGCCAACGGACACGAACCGACCACTCATCCGGTTGCGCAGGTCACGATAGAAAAAGGAGCCGCCCCCATGGAGCAGCTCCTTTTGTGCTTGGTAAAACGTTATACCTCGTCGTCCTCGTGCAGGCGGCGGCGGTAATCGGCGGCCCAGCCCTCAATATTTACCTGACGGGCGCGGCCCAGACCGAGCGCGTCTGCCGGGACCGGCTCGGTGATGACGGAGCCAGCGGCCACGAGCGCGCCGTCGCCGATCTGGGCGGGCGCGACCATCATGGTGTCGGAGCCAATGAAGGCGTCCTTGCCGATGACGGTCTTGTGCTTGTGCACGCCATCGTAGTTGCAGGTGATGGAGCCCGCGCCCACGTTGACGCCGGAGCCCATGGTGGTGTCGCCGATGTAGGACAGGTGCGGCACCTTTGAGCCCTCGCCGATCGTGGACTTCTTGATCTCCACGTGCGTGCCGGCCTTGGATCCGTCGAGCATGTGGGTGCCCGGGCGCAGGTAGGCGCGCGGGCCGCAGTCGACGCCGTTCTCGATGACGGCCTCGATGGCGATGGTCTCGTCGATGACGCAGCCGCTGCCGACGGTGGTGTCGGTGAGGCGGCTGTTGGGGCCGAGCTGGCACTCCTCGCCCACGGTGACGTGGCCGATCAGGTGCGTCTGCGGCCACACGACGGTATCGCGGCCGATAACGGCATCGGGGCCGATCCAGGCCTGCGTGGGGTCGATGAAGGTAACGCCCTCGGCCATCCAGTGCTCGTTGATGCGGTCGCGCGCGATGGCGGTGAGCTGTGCGAGCTGGATGCGGCTGTTGACGCCCAGGCCGTCGCGGTAGTCGTCGCAGTGGAAGATGGAGACAGCCTGGCCGTGGCCCTTGAGGATCTCGAGCATGTCGGGCAGATAGTACTCGGACTGCGCGTTGTCGTTGCCGATCTCGTTAATGTGGGCGGCGAGCTGCGCGCCGTCGAAGGCGTAGCAGCCGGCGTTGCACTCGAGTAGCTCGGCGGCCTGCTCGGGCGTGCAGTCCTTCTGCTCGATGATGCGCTCGATCTGACCATCGGCGCCCAGCTTGATGCGGCCGTAGCCGAAAGGATCGGGCGGGGTCATGGTCATGACGGTGCAGGCGAGCTCGCCGGTGGCGACGGTCTGTGCGAACTTGGCGACGGTGTCGGCGGTGATGAGCGGCAGGTCGCCGTTGAGCACGACGACGGGGCCTTGCGTGATGCCGCAGGCCTCGAGCGCGACCTTTACGGCGTGGCCGGTGCCCAGGCGCTCGGTCTGCTCGACGCACTCGACCTTGGTGGCGCTGTTGGCGTAGGCGCCGTCGATGAGGGCGCGCATCTCGTCGGCGTGGCTGCCGATGACGACCACGACGCGGCTGCAGCCGGCCTTGATGGTAGCGTCGACGATCCACTGGACCATGGGCTTACCCAGGATCTTGTGCGAAACCTTGCAGTGGTTCGACTTCATGCGGGTGCCCTCGCCGGCAGCGAGGATAATTGCGGTTGCGTCCATGTGATCTCCTGTTACGTTATAGAGACGTGTGTTTGGAAACGATACACGGCGCAATATGATACCGCAGGCATATGACGAGCGCGTAACGATTGGTTTGCGGCGGTTGAGGCTTGCGCCGCCGGCGTGGCGTTTGCACTGCGTGCGTGCGGCGTTGGCGGTGCTGTGGAGCTGTTGCTTGAGCGAGGGGACGGGGGTGCCCGTGGACAACATACGAGAGGAGTTTGGCGGCGAGCCCGTCGCGGCATTCTCGATGTCGCATCCGGCTGTGCCGGCACTCTATATAGTGCTGACGCTGGGGCTCACTATGTTCTCGATGCAGCCGGTACTGATTGCGCTGTCACTTGCGGGCGGGCTGGCGTATGGATTTGCGACGCGTGGGGCTGCCCGCACGCTGGGCGCGCTCCGCTGGCAGCTGCCGGTGATTTTGATCGTCGCGGTGCTCAATCCGCTGTTTAGCGCCTCGGGCTCGACGGAGCTGTTCCGTATTGGCATGCGCGCGGTGTATCTGGAGAGCATGGTATACGGCCTGTGCATGGGCGGGCTGTTTGTGGCGAGCGTGCTGTGGTTTGAGGCCGCGGCGTCGATGCTCGAATACGACAAGGTGCTCGCGCTGCTGGGCAATGCCGCACCGGTGATTGCGCTCATGATCTCGATGTGCATGCGGCTTATCCCGCAGTTTTTGCGCCGCGGCCGCACGGTACTGGCGGTGCAAGATGCGATTGACGTGCCGGGCCGCGCGCCGGCCGACCCCGTGCGCTCGCGCCTGCGGGCGTCGAGCGTGTTGATGGGCTGGGGCATGGAAGATTCGCTGGAGCGTGCGGACGCGATGCGCTCGCGCGGGTGGGGTGCCGCGACGCGTCGTACGACGTATGCGCGGTATCGACTGGGGCGCAGCGACGTTGCCGCGCTGGCCGGGCTCGCACTGTTTGGTGCTGCCGCGGTGGCAGTGGCGTGGACCGCGACGACGCAGTATTCGTTTTATCCGCAGCTCTCGATGCCGGCGCCGTGGCCGGGCTATGTCGTGTACGCTGCCTGGATGGTGCTGCCTTGCGCGTTTCATGCGATTGATGAGAAGAGGTTTGGCTGATGGCTCGGTTGGATAGGGGCCCGGTGTCGGGCGCGGCGTGCGGCCCGGATATTCCGGCGATTGAGGTGCAGGGCCTTAGTTTTGCCTATCCCGGGGCCGAGGCACCGGTGCTCGAGGGGCTTGATTGGCGTGTTCCCCAAGGTGCATTTGCGCTGCTTGTTGGCGGTACCGGTTCGGGTAAGTCGACGCTGCTGTCGCTGCTCAAGCCCGAGATCGCTCCGGCGGGTACGCGCTCCGGCGAGCTGCGCGTGCTGGGCGAGCCCGTCGCCGACATGGACGTGCGGGCATCGGCGGAGCGCGTGGGTTATGTGTTCCAGGATCCCGAGAACCAGATCGTGTGCGAAACCGTGTGGCACGAGATGGCGTTTGGCCTAGAGAATCTGGGTGTGTCGCGCGACGAGATGCGCCGTCGCGTAGCTGAGACCAGCTATTTCTTTGGACTGGAAGATTGGCTTCACCGCGATACCGATGCGCTTTCGGGCGGACGCAAGCAGCTGCTGTCGTTGGCGGCCGTGCTGGCCTTGCGCCCGCGCGTGCTGCTGCTCGACGAGCCCACGTCCCAGCTCGATCCTGTTGCCGAGAAAAATTTTCTGCACGCGCTGTTTCGCGTGAACCGCGAGCTGGGTTGCACGGTTGTTGTGGCAACGCACCAGCCGCGCCCGATGCTCGAATATGCGACGTGTGCGTACCGGATTGAGGACGGTCGCGTGCGCGAGGTGGCGGATATGGCTTCTTTGGGACGCCGAGAATCGCTGTTTTCCGACGACATGTTGGGGTGGGGTGCCGTCCGATGTGCAAAAAACGGAGTATTCAGCAGGCGTGAGGACAATTTGGGCTCTCTGGAGCCGCCCGGGGACGTATCGAGCGCGAAAAAAAGTTCGAAATTGGACAAATCGTCCGAATTTGTGGCGCAAACGTCGCTCGAGAACGGCTCGGAAGCCTTCCCGCGCACGGATGGGAGCAGAATACTCCAAAAAATGCACGGCGGGTCGGCTACCACCCTGGCAGGGAGCTGGTTTCGCTACGATCGCGCGGGCGGTTGGGTGCTGCGCGGGCTCGACGTGGCGTTTTCGGCCGGTGCGGTGCATGCGATCGTGGGCGGCAACGGATGCGGTAAGTCGACGATGCTTTCGGTGCTGGCCAAGACTGCCAAGCTGCAACGTGGTCGTATGGTGCGCGGGGCGGCCTCGGCTGCGCTGCTGCCGCAGAA
>DBFVGT010000225.1:0-2835 GCA_048524725.1 Collinsella sp. | reverse complement strand
CTTGAGCGCCTCGCCGATCTTCTCATCCACATGCGCACGCAGAGCATCGGTTACCGTCGTCTTGCGTCCAGAAACCTTGATATCCATACGTGGCTCCAATCTGCCTCGGGGACTTACTGTACTGGCTATGTACCCATTGCCGTGCATTTAATCACGCGGATTCCTAAAGACCCGAATAACGACTGCTTGATACCGCATACCGAAGTCTCGCACTTTTCTGTGGCAAAGTGCGCTATGGAAGAGCGACGGCGACTTTGGTTTTGCACCTAAAAAATGTCTTTGACCTGCTGGTTTTATGGAAACGAAAAAGCCGGGCTCCCCTGTTGGGAGAGCCCGGCGATGCGTGTTGAAACCGTGAAGAGGCGTCCCTCCTAGCGCATAGGAGACGCCACCCCTAGCAATAACTAGCTATTGAGCTTGTTAATGTCGTCGTCGGTGATAGTGCCCTCCTGGCTGGACGATTTATCCTCGGAGGATGCACCATCGCTGCTCGAATCGGAGGATGCGGACTCGCTGGATCCGGTGTCGGTCGGCTGCACGTCGGCGCCCGAGACCGTCTTGGTGGTGAGGTCATAGGGCATCGTGCCGTACCAGACGGAGTGGACCGCCTCGAGCGTACCGTCGACCGTGATGCCGTCGAGGGCATCGCTCACGGCACGGCACAGTTCGTCATTGGACGAGAGGCCCGCAACACCAAGCGTCGAGGGCGCCTCGAGCGCACCGACATAGGAGATCTCGCTCATCAGGCGTGCAAGGTAGCCGCCGGCCGTGGAGTCGCAGATCACATAGTCGACCTCGCCGGACTCGAGCGCCTCAAAGCACTCGTTGATGTTGGGGTAGGTCTTTTGGTTGGCGGTGATGCTCTGCTTAGCAAGCGCCTCCTGCGAGGCCGAGGACATCTGGACACCCAGAGTAGACGTGTTAAGGGTATCGGTGGAAACGTTTAGCGACCCACCATCGCTGGTTCTACCGAACACGGAAGCGGCATCGTACAGGCAGGTGCCGAGCGAGCTAACGTCCCCGTCCGTGGAGTTGATCTCGCCGATAAAGATATCAGCCTTTTTGTCGCCGAGCGCGGAACCTGCCGAGGACGCATCGACAAAGGCGACCTTAAGGCCCATGCGGCTTGCGAGGGCGCGGGCGGCGTCGACCGCATACCCCGTGAGCTCGCCGTCGGTGCCCTGCATGGCCTGCGGCGCATCGGAAGTATCGAGGGCGACCGTCAGGGTACCGGGGGTGACCAGGGCATCATCCGACACCGTGGGCGTGACGGTCTCGTACTCGATCTGGTCGATCGTGGGAGTCGTGAACGTAGACAGCGGGTTGAACGCGCATCCGCTCAGACCCAAAACGGCGATGACCGCTGCGGTCCCAGCACCTAACCGAGCCGCGTGCATCAAGCTGCCCCTCACCATGTCCACTACCCTGCCTTCTGTGTCGTATACGATCCGTGCGATGCGCGGAATATCAGATTGTTCCCACCAGCTGACCTGGTATTTGACCCCACACTTGCGCACCGGGGTGTTTGCTCGGGAGGCCGCAGCCACCTTCACGACTGGCCCGCTCGCCCGCGAGGCGGTATTGCCCCAAAGAAAGTAGAACGGACGGTGCGGCTTACATCTAGGACGCGCCATGATCGCGCCGCGCGCACGCGGTCGCTTACGTGGATCCCTTTGACCGCGTCTGTCTTGGACTAGGACGGGCATTTCGTCCGTCCGCAACCACAGCCTGGTAGGAACGTAGCGCATTATAGCTAAGTTCAAGCTAAAGTTTAAGGTTAGGGGCGTCATTCGCATCGCGAGTACAGATTTCGCAGGTCGGAGTGGGCTATTCGCGCCCCTGTGAAGCCCGGAGCTCCCCTATGGGGAGCTCCGGGGCACCCTTCCTAGGGTGCTGTGGCCAAAAAACGGCAAATATGAGTACAGTCACCAATTTAGTAACAGGCATTTTTGGCCTCTCGGACAGATTTTGCGCTCAGTGTCGCCAACCTGATGCTTAGTTATTCTACATTTGTTTATTATCTTCTTACTTTATGCCGCCTCCGAGTCCTAAATTCCTTGATTTTGCTGTTACTGATTTAGTGACAGTACTCATATTTGCCATATTTTGGCCAGGGCATATGATTAACCCCCTAATTTCGACGTGAATTAGACCGGCTTAAGCCCAAAACACGCCCGCAGCGTGTTAAGCAACGCCTCTTGCTTCTTCCTGCGGGCATCGACACGATTCCGATACCGCTTTCGCATGCGCTGGTAGATGCGCCATGCGAGGGCTTCCATCGCTTCCATGTCGCAGAGCATCTCGTTGTTGACTGTCGCAACCTCGATTCCCATGGCAATAAAGCCTGTATTGCGCTTTTCGTCGTGGATACGCCCGCCCCGGGAGGAATGGCCCAGCTCGCCGTTGTATTCAAGGTCAAACCGGGCTGCCTCCTGATATGCATCGCAAACTGCATGCGGCATCCCCGAGATTGCCTGCGCGCGGTCATCGAACTCGATCTTGTAGTCGGTCTTAAAAGGACCGCAGGCAAATCCGCCATAGGAATACGGAAGCGAAAACAGAGCGAGCATGATGCACTCCATGGGCGAGCGCAGGTTCTCTGACAGGTAGGGGCACAGGCGCAGCAGCTGTTTAGCGGCACTCCCCTTGCATCCGGAAAGGTATTTTTCCAGTCGATCAGGCGTCAGCACCGGCTCGACTTCAAAGTAGCCCACGTCTGCTGGCTGGTCCTTGTCCTTTGCAAGTTTATTCGTAACAGGCGAGGTGTAGGGAGGCAGATACTTCCCGCGGTCGCTCAGTGAAATCTTAGAGCACAGCTCCTGGGCCAGGGCAAAC
>DBFVGT010000224.1:0-13320 GCA_048524725.1 Collinsella sp. | reverse complement strand
TCATAACACAACACTTATCACTTTTTGAGAATCTGGTAATCGGTAGAAATTCAGCCGTGAACGGTACTGCCGTATGGACTTATAAAGCAGAAGAGGCGCTGATAGAAAAAGTAGAGTACGTTAACATGCGTCCGACGATAGTGGGCTTCGGCGCGGGGTGTATTTCTGCCCGGGCCGGCATTCACGCTATTCAGATCTCGCAAGGGTGAAGGTGATCCTGTGGCAAGGCGCCCGTCCAACGATACCAGTTCGCGTCCGGTCTCCATGGCCGACGTCGCCCGCGCTGCTGGCGTTTCACAGCAGACGGTTTCGCGCGTCGCCAACGGCTTGCCCAACGTTAACGAGCAGACGCGCCAGCGCGTGCAGGCCGCTATGCAAGAGCTCGGCTTTCGTCCGAGTTATGCCGGTCGCTCGCTGCGCGACGGTCGTTACCATTCGGTTGGCCTATGCGTCAACGATGTTACCAAGTTTGGCAACCTCTCAATGATCGACGGCATCGCCAGTGCTGCTCGTGAGCATAATTGCGCCATCACGCTGGTTGAGATGTCCAAGACCGAGGAGTTTTCGCTTGCCGAGGCCACGCGCCGTATGGCCGCGCTGCCCGTGGACGGCATCATCATCGGCATGAGTCGCATGGCGCCCGATTTTGAGACGTTTGATCCACTGCCGGGCATTGGCACGGTCATCGTTACCATGTACGCGCATCCGCGCGTGACCACGGTCGATTCCGACCATTACGGCTGCTCGCTATTGCTTATGGATCACCTGTTTGAGCTGGGACACGAGCGGATTCGCTATATTGGTGGCCCGTCGTTCTCGGTTGACGAGCAATTTCGTCGCGCCGGTTGGCAGGATGCGCTCGAGCGTAAACACATTAAGCCGCAGGCGCCGCTCGAGGGCGATTGGTCTGCCAACAGCGGTTACGAGGCCGGCAGATATCTGGCCGAGCACGACCGCACCATGACGGCGATTTACGCGGCAAACGACCAGATGGCAAACGGTGCCATCGCCGCGCTGCGCGATAGCGGCTTGCGCGTGCCCGAGGACGTGAGCGTGGTGGGCGTCGATGATTCGCTCGATGATTTTGTAGCACACAACGAGCTCACGACCGTTCGATTCGACTTGCATCAGCGTGGGCGCGAGGTGTTCGAGCGCGCAGTTCCCAAGGCGGGGGCATCGGACAAAACCGTCGCCATTCGTATTCCCGGTCAGCTCATCGTTCGACACACCACGGCAGCGCCGCGCGCATAGTTTTCGCAGGTCAACGGCTCGGCGTTGCATATCAATAACAATCGGTAAGGATGCCGGCAGATAGCCGTGACTATGAAGGCGAGTGCTATGATAGACGGGTTCATTTGTCTATCTAGGAGGCTTTGCCTGATGGAGATCACCAAGGATATCCGCTACATTGGCGTTGACGATCATGACATCGACCTGTTCGAGGGCCAGTACGACGTGTCCGAGAACGGTATGGCATACAACAGCTACGTTATCTTGGGCGAGAAGATCGCTGTCGCCGATTCGGTCGATGGCGGATTTGTCGACGAGTGGCTCGGCAACCTCGAGACCGTACTCGACGGCCGCACGCCCGACTACCTGGTCATCCATCACATGGAGCCCGATCACTCCGCCGGCATCGCCGCCTTTATGGAGCGCTATCCCCAGGCGCAGATTGTGGCAAGCATGGGCGCCTTCCGCATGATGGTCAACTACTTTGGCACCGACTTCCCCGAGCGCAAGATGGTTGTCAAAGAGGGTGACGTGCTTGATCTGGGCGGCCACAGCCTGACCTTTGTCGGCGCCCCCAACGTTCACTGGCCCGAGGTACTCTTCTCCTACGAGGCTACCGATAAGGTGCTCTTTAGTGCCGACGGCTTTGGCAAGTTTGGCGCCAACGACATCGAGGATCCGGAAGGGTGGGCCTGCGAGGCGCGCCGTTACTACTTTGGCATCGTGGGCAAGTTCGGCAAGTTTGTGCAGGCCGTGCTCAAGAAGGCCGCCGATTTGGACATCCAGGTCATCTGCCCGCTCCACGGTCCTGTGCTGACCGAGACCCTGGGCTACTACCTCGACACCTACAACACCTGGTCGAGCTATCAGCCCGAGGACGAGGGCATCACCATTGCCTACGCGAGCGTCTACGGCCACCTGAAGGCCGCCGTCGAGGAGCTCGCCGCAGCGCTCGAGGCTCGCGGCCAGAAGGTCTCCGTTTTTGACTTGGCTCGCGACGACATGGCCGAGGCCGTTGAGGATGCGTTCCGCTATGACCGTCTGGTACTCGCTTCCATCACCTATCAGGGCGAGATCTTCCCATTCATGAGCACCTTTATCCATACGCTTGCCGAGCATGCCTACCAGAACCGTACGGTGGCGCTCGTCGAGGGCGGCTCCTGGGCGCCCGCAGCTGCCAAGATTATGACCAAGGAGCTCGAGGGTATGAAGGACATCACCCTGACGCAGAACAAGGTGACCGTCCTGGGTTCGCTCAACGACGCCTCGCGCGCTCAGATCGAGGCCCTCGCTGACGAGCTCTCCAAGTAGCGATACGTTCACGTTTAACGCTCAAACCACCACAAAGGGGACAGGCACCTTTGTGGTGGTTCTTGTTTAAGCGCCGGTGATGACGAGATTTGGGCGGGCCTCGTCGGCGGTCTCGGCGAGTGAGGTGGCGACGGCGCCATCGGGATCACGGTCCATCACGATGGTGTCGACGTCGACAAGCTCGGCAAAGCGGTACATGCCGCGCCCGTTAACCTTGCTGGCGTCCATGAGGGCGACGCTTTGATGGGCTGCGGCGATCATAGCCGTTTTGGTCTCGGCCATCTGCGGAAAGTCGGTCGTAAAGCCGCAACGGGGGACAAAAGCGCCGGGGCATACGATGGCAAGGTCGGCGTGAACCGTTTGAAGCGCCTGCATAGTGAGCGGTCCGTACAGATAACGATGGCCTTTGCGCAGTGCCCCGCCCAGCATGACGACATCAACCGAGGGCATACTCTCGTCGATGTAATCGGCAATGGTAATGTCTGCCGTGATGACGGTGATGCCGTCGCGCTGGTCGAGGAGCCGGACAAACTCGAGAGCGGTGGTGCCCGAGTCGACGAGCAGAGTGTCACCATTGCCGACGAGCTCGATGGCGCATTGCGCGATGGCCTGCTTGGCGGCGACGTTGACATTGATGCGGCGATCCTGCGTGGAGACAGTTAGGCGTTTGTGGAGCGACACAGCGCCGCCATGCGTACGGCGTAGCTTGCCTGCTTCGGCGAGCGCGTCCAGGTCGGCGCGGGCGGTGACGGAGGACACGCCAAAGGTCTGGGCGATTTCTGCCACCTGCACCGAGGCGTTATGCTCGAGCATCTCCATGATGGCGGCACGACGCTCATCGGCGAAAGCTCGGGTTGTTGCATGGGCCATATCCGCTCCATCATCGTCTGAAATTTGCAGGAATTGTGTTGAGTCTATTTTCGTTCATTTTCTTTTTGAGCAAGTAAACGCCTTTCGATTACTTATCTTTTCTATAAAAGAAAGTTGTTTAGCGCCCAAAATTCAATATCGAACACGCCCACTCGGCTCCAATTCCTTCCGTTTACTTTTCAAAAACGACTGTATTGACCTGCATGGGCTCAATATCTCGCACATGCAGAGCCGCTGAATTTCATACAATGAGCGCAGCAAAACGCAAGGTAAAACGCCTTACGGACACGTACGCCCGATGTCCAGATGCGGGCGAGGGAGAGGAGCAAACGCTCATGGCACTTGTTACCACCGAAAAGATGCTCAAGGACGCTCAGGCCGGCCACTACGCCGTCGGTGCGTTCAACGTCGAGAACCTCGAGTTTGTTATGGCCGTTCTGGCTGCCGCCGAGGAGACCAAGTCCCCCGTCATCATGCAGACCACCCCGGGCACCATTAAGACCGCTGGTCTGGACTACTTCTACGGCATGGTCAAGGCCGCTGCCGAGCGCGCTTCCGTGCCCGTCGCCCTGCACCTCGATCACGGCGATGGCTATGACCGCTGCATGCAGGCTTTCCGCACGGGCTACACCTCCGTCATGATCGACGGCTCGCACGAGTCCTTCGAGGACAACATCGCCCTGACCAAGTCCGTCGCCGACGCTGGCCGCGCCATGGGTGTGCCCGTCGAGGCCGAGCTCGGTAAGGTTGGCGGCAAGGAGGACGACGGCCCCGCGGTTGAGGGCGAGAGCCCCTACACCGATCCTGCCGAGGCCAAGGAGTTCGTCGAGCGCACGGGCTGCACCTCGCTGGCCATTGGCGTTGGCACCAGCCACGGCGTGTACACGAGCGATCCGCACATCGAGCAGTCCGTGGTCAAGGCCATCCGCGACGCCGTCGACGTGCCGCTGGTTCTGCACGGCACCTCCGGTGTGCCCGATGAGCAGGTTGCCGAGGCTGTGAAGAACGGCATCTGCAAGGTTAACTACGCAACCGAGCTGCGTCAGGCCTACACCAAGGGCTTCATGGCCTACATGGCCGAGAACCCTGCCTGCTTCGATCCCAAGAAGCCGGCCAAGGAGGGCATGCGTGAGATCACCGAGCTGGTTAAGATCCGCATGACCAACCTCAACTCTGTGGGCAAGGCGGAGTAACAGCAAGGGTACTCCGACTCGCTACATATCCCGGGGAGGGACGAGGACTTAGTTCCCCAATCGTCCTCGGGCATGCAAAAAGCCTCGCTGCGCACTTCGTGCGGCGAGGCTTTTTGCCCCCTGCGGAAAGATTGGGGAACTAAGCCCTCGTCCCTCCCAGGTTGACCTACTCGAGGTCGTCGCCCTTGTGGCGTTAGGGCGGAAAATAATAAGAAGCCTTCGCGCTGCGGAATGATTTTGGAAACTAAGTACGGGGACCCGCCCAAGCCGTTCTGCTCAATCGCCCTTGTGGTGTTGGGACTGAAAGGGTGGGACGCGTGGGTTATTTGGTTGTTAGGGTTAGTAGGTCGTTGGGGGTTTTGAGGTTGTAGGTGGCGTTTGGGATATCTTGGTGTGATCCCCATGCTGCTCGGGCAAAACTGACCCCTGCTGAAGTTGCGCATTGTTCGTCGTAGACGGTGTCGCCAACGTAGACGACGTTGCCAGGATTCGCGCCCGCACGTCGGAGATATTCGAGCATGGGTGCGGGTGCGGGTTTATGTTCGGTTGTGTCTTCGACAAGGATGATGTGCTCAAAATACTTATCGAAACCAAGGGGTGCAATTTCTTTTGCGTATTCGTCGCGCGCACGTGAGGAGACGATGCCAAGTTTGCAGCCGCTATCGGCGAGTGTTGCGATGACTTCAAGCAAGCCTGGAAACACGCTGATAGTGCTTTTAAAGCTGGCGGCAACTTGGCACCAGCGATCCAACGTTGCCTGCGAGTAGATCCCAAGTTTCTCAAGGGCATCCTTGCCGGGTATGCCGAGGGCAAAGTCAAGCTCGTGTCGGGGAAGCGTTTTGCTGGTCTCTTCTTGGACAATCTGGACAAGCGATGACAGAACGCTTTCTTCTGTATCTGCCAATGTCCCATCAACGTCAAATACGATATGGTCAAAGTGCTTCATATGATTGCTCCTCTCTGTTGTTTGCCTGCAAGTTTGATGCAGTGACAGAAGAAGGGTTAGCGGGATTTCTGCCTGGTGCTATCGAGATTCTGCCTCGCTGCTCGATAGCTCGAAGGAGTGCACCCCATTTGTTCTTTAAATACCTGGCCAAGATGGCTTGCTGTTATAAATCCGCATTGGCGCGCGACTGTCTGTACCGTTCGCGTGGTGTGTGCCAAAAGTTCGCAAGCACGGTTTATGCGGTATGCGCGTAGATATGCCGCCGGGGTCGTTCCTGCACAAGTTTCGATAATGCGGTAACACTCTCTTTCGCTTACGCCGGCTGCAGATGCCATCTGGGGCACATCTATAGCGGCTGCATAGTTTGCGCGGATAAAGTCCAGGATTGCCTTGAACTGTACGTCGCGGCTGGTCATCCAAGAGGCGCCGTCGGAAGAAAAGAGCGGTTCGGCCTTGGCGTTAATCTGAATCCAGAGCTCTGACAAACTATTTCGAAGCGCCATCTCGTTCTGCGGCCGTTGAAGGTCGTGGCTAAAGGAGCTCTTCAGCAAATCGATAAAGGGCATATCGTCGGGATTGGTGGGCGACCATTTGAGCACATCGACGCCTCGACATTGAAGCAATGGGTTGATGTAGCGCTTTTGGAGACGTCCCGCGGGATCGCCGAGCATCGACGGCTGAAAGATATGCAGCATTTGAATGGCTGGCGCCGAATTGGGTGATTGCAGCGTGCTGTGCAAAACGCCGCCGTTGATAAAGCCGGCGGACCCTTCCTCAAAGCGTACGTGCTCATGAGCCGCGTGCGTTCGATAGTCAATCGCTCCCTGCTCCATGTAGAAAAGCTCAACTTCGGAATGCCAGTGCCAGGGGACGGAATTGCCCGGATAGCGAGCGAATTCTGCGCGTTCGGCAATATAGGGCCAGTCTTCGGCGGTCTCGGGAAACGCTTCCTCGCGTCCTCCGCGGTGCAATTCTATGTGATCCATGTTTCGCATGGCATCAGTATAAAGCGCGATGGGCTTAGATTGCTCTTGCCTGTTCGGGGAACGCCTTGTCTAGGGATGTTTGGAGCTTTTCGAACGATGCTCGCAGGTTGAGGCTTTGATCGGTTGAGCGTTTGGCTTTTGTGGTTGGGGAGTCGAGGAGACCGTTTCTCTGTGTCGGGGGGAAGGAGAAAAGGTCTGCATGTTTTAGGGATGGCTGCTGTGTTGCGTCATTGGAAGAATGCATGCTTATGCGGCCTCCTCGATATCCACCAAAAGGTTGCGCACGGGGTTTGCTGCTAGGTCCCGTGCGTTGGCAGTATTATGCCGCGAGCGCAGATAAGGAAGCGCTAAAGAAAGGCTTAACCTGGTTTGGTGTTACGATGAAACTGCAGGTCAGAGGTATCGAGTAACACTCTTGAAAGGTTTTGAGCTTAAGGGCTTTCTAAGGTTTGTGACGTGGATGTGGCGCGGACGTGCGGAGCGTGTGAATGCTCGCTGTTAGCGCTGCGGCTCTGTGGCGCGCACCTGCTCGATGACCTTTTCCATCGTGGCGTCGATGCGATCTTTTTTGAGTTCGCATTCCCAGATGGTTATGGGCGTCCAGCCCATTTGAGTGAGCGCTGCCACAGCAGCACGGTCGCGCTCGACGTTGCGACGGAACTTTGCCTCCCAAAACTCAACGTTGCGCTTGGGCTGGCTTGGGTTGCACTTGGGGCAGCGGTGCCAAAAGCAACCGTTGACGAAGATGGCGATCTTGCGGCCGGGGAAGGCGATGTCGGGCTTGCCGGGTACCTTCCATTCCAAACGATAGCCCGTAAGGCCCGCGGCCCGTAGGCGCTGACGTACGAGCAGCTCGGGCTTGGTGTTGGCGCGCTTGTTGCCCTTCATGGACTTTTTGATGGCGGCGCGACGGCGGACCAGTTCGCGCTCGTCAGCGGAGAGGTCCGAGGTATCGATGCCGTCGAGCAGACCGGGCTTGGGACGCTTTTTGCTGCGGCGTTTAGGTGCGCGCTTGGGTTTGGTGGCGGGTTTGTCGGTTGTGTTGGGCGCGGCGTCATCGGCGGAGCTTGCCTCAAGCCGATCTTCCTTTAACTCAATCAGAGCATCAATGAGCCCCTTGTCGGCGGGCATCCATTCCACCGTGGCAAGCGAGGTGCGTGGAATCCAGCGGATGTCAAGCTGGCGGTCGTGTTTCTGGGGCTCATCGGATTCATCGGCGAGCGAACAGTAGTAGCACTCCATGGAGAGATGGAAATCGGGATAGTCATACTCAACGGTGTAGAAGTCACGCAGGTTGGTGACCTTCACCTGCAGCTCTTCCATGAGCTCGCGGCGCACGGCGTCTTCTGGCGTCTCACCGCGCATGAGCTTGCCACCGGGGAACTCCCAAAGTCCCTGCATGTCGCCATAGCCGCGCTGCACAGCCAGTAGCTCGTCGGATCCTTCCTTGCGAATGATCCCGGCGGCAACATGAACAGTCTTCAACAGGAGTCCTCTCTCAACATCAACACGTGGCAGACTACGCTTACCTTACGCAACGGTAAGGCAAGCGTAAGCCATATCGATGGTAGCCGACTCGGCTTCTTGCGACTATAGATGCCGTAGACTAATCGCAAGAAAGGACTCGGTATGCAAACCATGCACATGGCGACCCCGGTACTGGAGGTCGCGCACCTCGAAAAGGTATATGGAGCACTGGGCAACGTGACCCGCGCGCTCAACGATGTCAGCTTTACCGTCAACCGCGGCGAATTCGTCGGCATCATGGGCGCCTCGGGCTCGGGCAAGTCGACGTTGCTCAACTGCGTGTCGACCATCGATAGCGCCACGAGTGGCACCATTCGCATCAACGGCCAGGACGTGACGCGCATGAAGCAGGCCAAGCTTTCGCAGTTCCGCCGCGAGGAGCTGGGCTTTATCTTCCAGGACTCCAACTTGCTCGATACGCTCACGGCGCGCGAGAACATCGCCCTGCCGCTCACCATCGCCCGCACAAACTCGGCAGAGATCTCGACCCGCGTGCAGGACGTGGCCGCGCGCCTGTCCATTAGCCAGGTGCTCGACAAGTATCCCTACCAGATGTCCGGCGGCCAGCAGCAGCGCGTTGCCGCGGCTCGCGCGCTCGTCACCGACCCCACTATGATCATGGCCGACGAGCCCACCGGCGCCCTCGATTCCAAGAGCGCCCGCCTGCTGCTCGAGAGCCTAGAGGCCCTCAACCGCCGCCTGCGCGCCACGGTGCTCATGGTCACGCACGACAGCTTTGCTGCCAGCTACACGAGCCGTGTGCTGTTTATTCGCGACGGCAAGATCTTCACCGAGCTGCGCCGCGGCGACACCGACCGCCGAGAGTTCTTCGACCGCATTATGGAGGTCGTTGCCATGATGGGCGGTGAAGGCTCCGATGCTCTGTAAACTCGCTTGGGGCAACGTCCGCCGCGCCGGCCGCGACTGCCTCGTCTACTTGCTGACGCTCACCCTGGGTGTCACGGTCTTCTATGCCTTCAATACCGTCTCGATGCAGGTCGACATTGCCGGCATCAAGGAGGAGGGACTGTCCGAGCTCATGGGCAGCATGCTCGGTTACCTGACGTACTTTTTGGCCGGCGTCATGGCCTTTTTGATGGTGTATGCCAACAACTTCATCATGAAGCGCCGCAAAAAGGAGTTCGGCCTGTACCAGGTGCTCGGCATGCGCCGCGGGCGCGTCGCCACGATCATGGCGCTCGAGACCGTGATCGTTTCGGTCGGCGCCTTTGTCGCCGGCATTGTGCTGGGCGTGGGGCTCTCCCAGCTCATGACATTCTTTACGGCCTCGCTCTTTAAGACACAGATCGCTAATTTCCACTTCTTTTTCTCGGTGCATGCGTTCAACCTGACCCTTGCCTGCATGCTCGTGATGTTCGTGCTTACGCTACTGCTGAACCTTCGCGCCGTGCGCCGTACCAAGCTCATCGAGCTTATGGGCGCCGAGCGGCGCAACGAGAGCATCAAGACGCGCAACCCCTGGATTGCGATCGCCATCTTTGTCGTGGGCGTGGTGCTGGTGGGCGTGGCCTATTACCGCCTGTTGCGCGATGGGTTCCCGCTCACCGCGACGGAGGGTAAGCTGCAGGAGGCCATGAACCAGTTTGGTATCACCACGGCCATGGTTACGGTGGGTACCTTTGCCCTGTTCTGGGGCCTTTCGGGCATGCTTATCAAGCTGCTGCAGAGCCTGCGCAGCGTGTATTGGCGCGGCCTCAACATGTTTACCGTGCGCCAGCTTTCGGCCAAGGTCAATACGGTGTGCTTTTCGATGGGCGTCATCGCGATGATTCTGTTTTTGGCCATCACCTCGGTGACGTGCGGTATGTCGATCGCCAACGTGATGAACGAAAACCTGGAGCGCTATAACCCTGTTGACGTGTCTCAGACGTATGTCTATTACACGCCCGAAACGCTCGACTACTACAAGGAGTATGTCAATCCTTCCGAGGCCGATCGCATGGTGCTGGCAGACGCAACGGTCGATTTGTACGCTGCATGGCACGGTGACCGTATCGATCCCGATAACGTTGCGGAAAGTATCAAGGGCAAGTCGGCAGATAATGGCAACGAGACCGGCAAGAAGGTCAATATCGCCGATGTTGCCGGTGAACATGTGCAGATCGACTCGTATCTGAGCTATACGCTTGGCGGCTCGGATCCTTCGGTGACGGCGGGCGAGATGTGCAAGGCCATGGGCGAAAAGCTCCCCAAGGTGCTCGAGGGCAGCAATGCCGATGATATGGGCCTGTTTGTGACGCCGGCGAGCCAGTACAACAAGCTGCGCCAGATGATGGGCGAGGAGCCGGTGAGCATTGGCCGCGACCAGTACGTGCTTACGTGTGATATGGGCGGTGAGCTGGGCGACCTGTACACCAAATATATGGCCGGCGGCCATACCCTCACCTTGGGTGGGCATGAGCTCAAGCCCGCAACCGATAAGCCGGACGAGGACACGGCGGCCATCGCCAACTCGGGGCTCGGTAGCAATCCCGGTACCGTGGTCGTTGCCGATGAGCTGCTGTCCCAGCTTAATCTGCAGCCGTATTCCAGTAATCTGCTCGTTAATTACAAGCAGGGGATGGATGTTACCGAGGCCGATGAGCTCATTAAATACACCATGCTCGACAATCTGCTCGTTGACGGCAAGGAGCCGGGGTCGTGGGGAGTCTTCATGACACGCTCCGAGCTATATGCGCAGGCAGCGCAGATGAACGGCATGATTAGCTATCTGGCTATCTACATCGGCTTTGTACTGGTCGTTGCATGCGCGGCAATTCTGTCGATCCAGCAGCTCTCCAACGTGGCAGATGGCAGCCGCAGCTATCGCGTGCTGGCGCAGATCGGCTGTGACGACCGCCAGATTCGCCATTCGGTGATGGCACAGCAAGCGGTGTTCTTCCTGTTCCCGCTGGCAGTGGGTCTGGCGCACTCCTTTGTGGCGCTCAAGGTGATCATCGAGCTGGTGAGCACGTTTGGCAACATGAGCATCGGCGGCACCGTGGGTCTTATCTGTGCGATTTTCCTGGCAGCCTATGGTGGCTACTTCCTGGTGACCTACCTCATGAGCGCCGGCATGGTACAAGCTGCCATCGCCACCCGCTACAGCGAGTAGCGAGCGGGCAAAACCGCCGCATAACCACAGCGAACAAACGCCGCGAAGGAAGCCGGGCCCCCTTCGCGGCGGTTTTTTGCCCGCCTGATGCATCTCAAAACTAAGTGAGTAGACTTTTTTGGATCTGCCGAGCACATTGCGACAAACGCTCAACAAAACCGCAGGTCAGGGCTGTGGCGTTTTGGGGCGTGCTCGGCATCCCGCCAAAAGCCTACTCACTTGGTTTTACTGCTAGAAAACCGCCGCGAGGGAAAGTAGCTCCCTCGCGGCGGTTTTGGCATTTGCCCAGATAAAACCTGCCAAAATAAACCTGTCCCTTTTTGGCAGGTTATCGCTTCCAAAAGTGGAGGATGAGCGTCGTGCGGTTTTGCTGTTCGGTTTTGACCAGGATGTTGTGGATGTGGGTCTTGACGGTGCCCACGGCAAGGAATAGCTCGTCAGCGATCTCTTGGTTCGATTTGCCCAGTACGACCAGACGCATAACTTCGGTCTCACGGTTGGAGAGCTTGTAGGCGTTGCGATAGAAGGGCATCTGCTCTTCGATGTGTCGATCAAGATCGCTGACGTTCTTTTTCTCGGGCGCCTCCTGCATGCGGATTGAAAGCACGTGGTAGGAGTAGATGATCAGCAGAATCGCAAAGTAGCAGGCAAAGACGTTTTCGCTAAAGTTGCGCTCGGACAGATATAGTTGCAGCCAAGAGGGCGCCAGACTCATGGGGACAATCAGAATGTTGTAGAAATCCTCGGCAACGATGCAACCGACCAGAATAGCGCCGATAATCAGGTGCTTTTGTTGGTTGTTGACACGTGCCTTCAGCTCGACTTGTGTGCTCTTGCGTGCCGTCCAAAAGATATATAGCCCCACGAAAACAAGGAATACCTGACGCATCGTGTAGTAGAGCCATTGATGAATGGGGCCGTAGGGGACAGCGACGATAATCAGCAGCTCGCTCAGCAAGAACGTTGCGACGGGAATGACAAACTGTTTTTTTGAATGCTTGTCGAGCAAATCCATGGCAATGAGCCAAATAAAAGCCTGCGAAGCGGTCGCCACAAAGGTCCGCAACACAGGCATGGTAATTGAGTAATAGTCGCTGGCTGGAAAACTCTGGTTTTGCAGCGTGTATTCAAAAAAGAAAATCTCGGTCATCTCGATGGCATAGCAAATAAATACGCCGCTGCCATAGATAAAGAAGCGTCGACGGGACGAGGCATAGGCGGCAAGCGAGAGCACCGCCGTCACAATACAGATCACGAGTATCGCTAGGGTATAGAAGAACATCAGGGTGTTCATCTGCCACCGTCCCATCTCATTTCATCTATGGCCGAGCCCTGTATACCTTGTGGGATATAGACGTCTCAACCCTTCGTTCCATTGCGGATTAGGCGCCGAGATACAGAATAGCCGTATACCGTTCGCGGTTCTAGATAGTAAACCCCCTGCAAGCTGGCTACCTGCGGGTTTATATTGGTTTAGAGGGGGTGTAACTCCGTGAACGGTCTTTAATCCCGAATAAACTAGGTAAAAATTGCATACGGGTGAATGATGGTCTTGTCAACACGAGGCGTGATGTTCGAGCGCCTCATAGCAATAGTCGGCACGACCGGCGGAAAGGAATCGACATGGCGCTGCCTAAGGATTTCATCGACACCAACGACTTCACCAAAGAGCAGATCCTGGCTATCGAGGATCTTGGCCTGGCAATGAAGAAGGCCATCAAGGTTGACGGCTATTATCCGCACCTGCTCCGCAACCAGAGCCTTGGCATGATCTTCCAGCAGGTTTCCACCCGCACCCGTCTTTCCTTCGAGACCGCCATGTGCGACCTCGGCGGCCACGCTCAGTTCTATGGCCCTGGCACCATTCAGCTCGGTGGCCACGAGTCCCTGGGCGACACCGCTCGCGTCATGGGCGACCTGCTCGACATCATGATGGCTCGCGTTGACCGTCACAAGGACGTCGTCGGCCTCGCCAAGGGTTCCGCCGTGCCCGTCATCAATGGCATGTCCGAGTTCAACCATCCCACGCAGGAGATGGGCGACCTCATGACCATGCTCGAGAACCTCCCCGAGGGCAAGAAGATCGAGGACTGCACCCTGGCCTTCATCGGCGACGCCACCCAGGTCTGCGTCTCCCTCATG
>DBFVGT010000223.1:0-14581 GCA_048524725.1 Collinsella sp. | reverse complement strand
CGGTTCTGGATCCAGCCGCCCTTGTTCCAGATAAAGGCGGCGACGGTGGGCGCCAGCAGCAGCGCAAAGCCGCAGAACCAGGAGTGGGTGGGCAGGCAGTTGTAGGTGTAGCAGAAGTTCCAGATGTCGTAGGCGATGATGTAGACCCAGGTCATGTCGGGCCACAGCATGTCGGTCTTGTCCTCGGAGGCGTAGACGCTCCACCAACCGGTCATGCAGAAGATGTTGATGATGCCCGCGATGCCGTTGAACACGTTGTTCCAGCCGGCAAGCTGCGTGGCGCCCTCGGAGGTGACCCAAGTGGACTGGCCCAGGACAAAGAAGTGATAGGCGCTCTCAAAGTCGGATACGACGGCAATCATGATGTTGATGGCGACGATCACAAACGGCCACGCGCGGAACCAATGCGCCTTGCCGATCTTGCCCCACTGGTACTTAATGGCAATGAAGCCCCAGCAACCGGCCAGCGCCGCGTATACCTTGGCGTAGTGGAACCAGCTGTTCTGGTACACATGGGTGGGGTTGGTGAGCGCCCACTCGGCGCCCTGTGAGACGCCGATGGCGATGGCGACGCAGTAGATGGTCATGGCAAGCGGAGCTACGCCAAAGATGATTGCCGCGCCCAGCTTGGTGCGGCGGCCGACCTCGTTGAGCACGATCAGGCCAATAAAGACCATGGCCCAGCCGGCCCAGTGGATAAGGGTATCGCTACCCCAAACATCGAACAGCATGCTGCTCTCCTTTCACACGCCCGCGGCCCCTCTTCTGATCGCGGGCAGTTTGGCCAAATGTCGTCAGTTCTGGGGCTTGCGCTCCGGATACTTGGCGGTATAGCCCTCGATGTGGAGTGTCGAGGCGATGATTTCCTTGACCGTCTCGTCGGGCACATCGGGGTGCGTGCGGATATACATCAAAAGACCCATGATGAGGGTGTAGAACGTCTCGTAGACATGGTCGATGCGTAGCTCATGATGGGCGACAAAATCCACCACGGTGGTATCGCAGATATACTGCGCCACGCGCTGGACCACGTTGTGCAAAAAGCCGCCGTAGAGCGCGCCGCTGCTCGAGGTGAGCGTGCTCGGCAGCTCGTGGCCGCTGGCGACCAGGCGTTTAAAGAGCGGGGCGACGGTGTCGAGCGCGCCCTCGATATCACCAACGGTGCGGCCGGCATTCCACTGCTCGAGCTCGGAGATAAAACCGTCGATTGCCTCGTCCATAACGGCGGTGACGGCGGCGTCCATGTCGGCGAAGTAGTGGTAGAACAGCGAGCGCGTGCAGCCGGCTCGCTTGGTCACGGCTGATACCGATAGGTGGGACACGCCCAGCTCGGAGCTTACGGTGCGCACGGCATCGAGGATCTCGCGACGGCGTTCGTCGCCCGTCAGGCGCTTTGCCGCGCTGTCGGGTGCGGGGACGGTGTCGGCAACAGAGATATTCGCCGTGTTATCGCCCATGCGTTTGCCGCCTTTCATCCTCTTTTGTCTGACCGTTCGCCTAACAGTCTTGAATATTGTTGACGGTTCGTCAATACTATTTTTGACACAATGTCAACAATGGTGGGTGAACGGCATGGGGGCATGCCCGGCCTGCAAAAAAAAGAGGGGTGCCGCGGCCTCGCCGGGCTGTGGCAAGAGAAGGGACAACCATGATTCTCAACGGACCGGGAATTAGCTATACCGAGCCCGATATCGGTTCGGAGTTCGTGCCGCCGCTGCCGGAGCATCCGCGCGAGGCAATCGTCAAGCTGTGCGAGCACTGCACCAACCGCCTGCTGCATCGCGATGAGCTGCTGGGCTACGAGTACTGGTCGTTTGCCGAGGCCGCGACCGACGAGCAGGCCGAAGTGCTCTGCAAGATGAAGATGCGCCGTCCCTATACGCTGCCCGAGATGGTCAAGCTCACCGGCATGCCCGAAGCCGATATCGAGAAGATGCTCGACGACATGAGCTACACGGGCCTGCTCGAGTACAACTGGGAAAACCCCGAGCGCGCCAAGCAGTGGGTGCTGCCCATGCTGGTGCCGGGTTCTGCCGAGTTCCTCAACATGCGCGTGAGCCAGCTCGAGGAGCACCCGGTCTATGCCAAGTTCTTTGAGCAGGCGTCCAAGGGACCGCTGTCCAAGGCCACGCCGATGGTGCCGCCCGGCGGCGCCGGCATTGGCATGCATGTCATTCCGGTCGAGAAGGCTATCGACGCCACGAGCACCTCGGTACCAATTGAGCATATCGAGCACTGGCTCGACAAATACGAGGGCAAATACGCCGCCAGCACCTGCAGCTGCCGCGCGAGCCGTCGCGTGATGGGTGAGGGCTGCGCCGACGACCCCAACGACTGGTGCATTGCCGTGGGCGATATGGCCGACTACGTGGTCGAGACCGACCGCGGCCACTATGTGACGCGCGAGGAGGTCTACGACATCTTGCGCCAGGCCGAGGACAACGGCTTTGTGCACCAGATCACCAACATCGATGGCGAGAATAAGATCTTCGCCATCTGCAACTGCAACGTTAACGTGTGCTACGCCCTGCGCACCTCGCAGCTGTTCAACACGCCCAACCTGTCGCGCTCTGCCTATGTCGCCAAGGTCGAGAAGGACAAGTGCGTAGCCTGCGGTCGCTGCGTTGAGGTGTGCCCGGCCGGTGCCGCCAAGCTCGGCCAGAAGCTCTGCAGCAAAAAGGCCGGCGGCAAGGTGCCCGAGTATCCGCGCCAGGAGCTGCCCGATGCCACCAAGTGGGACCACACCAAGTGGTCGCCCAACTACCGCAACGACAACCGCATCGAGACGCATGAGTCCGGCACGGCGCCCTGCAAGACGGCCTGCCCCGCGCACGTTGCCGTTCAGGGCTATCTGAAGCTCGCGGCGCAGGGCCGCTATGACGAGGCACTGGCACTCATCAAGCGCGAGAACCCGCTGCCCGCTATCTGCGGCCGTGTGTGCAACCGCCGCTGTGAGGATGCCTGCACCCGCGGTCGTGTGGACGCCGCCGTGGCTATCGACGAAGTCAAGAAGTTTATCGCCCAGCGCGATCTGGACGCTGCGACCCGCTACGTCCCGCCCGTGGTGACGCCGACGCGCGCTGGCGGCTTCGACCAGAAGATTGCCATCATCGGTGCCGGCCCGGCCGGTCTGTCCTGCGCTTTCTATCTTGCCGAGAAGGGCTACAAGCCCGTCGTGTTCGAGAAAAACGAGCGCCCGGGTGGCATGCTCACCTACGGCATTCCCAGCTTTAAGCTGCAGAAGGATGTTATCGAGGCCGAGGTCGAGATCATTCGCCTGATGGGTGCCGAGTTCCGCTATGGCGTGGAAGTCGGCCGTGACGTGACGCTCGATGAGCTGCGCGCGCAGGGTTTTAAGGCCTTCTACGTGGCTATTGGCTGCCAGGGCGGCCGCCTTGCCGACATTCCGGGCGAGGACGCCGAGGGTGTGACCGTGGCCGTCGACTTTTTGCGCGAGGTCAACAGCGGCAAGATTGACGCGCTGCCCGGCCGCACCATCGTGGTGGGCGGCGGCAACGTGGCCATCGACGTTGCCCGCAACGCCTGCCGTCTGGGTTCCGAGCACGTTGAGATGTTCTGCCTGGAGAGCGAGGCACAGATGCCCGCCAGCGAGGAAGAGCGTCGCGAGGCCATCGAGGACGGCGCGCACATCAGCTGCGGTTGGGGTCCCAAGGAGGTCCACCTGGACGAGGCCGGTCGTGTGTGCGGTATCACCTTCAAGCGCTGCACGCGTGTCTTTGACGACGAAGGCCGTTTTGCGCCCGAGTACGACGAGAACGATCTACGCCGTGTCGATGCTGACCGTGTCGTCATGTCCATCGGCCAGTCCATCGTGTGGGGCGACCTGCTGGCTGGCTCCAAGGTGGAGCTTGGCCGTGGTCAGGGTGCCCTTGCCGATCCCCAGACCTACCAGACCGCCGAACCCGACATCTTTGTGGGTGGTGACGTCTACACCGGTCCCAGCTTCGCCATCGACGCTATCGCCGCCGGTCACGAGGCTGCGGTGTCCATCCATCGCTTTGTGCAGCCGGGCTCCACGCTCACCATCGGCCGCAACCAGCGCCGCTACGCCGCGCTCGACCGCGACGATGTCGTGATCGAGAGCTATGACAACGCGAGCCGTGAGGTTGCCCACGTGGACCACGAGCGCGAGAAGGCCGCGCCCTTCAGCGAGTACGTCGAGACCTTTACCGAAGAGCAGGTGCGCGCCGAGACCGCCCGTTGCCTTGGCTGCGGTGCCTCAATCGTCGACCCCAACAAGTGCATCGGCTGCGGCCTGTGCACCACCAAGTGCGCGTTCGATGCCATCCATCTGGATCGCGATCGCCCCGAGTGCTCCACGATGGTCAAATACGAGCAAAAGCTCCCGAGCCTTGGCAAGTATGCTTTAAAGCGTGCAATCAAAATCAAGTTCGGTCGTAAATAGGTAACCATGGCGGGTAAGGGGACGGCGCAGACTAGATTTCGCCGTCCCCTTGCTTTGAGTTTGCATCGCATCAACCGTTGTTGAAAGGTTTCTACCTTGCATGAATTGGGAATCGTTTATCACATTATTCGCGATGTTGAGAACGTGGCGCGCGCCAATGGCGTGCGTCGCGTTTCGAGCGTCACGCTGCTGCTGGGCGAGGTCTCGGGCGTCGTTCCCGACTTGCTGCTCGACGCTTGGCGCTGGGCGGCAGATAAAAAGTCCATCACGCAGGGCGCGGAGCTTATTGTGGAGCCCGTCGAGGCCGTGACGCATTGCGAGGCGTGCGGCCGCGACTATGCGACAGTCGAGCACGGCAAGACCTGCCCCCATTGCGGCAGTGGCGATACCTATTTGCTCCAGGGCCAAGAGGTCATGATCAAGCAGATCGAGACCCCCGACGAGGACCCGGCAGACGCTGCCCCCGACGGCCCCTCTGACGCCCCCGACGCCGTCGACGCCGCTAACCCTCTCCACATCGTCTAGCCCCTAGTCGTTGGGGACGTTCTTGTTTGACTAGTCGTTTAAGAACGTCCCCAACGACTACTTGCGCTAGAGCATAAGTTATACAATTAGTCAAGTTATGTCTGTTTAAACAAAATAGCGGCACGCAGGCGCATTGGGATTAACCTAAAAGCGGCGTTAATGAACAGCGTGTCTGTATATATCTGTGGAAGTAATTGGGAAATCACGTTTTAGTAGGCAATGAGCTGTAAATCAGCAACGTAATCAATTTGTAACAAACTTAGACGTTTAAACAAATAATGCAACCGTTTGCGAATTTAGCTATAAATCCACAAGGCGAACAGGTATACTCCATTATTGTCGTGTAGGAAATACGTAGACAAAAAGGAGGTTATGTGATGGTAAGTATTGTTCTTGCTAGCCATGGTGACTTGGCGGCTGGAATCAAGCAGACGGGCTCGATGGTCTTTGGCGATCAGCCGTCTGTAGCCGTGGTCTCGCTCGAGCCGAGCATGGGCCCCGACGACTTCCGTGCCAAGGTCGAGGAAGCAGTCGCTTCCTTCGAGGACCAGGAGCAGGTGCTCTTCCTCGTTGATCTGTGGGGCGGCACGCCCTTCAACCAGATCAGCGGTCTCATCGAGGGCCATGATTCCTGGGCTATCGTCACCGGTGTCAACCTGCCTATGCTCATCGAGGCATATTCGCAGCGCTTTGACGCAAAGAACACTGCACATGCGATCGCAAAACATCTCGTGACTGAGGCTAAGGCCGGCGTGCGCGTCAAGCCCGAGTCTCTGGAGCCCGAGGAGAAGAAGCCGGCTGCGGCCGCCGCTGCTCCTGCAGGCGCCATCCCTCCGGGAACGGTCATCGGCGACGGGCACATCAAGATCGCCCACGTCCGTATCGACACCCGTCTGCTTCATGGTCAGGTGGCCACCACGTGGACCAAGCAGATCAACCCCAACCGCATCATCGTGGTTTCCGACGGCGTTGCTCACGACGAGCTCCGCAAGACCATGATCGAGCAGGCTGCCCCTCCGGGAGTTCATGCCAACGTCGTGCCCATCAAGAAGATGGCCGAGGTCGTCAAGGACACGCGCTTTGGTGACACCAAGGCCATGCTGCTTTTCGAGAACCCGCAGGATCTGCTCAGGGCCATCGAGGCCGGCGTCGACATCAAGGAAGCCAACATCGGTTCCATGGCCCACTCCAAGGGCAAGGTCGTCGTCACCAACGCTGTCGCTATGGGCGATGACGATGTCAAGACCATCGAGGCTCTCAAGGCCAAGGGCGTCAAGTTCGAGGTCCGCAAGGTTCCTTCGGATTCCTCCGAGGATCTCGACGCCATGTTGAAGAAAGCAAAGGCCGAACTGGCCGCTCAAGCATAGTAAAGGAGGGTCCGATACATGTCTGCAATCACTATTCTGCTTGTTGCGATTGTCGCGTTGCTTGCCGGTATGGAAGGCATTCTGGATGAGTTCCAGTTCCATCAGCCGCTCGTGGCATGCACGCTTATCGGTCTCGTAACCGGTCACCTTCAGGAGGGCATCCTCCTGGGCGGTTCGCTCCAGATGATGGCCCTTGGCTGGGCTAACGTCGGCGCCGCCGTCGCGCCTGACGCCGCTCTGGCCTCGGTCGCTTCTTCGATCATCATGGTGCTCGCCCTCAACGGTGGCGCCACCGATTCGGCCAAGGCCGTTACCGCCGCCATCGCCGTCGCCGTCCCGCTGTCGGTCGCTGGTCTGTTCCTGACCATGATCTGCCGTACCCTGGCTACCGCTATGGTTCACGGCATGGACGCCTGCGCCGAGAAGGGCGACTTCGCCGGCATCGAGCGTTGGCAGTACGCCGGCATCCTCATGCAGGGTGTTCGTATCGCCATCCCGGCAGTACTTCTGTGCATCATCCCGGCCGAGGCTGTTACCAACGCGCTTAACGCTATGCCCGATTGGCTGTCCGGCGGCATGGCTGTCGGCGGCGGCATGGTCGCTTCCGTCGGTTACGCCATGGTCATCAACATGATGGCCACCAAGGAGACCTGGCCGTTCTTCATCCTCGGCTTTGTCCTTGCTGCCATCCCTCAGCTCACGCTGATCGCCCTTGGCCTCATCGGCATCTCCCTTGCCCTCATCTACCTTGGCCTTAAGGATCTGGCCAAGCAGGGTGGCGGCATGGGCGGTGGCTCCGGTGACCCGCTCGGCGACATTCTGAACGATTACGAGTAGGAGGGGAGTGATACATATGGCAGAGAACAAGATTCAGCTCACCAAGGCTGACCGTAAGAAGGTTTGCTTCCGTCATCAGTTCCTTCAGGGCTCGTGGAACTACGAGCGTATGCAGAACGGCGGCTGGTGCTTCGCAATGATCCCTGCGATCAAGAAGCTCTACACCAGCAAGGATGACCAGATTGCCGCTCTTAAGCGCCACCTGGAGTTCTATAACACCCACCCTTATGTTTCCGCCCCCGTCATTGGCGTTACCCTCGCTCTCGAGGAGGAGCGCGCCAACGGTGCTCCGATTGACGACGTCGCCATTCAGGGCGTCAAGGTCGGTATGATGGGCCCGCTCGCCGGCGTCGGCGACCCCGCCTTCTGGTTCACCCTTCGCCCGATTCTGGGCGCTCTGGGCGCTTCCTTGGCCCTGTCCGGCAGCATCGCCGGTCCGCTGCTGTTCTTCTTCGCGTGGAACATCATCCGTTACGCCTTCCTGTGGTACACGCAAGAGTTTGGCTACAAGGTCGGCTCCTCCATCGCCAAGGACCTCTCCGGCGGTCTGATGGGCAAGGTCACCGAGGGCGCTTCCATCCTGGGTATGTTCATCATCGGCGCCCTGGTCGAGCGCTGGGTGTCCATCTCCTTCACCCCGGTCGTCTCCAAGGTCACGCAGTCTGCTGGCGCCTTTATCGACTGGGCTAATCTGCCCTCCGGTTCTGAGGGTGTCAAGGAAGCACTGACGATGTATAACTCCATCGGTGCTAACGCCCTTGATCAGGTGAAGGTCACCACGCTTCAGGCTAACCTCGATCAGCTCATCCCCGGCCTTGCCGCCGTGTGCCTGACCCTGCTGGTCTGCAAGCTCCTCAAGAAGAAGGTCAGCCCGATCGTCATCATCCTGGCTCTCTTCGCCATCGGCATCATCGGTCGCGTCTGCGGCTTCATGTAAGCACGTTTCGGCTTAAGACCGAGAATTGCTAGGCAAGGGCTTTTGAGCCATTGAAACGGACCGCACCCGGTGTGTACACTGGATGCGGTCCGATTGTTTTATTTGGAGGGCGAGGCGCGCATGGCGCAATCTCAGAACAGCACGGTCGATCTGGCAACGCCGGCAACCTGCCTGATGGGGCTTACCAGTCACGGTAACGTAATGGTGGGCAATAAGGCGTTTGAGTACTATAACGAGCGCAATCCCGAGGATTTTATTCAGATCCCGTGGGATGAGGTCGACTATATTGCCGCCGAGGTTTTGCGCGGCACCAAGAAGATTACGCGTTTTGCGATCTTCACCAAGGACAATGGTCACTTTACGTTTTCGACGCGCGATGACAAAGAGACGCTTCGTGCGGTCCGCAAGTACGTTGACGAGGATAAGCTCGTGCGTTCGCCTGACTTTATCGATGTGACGGCTAAGGGCGCCAAGAGCATCCCCTCCGTTATCAAAAACCTCTTCCACAAAGGCAACTAGTCATTAAAGAGCGCCCCCTCAAAGTGGGGCGCAGTCTCCCATGTGGCTCGATCGGGAAAGTGCATCCCAGTTCGAGCATCGATTCCGGGATGTAGTTTCCGGAACGGGGTCGTTTGGGAAACCGTGTCCCGTTTCGAGCCGAAATTCTGGGTCACAGTTTCCCAGCGAGGTCTCATGGGGAAAGTCTGACCCAGAATTTGCCTGGATAGTGGGACGCACTTTCCGGAGGGCTGTTCCACCGCAACTTCGAAGAGTGGGTATACGCTGCATTACAGCGGCGTAAATCTGTTACACTAATACAACATGCCTCCGTAGCTCAGGGGATAGAGCACCGCTCTCCTAAAGCGGGTGTCGACGGTTCGAATCCGCCCGGGGGCACCAGAAAAATCGCAGGTCAGGAGTTAATTTTGCTTCTGACCTGTTCTGGTTTAGGGTTAAGAACTGCTTTTGTTTGTAAATCTGGTAAGTAAATAATTTAACTTACCGAGTTTTCCACTGAAAACAGGAAATCACCATTTTGGGGATAAAAAGTTTTCAACAGCCGTTAGTCGGTTCCATTTTGGTGAAGCGCTTCCTCAATTTGGGTAAAAAATTTCACCATTTTGATGATTCGGCTGTTTTGAGTTTTGATAAAAACGCCTGTTCAGAAGCTTGCGCTATACCCATTTTGGTGAAACCAATTAATAGAGAAATATACTATAAAGATATAGGGACGGCGATGCCGTCCTCTTCGCTCGCGAAGCTCGCTGCGCGGCCACGTACCGTGTCCTTGCCGCCGGCTAAGCCGTCGATAAAGAATAGGGACAGCGATGCTGTCCCCCTTCGCTCGCGAAGCTCGCTGCGCGGCCACGTGCCGTGTCCTTGCCGCCGGCTACGCCGTCGATTGATTCGCTCACTGCGTTCGCTGATTGATTGACCAATCCGTTTTATCGGTGACACCAGTCATCAGCGCAGCAATTGACATGTTGAATCCATTGGCAATTTTACAAAGGTTTGAAAGACTGACATTTCTTCGTCCGACTTCAATGCTCGCGTAGTAGGAACGATCCATCTCAATCAAATTGGCGAACTGCTCCTGGCTGTACCCGAGTCCAGCGCGGAGCTCTTTGCATCTCATGCCGAATGATTTCTGAAGCGTCTTCGTATCCATGACAAAAAGAGTCATGGATTGTTGTATTTATGCCAACGGACTATATACAACAATCCCTGTTAAGGCGCATAATTACCTTTATTGGAAAGAGTTCTGATGCCTAGTCGGATATGGCATGGAAAAGGAATGGAATAGCAATGACTCAGGGAAAGCACTTCGCTGCCGGCGGCGACCACTTCGCCGCACTGCCAAGCAAAAAGGTTCACACCCCGAAGGGGATCGCGCGTCTGACCGTCACCGCGGCGACCATGGCCGCCATGACCGGATCGAGCCTCATCTCACCGGTCACGGCATTCGCCCAGACCGGTGACGGGGGCACGCAGCACCCCGCAGTGATGTCGCCGATCGCCGCCCATGCCGGCGCGGCATCCGGTACCGGCGCGAAATCCGCCGCACAGACCATCGCGGACCTGCAGAAGGCAGTCGACGAGGCGAAGGCGAAGGAAGACGCCGCCAAGGCATCCTACGATGAGGCCGCCGGTCCCTACAACGAGGCGGCTTCCGCCCGCGACCAGGCCAAGGCATCCTACGATTCGGCAGTCAGCGCCGGCACGGCAGCCGACCGAGCGGCGATGGACGAGTACGCCCGTCAGGTCGCGGAGGGCAAGGACGCCGCCGATGCCGCCGGCAAGGACCTCGAGCAGGCGAAGGCAGGTCTCGCAGACGCCAAGGCGGATGCATCCGAGAAGGACGAAGCGTACCAGTCCGCCCTCAAGGCGGCCCAGGATGCCAAGGATGCCCTCGATAAAGCCAAGGCCGATGCCGTAGGCGCCACCCCGGAGGCAATCAGTGCCGCCGAGCAGGCGGTACGCGACGCCCAGGATGCCGTGAGCAGGGCACAGGCCGAACTCGCCAACGCCAACGCGACGCTTGCCGATGCCCAGTCCAAGCTGGTTGCGGCCCAGTCTGCAAAGGATGCCGCCGATTCTGTCCTCGCTGCAGCCAAGCAGAACAAGGACGCGGCGGATGCGAAGGCCGCAGCCGCCAGCGCCGCCTACGAGAAGGCGAAAGCAGACCTCGCCGCAGCGGAGGCAGGCGCCAGCGGTCCGGAGTACGATGCGGTAAAACAGAAGGTCGCGGACGCAGAGGCAGCCCTCGCCGCCGCACGAGCGGTGCAGTCCCAGTGCGAGTCCGAGCTCGAGCAGGCGCAGTCCGCTGCGGCAACGGCACAGGCCGACCTGAATGATGCCCAGGCGTCCCTCTCCGTAAAGCAGCAGACCGCCGTCGATGCCGAATCCGGTGTGAACGCCGCCCAATCCGCTCTCGATGCCGCGAACGCCGCCCTCGATGCCGCGAGGCAGGCGAATGCCGACGCCGTCGCCAAGCTGGATGCCGCGAAGCAGGCTGTCAAGGACGCCGAGTCCGCCAAGGAAGCCGCCGACGTAGAGCTCGCGAACGCCAAGGTCGCAAAGGATACCGCAGACGCCTCCGTGACCGCCGCGCAGCAGAAGGTCGACGAGGCACAAACGAAGGTGGATCTCGCAGACGCGCAGCTCAAGCAGGGAGCCATCGGTTTCTTCAAGGCCATGGGTGCCGATTCAGCCATCGAGATCATCCAGAACTGCACACACAAGGGCTACACCGAGGTGGGGAACAGCCTCGACGCGACCAGTCTCGACAACATGCTCGCGGCAATCCCGTACATGAAGTCCATCAACGAGTACCGCAAGTCCGTCGGTCTCTCTGAGCTCCAGGTCACGTACAAGCTCATTGCGGCAGCGATTGCCAACGCGAACTATTCCGATGTCAAGTTTGGGCATTCCATGCAGTTTGATACGAGCGAAAACCTCGCATGGAACTATGGAACCGATCCGAAACCGCAGTGGGTGGACCAAGAAAAGGCTTTCTTCGATCAGGCGGTTCAGGAGCTCTATGGCGTCACCGGTCTAATCGGTAAGGATGCCGTAGACTTCTACAAGTCGCATAGTGGGATTGAATCCTATGTCAACCAGCATTTTAAGGTTGCCGGATATCCCGCAACTGTCGGTCACTACCTGCATGTCATCAGCCCTGAAATCGGCTATATGGGCATGGCGGTCTGCAGCAAGGGAACCATGAACGGCTGGAAGACCGACAGCTTCGATACCGCAAACCTGGGTTGGGCAGGCTCCGGTTGGAACATGAACCCCATGTCCGTCGACGAGTACGAGCAGAAGCTGACCTCCTACATCAACGGTCTCAAGAACGCCAAGAGCGCACTCGACGCAGCCAAGGCCGATCTCGCATCCAAGAAGCAGGCAGCCGCCGGTGCCGCCACAACCGTCCAGCAGAAGCAGGTCGCGGTGGATTCCGCACAGGCAGGTGTCGATGCCGCAAAGCAGGGTGTTGCCGATGCCCAGCGTGCCGTCGATGCCACCAAGGCTGATGTCGCCGCCAAGCAGCAGGGCGTCACGGATGCCCAAACCGAGCTTGATGCGGCGAAATCGGACCTCGATGACGCCAACGCGGCAGTCGATACGGCAAAGTCGACCGTCCAGCAGAAGCAGGTCGCCCTTGATGCCGCCAACGCAGCCGTAACGACCGCACAGTTCAAGCTGGACTCCGCCAAGGCGGACACCGAGGCCAAGCAGCAGGACGTCATGGATGCGAACGCCGATCTCGCGAAGTTCTTCCAGGACGTCGCCGACGCCAAGAAGGTGCTCGATACCGCAAAGAGCGTCCACGACGCGGCGGCAGCCGATCAGGTCGAGAAGGCGACCGTCCTCGCCGCCGCCGAGCAAAAGGCGGACGCCACCGCACGCGCCCTCGCGGATGCCCAGCGTGCCGTCGATGCCGCAAAGACCGACACCGGCGTTGCCGCCGACAGGCTTACCGGCTCCCAGACCGATCTCGATGACGCACAGTCGAACCTCGACATCCTCACCGATCTTGCCGCGAAGCTCGCAGAGGCACAGCAGCGCGAGCAGGATGCAGTAAAGGCCGTCAATGACACCAAGGTCGAACTCGATGCCGCGAAGGCGGACGCCGTCGCCGCCGAGTCCCTGGTCTCCGCTGCCGAGCAGGCAAAGGCGCAGGCAGACGCCAAGCTGGCGAGGCTGAACTCCATCAATGCCGACGCGGCGATCGCTTCCGGCCATGACGCGAACGCGGATGACGCCCTCAACGCGCTTTTCGCCGCAGCAGTCGAGGCACGTGCCAAGGTCGCGCCCGCCAAAGTCATCCTGGACGAGAAGCAGGCTGTGGTGGACGGGTTCAAGCCCGGCTATGATGCGGCGCTCGCCGCCTACGAGCAGGCGAAGTCCGACCGCATCGCGGCGGAGCAGGAGCTTTCCGATGAGATCGCACGACAGGAGGCAGAGGAGGCCGCAAAGCAACAGGTGGCATACAGCCCGAAGCATCTCGCCGCCACGGAGACCGCCCAGCCCGGCAACCTCGCCCAGACCGGCGACCGCACGGGCCTCATCGGCGAGACGTTCGCCATCGGCGGCACCGTCCTCGTGGCGACCGGCGTCTTTCTCGATCGGAAGAAGCGCCGCGAGCAGATGTAAAAGCGAGCCGGGCGTTGGATATCGGCTGGTGTCCAACGCCCGGTTTCATGGACGGAGAGATCGGTGTGAGAACAAAGGCTATTATCGTTGCGCTCCTGGTGTGCCTTTCGGCACCTCAACTTGGATGTGCCAGCGTTGCAAAGCAAGGAAGCGGCTCTACGGAAAGGGCCGCTACGGCGGTAAAGAGTAAAGACAAAAAGAAGCCAAGCGAAGAAAAGGCGGCGCAAACCTCTGGAACCAAGACCGAGGAGAAGAAAGAATCCGACGGCAAGGACCAGAAGTCCGATGACTCCAAGAAGGAGGATAACAAGTCTTCCGATTCCTCGAAGTCGGACAACAAGGACGATTCCTCACAGTCCAAGCAGAATTCCAGCAATTCGCAGAGTTCCGGCAGCAACAATTCCTCTTCCAACGGCGGCAGCCAGAAGAAGTGGGTTGCCGAGCAGGGCCACTGGGAGACCGATTACAGCCAGGTCTGGGTGCCGAATGTGGTATACACGCGCCATGAACGTTACATTTGTAGTGCATGCGGTGCATCTTTCGATTCTATAGCCGCTTGGTCAGCTCATAGTGACGCAATGTGGGAACAAGGTCAAGACCATGGAGCATATATCAATGATTCGTATACTACCTCTGAGGACCAGGGACATTATGAACAGAAGGCTACGGGGCAGCATTGGGTCGTCGATGTAGCCGGTCATTGGGAGTAATGGGCATCGTTCCTCTTCTCTTCCATTCGGTAAATGTTTATTTATTTGTGGGCGGCCGGTTCGGCCGCCTTTTTTAGACGCCCAGTCTGGGAGCAAACGATAGGAAAGCAATCAAACGAGAGGCCGTTCCAAAAGAATCCGGCGGTGCCGGATGCTTCGGGCAAAACCTTCCGCAAATCGGTAAAGTCTTCCATCAACTTGCTCCAGCCCTCGCCCGGAGTCCGCTGCGCGGTAATGCAAACACTCGGCATCCCTCGCATTCGCATTACCGCTCCGCTCTCGCTACAGCGAATCTCTAACACTCAGCATCCTTCGCGTTAAAAATTCGCTTCCGCTCACGGTCTTCGCTGACACTACGACACCGCGAAGCCTTTCGCTCGAAACGAGGCCTCTCATTTCGTGTCTACGCTACGCTTCGCCCAATCGCCGTCCCGGTGATTGCAAGATTGGTGTTGGGCTAGATAAATGGGGCCATACTCGCCCCCTTTATCTGCCAACACATCTTGTTTAACACCTCACACGGCGATAAAGTTAGAAATGAAGTTCGCCTTCATTTCTCTAAGGGAAGCGACGGCGTCACTTCAAAAATCGGCGCGACGTCAGTCGCTCCTAAAAAGGAAAG
>DBFVGT010000222.1:0-3274 GCA_048524725.1 Collinsella sp. | reverse complement strand
CGGAATCTATTAAGCACGAAAAGCTCCAAGCGAATACAAGGACGGAGTGAAACACAAAACGATGGAATTATCGCGCCAAGCCGCACTACTCGGAAAGCTCAAAGCCGTACTTAGCCCAAATCTTCTGAGCCTTCTTGTTGGACAGGCAAAAGTCGATGAACGCCTTGGCCTCGTCGGCCTGCTCGGAGCTCTCGGCAACGGCGCCCGGGTACACGATGGGTTTGTGCGAGCCCTCGGGACACACGAAGGCCTCCTCGATGCCGTCATAGCGGAAGATATCGGAGCTGTAGACAAAACCGGCCACGCAGTCGCCTGTGGACACATAGGCGGCAGCGGTACCAACTTTGTCGGCCAGTGCGACCTTGTCGGCGATCTCGGGAGCATACTCGCCGTCGTCGCCTTCGGTGCCGGTGTAGAGGCCCACGGAAGCCAACGCCTGGTTGGCGTACTTGCCGGCGGGGACGGTCTTGGCGTCGCCGATGGCGATCTTGCCGTCCAGGTTCGCGACGTCGGCGATGGCCTCGATCTTGGTGTCGGAGCCCTCAGCGCGAATGATCACAAGATCGTTGACGAACATATCCTCACGCGTGTCGGCATCGACGAGCTCGACGGCCTCGGCGTCGTCCATGGTGCCCTTGGAAGCGGTGATGAGCACGTCGACCGTGGCACCGGCGCGCATCTGCTCAACGAGGTCGCCGGACGCCTTAAACTGCGTGTCGGCAAAGGTGGTACCGGTCTGCTCGGTGTAGAGCTTCTGAACCTCGGGCAGAGCCTTCTCGAGCGAGTTGGCAGCAAAGACCTGCAGCTCGACGGTTTCCTTCTTGGAAGAGGCCTTGGCGGAGCCGGCATCGGAGCCGGTCGCCTCAGGCTCCTTGTTGCCGGAGCAGCCGGCAAGCCCAAGGCCAGCAGCGGCGACAGCAGAAAGCGAGACGAATCCGCGGCGAGAAACCATATCGAACATGTTCAACCCTTTCGGACCTTATGCCCGGGTACCCCACCGCGGGCTTTATTCTGTAATTAGATTATACTTCGGTGCGAATAATGATTATGAGAAATTATTCTCTTCTGAGAATATAGTTTCAGGCATGCCTACAGAATGCCGTCCCCTTGGGCGCAAATAAAAAGCGGAGCAGCCGTTCAGGTCGCTCCGCCGCAGGTAAATCGCTTAGTTGGTATGTCCGCCGCCCGCTGTCATCTGAGCCGCATGCTCCAGCTGGTCCGCTATGGCCTCCCAGCTTTCGCGAGCGGCCTTCGTAGAACCGGGAAAGTTTACGACAAGTGTATGACCTCGTTGCATACAAATAGCGCGCGAGAGCATGGCGCGGCGCGTCTTGGTCATCGAGTACGCACGGATCGCCTCGGCAATACCCGGCACCTCGCGATCGCAGACGGCACGCGTCGCCTCGGGCGTCACATCGCGCATCGAAAGCCCCGTGCCGCCGCAGGTGAGCACGACATTGGCGTGGCACTCATCGGCGGCTTCCACAATAGCATCACCAATCTCGCTGACGTCATCGCGCGCGACCACATGCGAGGCGACCGTCCATCCCTGCGCCTCGATAAGCTCCTCGAGTGCGGCACCGGCCTCGTCCTGGGCAAGGTCCCGCGTATCCGAACACGTCACGATCGATATCTTCAGCTCCATAGCATTCCTCCTACAACACGGCGCCCTCAGGCAGGTCGACACGCACGACATCCACGACGTCGCCCGCCTTGAGCTCGCACGGACCTTCGTCAATACGCAACAGGCAGTTGGCCCGCTGCATCGTGCCGAGCAACGCCGAATTCTGCGTCTTGGCCTCGGTCACCAACAGCTCACCGGTCTCGGAGTCGCGCAAAACCGTGGCGCGATCGAAGAAGCGGCGATGCTGTCGCTTTTTCACGCCGTGCGTGAGCGTCGCCTGCTGCACGGGACGCGCCCCCTCGGCAAAACCGCGCATCTTGCGAATCGCCGGGCGCGCGAGCATCTCAAAGCCCACATACGCCGCCGCGGGATTGCCCGAAAGCCCCAGATACGGCTTGCCGCCGAGCAAGCCAAACGTGATGGCCTTGCCCGGACGCATCGAGATGCGGTCAAACAGCACCTCGCCCTCGCGCCGGACGAGCGCCGTCACGAAATCGTAATCGCCCGCCGAGGCGCCACCGCTCGTAATGACAAAATCGCACTCCTGCACGGCACGATGCACCAGCTCGGCAATCGCCTGCTCATCATCGGGCGCAATGCCGTAGAACACGGGCTCGGCTCCTGCATCGAGCGCCTCGGCCATCAACGCCGACGAGTTGGAATCGCGAATCTGACCGCGCGCCGGTACCTTACTCGGTGTGACCAGTTCCGTCCCCAGCGAGATAATGCCCACGCGCGGAGCGGCATGCACCTTCACGCTCGCATACCCGGCGCTCGCCAGCAAGCCGGCGCCCGCCGGTGCCACAACCTCGCCGACACGCATCACGATATCGCCGGCATGCGCCTCCTCGGCGGCAGAGCGAACGTTCTCCCCCACCTTGGCAGGCGCCGAGAACCTCACACGCGAGCCCTCGTTGCCGTCGCCATCGAGCACATCGACGATCTCGTACTTCACCACGGCATCGGCACCTTCGGGTACCGGCGCGCCCGTCATGATGCGGACCGTCTCACCCGCGCCGATTGCGCCCTCAAACACACGGCCCGCGGCCTCGTGTCCGATAACGTCGAGCGTCACCGGCGCCTCGCCAGATGCCCGCGCCAAGTCCGACGAGCGCACGGCATATCCGTCCATAGCGCTGTTGGCAAACGGCGAGATGTCGATATCGGCCACCGCATCCTCGGCCAAGGGAAGACCGACGGCCTGCCACACGGGAATCTCGACGACTTCGGTGCGATTCACGTGCGACAAGACGATCGCCTGTGCGTCCTCCAACGGAATGAGTTTCTCAGCCATATGCACCTCTAGCATGCTGCGGCGCGCAACAAAAGCGCCGATTCTTTATGTTTATCTCAGTATAATCCCTCGCCGCCTGCTCAAGACCTGGCCCGCGGCCGCGAATACATCTGTCGGCCGCAAGCCGCGAAACAATACCAAAACCAACCTGCCGGTTTGTCACGTATGGCACGTTCTATAATGCTCGTGTTGCAACCCAAAAGAGGAACGTATGGCTTTTACCGACAAACCCGAAAGCGCAAACGAGGCGCAGGATCATTCCCAGTCGCTCGACGACGGCGGCTTTTTCTCCCTTAATGACGTCATCATGGCAGGCAGGCAACAGCTCACCCGCTCCGAGCATCTCTTGGCTGCCG
>DBFVGT010000221.1:0-2941 GCA_048524725.1 Collinsella sp. | reverse complement strand
AAGAAGTCTGACAAGAAGGACAGCAAGTCCGACAAGAAGTCCGATTCCAAGTCCGATACGGGTGCTGCTTCCACGACCACTGCTAAGAAGTCCTCTAGTGCCTCCGAGCAGGAGGCTGGCACCAACCCGCTCGCCATTGTTGGCGTTGCCGCCGGCGTCATCGGTCTCGCCATCGTCGGCGTGTTCGTGTTCACCAAACGTCGGTAGGTGAGGGCTGTGTCCAATAAATCCAAGGACGCTGACCCCAAGCAACCAGATTCCTCGTTCATTCAGTTCGACGATGCAAAGCAACAGGGCGCCGCTTCGGCGGCGTCCGCCCCTCGTCGCAAGGCGCTCCTTGGCGTTTTGACTGCCGCGTGCACCATTCTGATCGTCGTCTCGCTGGGCTTCGTCCATCCTTCCGAGAGCGGCGCCTGGTCCATCGACTGGATCATTCAGGCCGTGACGGGGGAGAGCGTCGTCACCAAGGACACCAAGGCGTCTGGCTCGACTATGGCTTCGGGCGAGGCCAGTTCCGAGGACTCCAAGTCATCGAATGACGCAAAAGATGAGTCCAAGTCCAAGGACGATTCCGAGTCTTCAAACAAGGAATCGGACAAGAACTCGGATAACAAGAAGTCCGAGGACCAGGACGGCAAGAAGTTTGGCGATAAATCCGCTGCCCAAAATACGGGAGCCGGTGATACTTCCAATGCGTCTGGCGGTGGCCAGTCGTCTGATGGAGCCTCCAGCTCTAATGGCGGAAGCGCTCCCTCGGGCGGACAGGGCGGCTCGCAGGAGCCCAACTACGTAACGGTGACGGTTTCGGTCACATCGAGCGCCGTGGGCAATCCTGTGTCTTCTGGCGGCACCTTTACCTTTAACGAAGGCGCCACCGTTTACGATGCCCTGTGCGCGCTGGGCCTTTCTGTCAACGCACACGGCTCATCGTACGGCACGTATGTTTCTGCGATTGGTGGTTTGGCCGAGAAACAGTACGGCGGCACGAGCGGCTGGATGTACTCCGTCAACGGCACAACGCCTATGACGGCCTGCAGCAACTACGTTCTCTCCAACGGCGACACCGTGGTCTGGTATTACGTTACAGGCTAGAGACCTCGACATAGCGCGCCAGACGGGCGGTTCGGATAAACATCCGGGCCGCCCGTTTTTCATGCGAATGGGATTGGGTCGCCGGGTCTCTCGGCAAACAAAAAACCGGTTGGAATGGGAATTCCAACCGGTTATACATTCAAGCAAATAGCGAATCGACTACGACCGTGCGCCCTCGAGGAAGAAGCGGCGGCTGAAGTAGTTGTACCAGGTGACGAGGAACGTGGCGATGGCCTTCATGGCCTGGTAGCCGATGCTCAAAAACGTGACGCCCACAAACATGTATAGGTCGTTGAGGCCCAGGCCGATCACCGACAGGATGGTGAAGATCGTGAACTCGCGCTTGCGGCTCATGCCCTCGCGGTGGTCGAACACATACTTCATGCTGAGCCAGTAGTTGACCACGACGGACGTGGTAAACGAGACCGTGGTGCTCATCAAAAAGTCGAGGTGAAACAGCTCGACGAGCGCAATGAGCATACCCCAGTCGATGCCAAAGGAGATAAGACCCACGACAGCGAACTTGAGGAACTGCTTGGTATGAGGTTGTGCCAGTGCCTTGCGCACGTAATCACATCCAATGCGTTGATGAATCGAGCAGAGGATACTTTAGAGCTTTTGCAAGGGAAACGTAAGGTCTTTGCCAAGAACTATACGAACTCGCCAAATTATCAAGTGCTAATCCGCAAACGTTGAAAATTTGCCCGTAAACGAGCGGCACCCACGGACGATACTGCGCTGAGCGCGCGTCGTCCGTGGGCGCCGTAATGCTGCAGGGGTGTCGAGCTATTTGGTCTCGTCGCCCTCCAGGAAGATCTTTCGGGTCACAAAGTTGTAGACCATGACAAGCGCGGTGGCGCAAATCTTGGCGATATTGGCTTCGAGCCCCAGACCGGCGTTGAGCGCCAGCACGATACCGTCGTTGAGCACCAAACCAATCATGGACAGCACGACAAAGATAATGAACTCGCGGCGGCGGCTCATGCCCTCCTTGTGCGCAAACACGTACTTCATGCTGGCGACGTAATTAAAGATGAGTGAGACGATAAAGCCGCTGGTGTTGGCGATTAGGATGTTGAGGCCCAGACCGTAGTGGAGCAGATTCATAATGCCAAAGTCGATGACCGTGGCAATGACGCCGACGACGCCAAACTTCATAATCTGCGCAAGGAGCTTTTGCATGGTACCTGCCTTAGGGTGGCGCTGGGGCGCCGTGGGGATGACAAACCCAGCAAGTTTAGCCAATCCCCGCGGGTGGAGCTAGGCGCGCTCCTCGATAGCACCGTTTCTATATGCATCGAGCAGTTGGCGTAGGTCCTGGATCTGGCTGCGGATCTTGGCGCCGGTATCGGTGTCGCTCACCATGCGGCGGCGGTCGGCCTCGTCAAAGCGGTTGGTCTCGCTTTCGATATCGATGTTGCGGGTGAGCGCCTCGGCAACGGTGGTAAAGGCCTGGTGCGACTTGAGGCGGCACCCTCGCGAGCTCGAGATAAGCGTGTAGCCGGCGATGCCCGTCTTGGGATGGTAAGCGCGGCAGAATCCGCCATCGATGACCAGCAGCTTGCCCTCGGCGCGGATGGGCTGCTCGCCCTTGGTGGTTTTAACGGGCGTGTGGCCGTTGATGATGTGACCGGTCGGTGAGCATGCCATGGGCGCGACGCCAAACTCGCGCATGATGTCGTCGCAGACCGAGGGCGACTTGGTAAGCGTAAAGTACGGGTCCATCGGCTCGACCCAGGTGCTCTTGTCGGCGATATAGGCGCGCTCAAAGGTACGCACCAGGCGTCCGCTGGCGGGTGAGTTAAAGCCAATCCACAGGTACCACATCCAGTCGAGAGCGTCGCGGTCG
>DBFVGT010000220.1:0-17514 GCA_048524725.1 Collinsella sp. | reverse complement strand
GGCCAAAGGGAGCTCAAGCCCATAAGGAGGGCCTACGAGGCATGGGTCGAGGCCGGACTTCCGCTCGATTGGGACAGGCAAGCCTTCGAGGCCGAGCGCAAAATGGATTCTAAAAAACACCTTGCCAAATAGGAGCGTCAGGACGCAAAGAGGCTCCGCAGCGCGAAGCGCGATGCGGAGCCTCTTTGCATGTCCGAGGACGTTCCGGAGAGAAGCCCCCGTCACGCCCCCGGATTCCCGGTGGGAGTTCTAGACCTTGTCGGCCTTAGTACATACCGCCGCCCTGCTGACCAGCGGTGGCAGCAGCGATAGCGTCCTCAAGCTGAGTGTTCTTGGGCACATCGGAGACGGTAGCCTCGGTGATGAGAATCAGGCTGGCGACAGAAGCAGCGTTCTGCAGGGTGACGCGGCTGACCTTGACGGGGTCGAGGACGCCCATCTCGATCATGTCGCCCCACTCGCCGTTGGCAGAGTTGAGACCCTGGCCGGCGGGCAGCTCGGCAACCTTGTCGACCACGACGGCGCCCTCAAAGCCAGCGTTCTTGGCGATGGTGGCGACCGGAGCAGTCAGAGCCTTCTTGACGATGTCGACGCCGATCTTCTCCTCGGGGTCGTCAAGCTCAACGGCGTCGAGCGCAGGAGCAGCGTCCATGAAGGCGACGCCGCCGCCGGCGACAATGCCCTCCTCGACAGCAGCACGAGTAGCCTGCAGGGCGTCCTCGACGCGGTGCTTGATCTCCTTGAGCTCGGACTCGGTAGCAGCGCCGACCTTGATGACGGCAACGCCACCGGAGAGCTTGGCCAGGCGCTCCTGGAGCTTCTCGCGGTCGAAGTCAGAGGTGGTGTTCTCCATCTCGCCCTTGATCTGAGCGATGCGGGCGTCGATGGCCTCCTTGGAGCCAGCGCCGCCGACGACGACGGTGTTGTCCTTGGAGATAGTGACGGACTTAGCGGTACCAAGCATATCGGCGGTGATGTCAGCGACCTTCACGCCCAGCTCGTCCAGAGCAGCCTGGCCACCGGTGAGGACGGCGATGTCCTCCAGGATGCGCTTGCGGCGATCGCCGTAGCCCGGGGCCTTGACGGCGCAGACGTTGAGGGCGCCACGGATCTTGTTGAGGACGAGGGTCGGCAGAGCCTCGCCATCGATGTCCTCAGCGATGATGAGCAGGCCACGGCCAGCGCGCTGGACAGCCTCGAGAACAGGCATGATGTCCTGGACGCTGGAGATCTTCTGGTCGGTGATGAGGATGTACGGATCCTTCATCACGGCCTCCATGCGGTCGTTATCCGTGACGAAGTAAGCGGAGACGTAGCCCTTGTCGAACTGCATGCCCTCGACGGTGTCGATGGTGATGTCGAACGTCTGGGAATCCTCGACGGTGATGACGCCGTCCTTGCCCACGACCTCCATGGCCTCGGCGATCTTCTCGCCGACCTCGGGGTCACCGGCGGAGATGGTACCGACGGAAGCAATCTGCTCCTTGGTCTCGACCGGCTTGGCCTGCTTCTTCATCTCGGCGACGGCGGCGTTGACGGCCTTGTCGATGCCGCGACGGATGGCCAGCGGGTTGGCGCCAGCGGCGACGTTGCGCAGACCGTCGTTGACGATGGCTTGAGCGAGCAGGGTTGCGGTGGTGGTGCCGTCACCCACGGTGTCGTTGGTCTTGGTGGCGACCTCCTTCACCAGCTGGGCACCCATGTTCTCGATGTTGTCCTCGAGCTCAATCTCCTTGGCGACGGAAACGCCGTCGTTGGTGATGGTCGGGGCACCAAACGTGCGCTGCAGAGCAACGTAGCGACCCTTGGGGCCCATGGTGACGGTAACGGCGTCGGCCAGAGTGTTGACACCCTTGGCGAGCTTAGCGCGGGCATCGGTGTTGAACGTAATGTTCTTTGCCATGGTAGGTAATCCTCCAAAAGAAACGTGACTCGCGTCGCCGCTTCCGAGTCCTATGCGGCGGGCGCGTTCAAAGACGAATCAGAGATTCTGACGAGACTAGGCCTCGACAACAGCGTAGATGTCGTCGGCGCGCATCAGCAGATACTTCTCGCCGTCGACCTTGACCTCGTTGCCACCGAACTTACCGTAGATGACAACGTCACCGACCTTGACGTCCATGGGGATGCGCTCACCCTTGTCGTTGACCTTGCCGGCACCAACGGCAACGATGGTGCCGCGCTGCGGCTTCTCCTGGGCGTTGCTGGCGATATACAGACCAGAAGCGGTCTTCTGCTCGGCCTCGTCGGGCTTGACCAGAACACGATCTGCAAGCGGCTTCAAAGACGACATGCTTGTCTCCTCCTTTTTGGGCCGCGTGGTTATGCCACGCGAATTAACCCTTTTTGTTTGCGTACGCGTTGAATGGTACCCACGAATGGCGGGTTATACAACACGGAGTCAAAAAATCTTATTTTTTGGCACTTAGATTTTCTGAATGTCGGAGGATAACTTAGCGGTGGCTCCCGTGTGGCTCCGGAGGGGCGGGGCATAAGGTTTCCTGCTCGGGCAGTCCTGCTCGCACGAAGGCCACATTAAGTGGCCTTCGGCTCGTGCGGAACTCGCGATAAACCTTATGCCCCGCCCCTCCGGAGCCACACGGGAGGCAGGTTAACTAATTCGGGCCCGGCATTCAGAAAAGTCAGTGCAGCAAAATGGCGATGCGGCTAGGAACGTGGGCATGGTTTTCGCTGCGCGCACGGGTCCCCTGGGGAGCACCGTGCATTTTTGGGAGTATTCAGCAGGCCAGGGTGGCTGCATACGCGCCGGACATACCTTATTGGTCCCAAGAACGCCTTCAGCGGGCGGTTTTGGTCGGTGGGCAGACCCCGTTGGGACAAATGGGCGTACTTCGCGCCGTACCGGAGCCCAAAATGACGTCAATCTCCGTAACGTTACTCAGCCGCAGCGGCACCGGCAGAGCTCGCGGCGCTGAATACTCCGTTTTTTGCACGGCCCAGGCGGGGGTACATCAGGGCCGGAAAGAACATCTCAGCTTTTTTTGCAATCTGCAACTGGAAGTATGCAAAACACCATGAGGTTTCACTGCTGATGTCCAAATTGAACGCACGGAGCAGCACCTCAACCCCGCGCCCAAATCCAACAGAGCAGGGACGCACATGGCGGATCCTCACCGAAACGCAAACGCGGCTCGAGCGCCATCCCAAAATAAGCTGCCCGAGCCGCGTTAAACGGTAAGACATGAATACTTAGCGCTCGTAGATCAGGTTGCCGGCTAGGTAGGTGGCTTGGACTTTGGTGGCTTGCAGCTCTTGGGGGTCGATGGTGAGTGGGTTTTGGTCCAGGACTACCAGGTCGGCGTATTTGCCGGGTTCCAGGCTGCCGAGGTTTTGCTCGTCGCCTGCCGCGTAGGCGCTGCCCAGGGTGTAGTTGCGCAGGGCCGTTGCCGCATCGATGCGCTCGCTCGGCAGCCAGCCGCCCTCGGGCCAGTGGCTTTTGGGGTCTTGGCGCGTAATAGCCGTGTAGAGCACGTTCATGCTGGTAACGGACGTGATAGGGCTGTCAGTACCGAAGGCTTGGCGGATGCCGCGCTGCTTATAGGTTGCGAACGGCCACATGATTCGGCTTCGCTCCAGGCCAAGGTCGCGCTCTGGGCCACCCGGATCGAGCGTGATGTGGCAGGGCTGGCTCGAGGCGACCACGTTGAGCTTGCGCAGGCGGTCGATGTCCTCGGGCAGGAGGTTCTCCAGATGCTCGAGTGTGTTATGGCCGTGCTGGGGCAGGCCGTACAGGTCGGCGGCCTCCTCGAAGATATCCAGCGCGGCATGAATCGCACCGTCGCCGATGACGTGGATACGCACAGTGTGGCCGCGCTCCGCAGCCGCCAGAACCAGCTTACGCATGCGCTCGGCAGGAACCGTCAGGCGACCTTGATCGCCCGGGAAGCGCGGATTGGTATAGGGCTCGGTGAGATATGCCGTGTGCTCGCTCGAGACGCCGTCGAAGAACTGCTTAAAACCAGGCGCCGAGAGCAGCGCGTTGTTCGCGTAGCGGGTCTGCAGTTCTTCTAAGCGCGATTGGTCATCCAGCAACGTGGGGAACAGATGGGCTCGGATGCCCAGCTTGCCGGCTGCCTGTAGCTTGCCGTAGACATCGTCGCGGATAAAATCGCAGCCCGGCATGGGCATGAGCGACATATCGCATATCGAGGTGATGCCCTGCTCGGCCATACGCCTCATTTGATCGGCGTAAGCGCTTGCAATGCGATCCTCCCCCAGCCACTCAAGGCAGCGCGGTAGCAGCTGCATGGCAGCCGCCTCGTGAGCAATGCCCGTGAGCTCGCCGCTTGCGTCCTTGTCGTAGCCACCGCCCGCTGGCGGCTCGCTGTCGCGCGTGACGCCGAGCGCCTCGAGTGCGCGGCTGTTGAGCCACAGCGTATGGCCGTCGCCCGAATACATAACGCAGGGACGATCGGGGAATGCCGCATCGAGCGACGCCTTGGTAGGATGCTCGGGCGGGTCCCAACGGTAGTCGCGCCAGCCCTGAGTCACAACCCAAGCGTCGTCGGGCAGGTCCTGGGAAAACTCGAGCGCGTGTTGCACCAGCGCCGCCTCGGACGTGCCCATATCCATGAGCATGTACGGCGAGGAGCCGACCGAGGTATGGAAGAAGTGCAGATGAGCGTCATGGAAACCTGGGCAGACAAACTGCTCGCCGTAGTCGATAACCGGCGTGGCGGCAGGCGCGGCGGCAATCACGTCATCGGGCGCACCGACTGCGACGATACGGTCGCCTGCGATGGCAATCGCCAGCTCGCGGGCGGTATCGATGCCGTCTTGCGCGGTAAAGACGTTCTTGGAGCGGATAATCCGATCGATATGTTGCATGGGCATCCCCATCTCTGGCAGGAAATTCAACACCCCCGAGTGTACTCCCCCGCCCTTGTAACAAAACCCCAAGCGGCAAACGGCAACTTTACCAGCCCTAGCGGCAGGTGGCATACTGGAGAGAGCCTGTACGATTTTGCGATCAACCCAGCAAGGAGCAAATCGACCATGACGAAGACCAAGGCACAGCAGATTATGGCGGCGACCGAAGTGCGAGCGGCTGACGACGTCACCGCAGCCATCCAAGATATCGCTACCGAGTTTGAACCCTATATCATCAAGCAGCGCCGGCACTTCCATAAGCACCCGGAGCTGAGCCTTGCCGAGGAGCGCACGACCTCCGACATCGCCAACCAGCTCGACGCCATGAATATCCCCTACGAGCGTCCCCTCAAGACGGGCCTGGTGGCGACCCTTCGCGGCACCGCGCCCGACGCCTATCGCGAGGACGGCACGCCACGCCGCCGCATCCTGCTGCGCGCCGACATCGACGCCCTGCCCGTCACCGAGCAGACCGGCGAGGAGTTTGCCAGCGTCAACGAGGGCTGCATGCACGCCTGCGGCCACGACTGCCACATCGCCATGATGCTCGGCACGCTGCAAATCCTGCGCCATATGACCGACGACATCCACGGCGAAGTCCGCATCGTCTTCCAACCCAGCGAGGAAAACGGCCAGGGCGCCAAGCTCATGATCGGCACGGGCGTGCTCGACGGCGTCGATGGCGCCTACGCCGCGCACATCTGGAGTGAGGTCGACGCCGGCACCGTGAGCTGCGAGCCCGGACCGCGCATGGCCAATACCGACTGGTTCCGCATCGACGTCCGCGGCACCTCGTGCCACGGTGCCATGCCCCAGCGCGGTCACGACGCCGTTATGGTTGCCGCCGAGATCGTCAACGCTCTGCAGACCATCGTTTCGCGCGAGATCAGTCCCTACGAGCCGGCCGTCATTACCGTCGGCGAGCTGCACGGCGGAACCGCGCGCAACGTTATCGCCGGCACGGCCTACCTCGCCGGCACGGTGCGCACCTACGGCGATTCGACCCACGAGGAAATGCCGGAGCTCATGCGCCGCATCGTGGAGCATACCGCGGCCGCCTTGGGCGCCGAGGCAAAGCTCACCGACTACACCATCGCCAACTACAAGGTCGAAAACGATGCCGCCTCGAGCGAGCGCTGCCGCCAGGCAGTAATCAAATGCTTGGGCCCCACCGGCCAAGGCCATTACCGCGGCACGCTTTCGGGCGAGGATTTTTCGGAGTACCTGCGCCGCGTACCGGGCGTGCTCGCCTTTGTAGGTACGCGCAACCCCAAGATTGGCGCCACGTACGCCCAACATTCCTGCTTCTACAAGATCGACGAGACTGTGCTGGCAAAGGGCTCCATGGTGGCCGCCCAGTATGCCATCGACTTTTTGGCCGAGCCCACCCAAGAGGAGCTCGACGGCCCCGCGATCACCGCGGTCGCCGAAACCAACCCCGACTTGGCCGCCAAGTTGCGCTCTGCCAAGGCCACGTCCGCCGAGGCTCGCGATGCTATCCATGATGCCCGCACGGCTCGTCATGCCGCGATCAAGGGCATCCACGATGCACGTGCCGCCGCTCGCCGCGAGGAGAAGCACGACGAGTAGTCGATCCACGACCATCTCGCAGTCATAGCCGCATCGCGATATCAAAGCGGGGGCGGACGCTTCGGCACGTCCGTCCCCGCTTATTTGTCAAGCGCTATTTCTACCGTTTCTACCCCGTCCCCAAATGGCAGGTGGCAGGGTTACTCGTCCTGCGGGTCCTCGTCGGAGCTTGGCGCAGGCTCGGGCTCAGGCGCAGGCTCGGGCTCCGGTTCCGGCATGGGCGCGGGCTCGGGCTCAGGCACGGGCGCGGGCTCAGGCTCAGGCTCAGGCTCAGGCTCGGGCTCGGGCGCAGGCGCCGGCGCCGCAGCGGAATCGGATACGGGCGCTACGTCGGCGCTAAAACCAGCCGGAGCAGACTTCTTCTCAAACGGCAGCACAAAAGTCAGTACGTCGTCCTTGTCCTCGTCGGCCCACTCGCTTGCGTAGCGCGCAACCCAATAGCCAACGGCACGGTGCTTGAGCATCTTGCCAAAGACCGTGAGAAATACCGTGACAAACGCCGTCAGCACCAAGAACAATACGAGCGTAATGCCACCGCCGGTAACAAGCGCCTCAATAGCCGTAGGACGGTAGTAGTAGCTATACATACCGACAGAGGCAATGGTGCCAAAGACGAACGTCAGGATCCAGGTGACAACGTTGGCAACCAGGCCCGTCAAAAACTCGGGAAGGAACGAAGCGCAGAACAGCTTGGTCTTATTGTTCTTAAAGGCCGCCCAGACCTTATCGAGCGAAAACGCGCTCTCGACGCGGCCGGTCACCGCAAAGTGCATCACGGCGATGTCGGCGAACATGGTAAAGAAGACGCCCAGGACCGCCGCGGCAATCATAGCCAGGACAAGCAGGCCAAGCGAGCCGAACAGCGCTGCCTCGAGTGCATAAGAGCCGTAATACGAATACGAGCCCGCGGCGCCAATTACCACGCTCTCCACCAGCGAAAGCACTACACCGATAACGGGAATGGCAGCGATAACCTCGAGCACGACCGAGATAACGCTCGAAAAGACTCCGAGGCCAAACGACGTGGAACGCATGAGTGGACGATCCATACCGTCATCAACCTTGAGCGACAGATCGCGACCCCACTCAATACCAAAGCCGGAACCACACACGCTCGCAATGCAAGCTGCCAAAAAGCCGATGGCAGCCGCGATACCGCCGATAACGGGAATGAACAGCACGAGCACCGACACAACACAAATCAGCGCCGGCAAAAAGGCGATCTGGCACACGCGCTGCAGCACGCCCGGCGTCTTGGTCATGTCCTCAAACGCCTGAGCCACACAGCCCTTGGACGCATTCGCCACGGGCGGTTGCGGAACAAACTGCTGGGGCTGACCCTGAGGGGCAGAGGCTGCGGCACCGGCATTGGGGGCACCACACGCACCACAGAACTTATCGTTGTCGCCCATGGGGGCACCACACTGCGAACAGAACATCGAGATCATCCCTTCGTATCTTGAGCGAATCATCTGGATCGCAAACGATGTCTTTGGCATCATTATCACCCAATGTGGGGACAAATACTCCAACATGACGCATTTGCAATGCGCAGGGCGCTATTCGATTGTTTGATAAGCTCGACCGCGTTAGTTCGTTCCGCGGAAACCCTTGCCGACGATCTCGGAGCTGTCGACAATCGTGATAAAGGCACCCGGATCGATCTCGCGCGCGTAGCGACGCAGTTGCACGGCCTCGCGACGGCTTAGCACGCTCATGATCACCGTCACGCACTTGCCCGAGAAAGCACCGTAGCCGCGGCTGATAGTCGCCGTACGGTTGAGATGCTTGACGATAAACTCCTCGACCTTAAGGGGCTCGGAACAAATGACTGTGCAGACTTTGCGCAGGTGAATGCTCTCGATGGCCTTGTCGACCACGAGCGTCTTGGCAAACAGGCCGAGCACGCAGTACAGACCGACGCGCGGGCCGTACAAGAAGGCCGCGATGGTCACGATGCCGATGTCGACCAGTAGCAGGGCGCGGCCAATCTCGAGCGTTGTGCGACGTTTGAGGATCATGGCGAGAATGTCCGTGCCGCCCGTCGAGGCACCAATATCAAAGACGATAGCGCTGCCGAGCGCCGGCAGAATCACGGCAAAGCACAGGTCGAGCCACATATCGCCCGTCATCGAGACATCGGTCGGAATAAAGAGCTCAAACAGCGAAACATAGGCGGACAGCGCAAACGAGGCAAAGACACTCCACAGGATTGCCTTGCGCTCCAAAAAGATAAAGCCCAGGATGACGAGCACCGCGTTGATAATCCACATAAAGACGCCGACGGGCAGAGTCGGGAACAGCGTAGAAAGAATGACCGACACACCCGAGGTACCGCCGAAAGCAAAGTGATTGGGCGTTTTGAAAGCCACGATGGCAAAGGCCGTGAGGATCAGGCCCAGGTTGAGCTCGGCAAAAAAGCGAGGAAAGCCTGGTTCCTGGCTGCGCTTGCGGCCGGCGCGCTCGCCTTGCTCAATAACATCGCGATCGACAACGCGCTCCATCGGCACCACCGGAGGACGATGCACCTCCTCGGCGGCACGCGACGCCGCCTCTGCCGCAGCGGCCTCAATCGCCCATGCCTTGCTTTCGGTCTCGTGTTCGTCGGCCATTACGGCAACCCCTCGTTAACAATTTGGAAACAATGCGCCCATTAGGGTAACGCGGAACGTGGGGATTGCAACCCTTAGTTAGACGAGCGGTATGACTACATCGGGTGCGTACAAAAACGGCCGGCCACGCTTTTGCTTGCGCGGTCGGCCGTTTAACGTTTTCGCAGATAAAACCTGCCAAAATAAACATCCCTTTTTGGTAGGTTACTCGTGCTGGCTGGTACGGTGCTCGTACTCCTCGGGGGTGATGACATCCTCGATGCGCAGGTTGACGCCTGCCACCTCAAGGCCGGTCATCGCGGCCAGACGCTCGGTGACACGCGCCTTAACGTCGTCAAAGATCGCAGGCGCATAGGCGCCGTACTCGATGATGACCGAGATGTTGACGACCACGCGGTTGTCGTCGGTGACCTCGACCGTCACGCCCTTGGTCAGGTTCTCGGCACCAAACTGCTCCTGCACAAAGTGCATGAGGTTGCCCTTCATGCCCAGAACGTGCGGCACCTCGCGGGTGGCCATGGCGACGATTTTCTCGATCACGCCGTTGGAATAGGTCAGCGAGTCCTCGGACTCGTCCGCCTCCTCGTCCATCTCCTCGTTGTCCTCGTCCGCATCGGACTCGGCCTCGACGAGCGCCTCGTCCTCGAGCGTCACGTCCCCGGCATCGACGACGGCCTCATTCGCCTCGAGCTCGGTATCGGCCACATCGACCTTCGTGTTAAAAGCCATGGTTCCTCCTTATGCCTGCCGCGGATGCGACAGTCGAATACGTATTAGCGGCCGCTAAACAGGCGGCCGAAGAAGTTGACGATACCGTTCTCGCCGTCGCGAATCTGGCCGATTACGGCACCGATCAGCACAAAGAATGCGATGACAAGCGTGTCCCACAGGCCCAACGTAAGTACCAGCACGGCGATGATAAAGCCTGCCACGGCGCCGAGCGTAGTGTTGGGGTGGCGCACGGCGTAGCTCCAGATAGCAGCGCCCGTACCTTTGATGAGACCCATGGCCTCGTCAAAGTCGTTGGCAGCGCTGTCGTGCTGCTCGCCGGCCTCGGGCTTGGTGTCGGCGGACTCGCCTGCCGGCGTAGCGTTCTGGTCGATCGTCAGGCGCGGCGTGCGGGCGGTCTTGTCTTGGTTGGTATCACTCACCGGAAACCTCCACGGTCTGGACGGTAGTCTTGGACGGCAAAAAACGGACGCGCGCGGTCGTGCCCGGCGTGCCGAGCATGGTGTCGCAGGCTTTCTCGATGCGCTGCTGCATCGCGGTGGCAAGAGAGGCGACGTCTTTATCATCGAGCGCGATGGCCTCGACCTTAAAACGAACGCGCGACTCGTCGGAGCCTTGAACGCGCGCCTCGATATGCTCAACCATCACACGATCATCGCACTCCGCCGCGGCACGGGCGCACGAGGAAAGCGCTGCGAGCGTAACCTCGATATTGCGCTCCCCCGCCGGATGCACGCAGGACGGCTCGCGACGCGCGAACATCAGGCGGAAAAAACCGATGAGCACGCCAAGTGCCACGATGGCGGCGCACGCCGTAACGACGACGCGAGGCATGGTGTCACGCAACAGCAACATAAAGCGATACGTATACGGTCCCCAGAACTGGCAGACAAGCGTACCCAGCGCCACGATGGCGGCGGCAAGATACACGATCGCTAGGGCTCGTTTGAGTACGCGCACGCGCGCTCCCTTCAGGTTTCGGTCCACAGAATGCAAAACGATTCGCATCATTATAAAAGAGCCGGGTCCGGTGCCATACGCACGCGGATCCGGCTCATCTATTCCACGAGGCTTGCATGCTCGCTTCATTATGCCCAGATATGCACGGCTTAACCCGTGCAGGCGCTACTCCTCCTCGAGGGCAGCGATGACCTCGTCGGTCATGTCCATGGTGCTGTAGACGTCCTGGACGTCGTCGAGCTCCTCGAGACGGTCGATAAGGCGCTGAACCTTCTTGGCGTCGGTACCGGAGACCTCGGTCGGGGTAGTCGGGACCATGGTGGTCTCGGAGCCCTTGACCTGGACGCCCTGCTCCTCGAGTGCCTTGGAAACAGCCATGACGTCGTTAGCAGCGGTCCAGACGATCCACTCCTCGCCGGCGTCCTCGTAGTCCTCGCCACCGGCCTCGGCGATGGCCATCATGAACTCATCCTCGTCACCGGCAGCACCGTTGGCGATCATGGTCTCCTTCTTGGCATTCTCGTCCAGGATCTCCTTGGCGACGACGATCTGGCCCTTGCGCTCAAACTGGAAGGCGACGGAGCCGGAGGTGCCCAGGTTGCCACCAGCGTGGGAGAAGGCGGAACGGACATCGGCGGCAGTGCGGTTGCGATTATCGGTCAGGCAGTCAACGTAGACGGCGACACCGGCGGGACCATAGCCCTCGTACACGATGTTCTCGTAGACGGCGGCATCGGCACCCGAACCAAAAGCCTTGTCGATAGCGGACTTGATCTTGTCCTTAGGCATGGACTGAGCCTTGGCCTTGGCAACAGCAGCAGCGAGGCTGGCGTTGTTCTCGGGCAGCGGGTCGCCGCCGAGACGGGCAGCAACGGTGATGTTGCGGCTCAGCTTGGAGAAGAGGGCGGAACGCTTGGCGTCCTGCGCGCCCTTACGATGCTTGGTTGTGGCCCACTTAGAGTGTCCGGACATACGTGTCTCCTATCGGTTTCGACCTAAAGCCCAGCGCAGATGCTCGGGCAATATAAACAAACGTCGTTATGATATACCTACTGGCCTGCGAGATAAACCCCAAAATGAAGGCGTCGTGATGATGCCACCCTTTGGTGCAAAGTAACCTGACCCCAATGTACCAAATTAGGACCAGAGGAGGTCGCTGCGGGTGATGGTGGCACCGATGGCGAAGGGCATGCAGGCGATGGCCGGATACAGGTAGCGCATGTAGGTCGAGCCGTTGCACGGGCCAATCAGGCACACGGCGAGCACGCCCAACAGCGGCACCCAGATTGCCAGCGCACGCCATGAATGACGACGCAGCAGGTAGACCACCACAGCGATCATGATCCACACATAGGTGGCCGAGCTCATGGTGAGCGAAATAAACGGGATGCGCTGCACCGCCACACGGTACAGATTGATCAGGTGGTCGCACCAGCGCACCACGTTGCTGTCAACCGGATGGAAGTCAAAGTACTTGAGGTTGTCGGGACGCGCCATGATCTCGGCACTACGCGCCGTGCTGTAGACCCAGGCATCGCGCGCGCTCGGATAAAAATAGCCATAGTAGTTATTGATAAGCGCCGAAATATAGCACTCGGGATCTTTCTTAAACATCTGGGCCCATACCTCAAAATAGGCATCGATGTCCTCCTGCGAGGCGTACTCGTTAAAGCAGTTCTTGACGGCATCGGACTTGTCAGGGTTGTAGCGGCGGCCCAGGTTCTCGTACTTGAGCACGCGATCGATCACGACGCGCTCCTCGTCGGTCACCAAACCGTCGCAGGGTGCCTCCACGATAGTGCCGTCCTCCTTAACCGTGGGGTTGACGCCCGAGTTGAGGCCGTCGTGCTTTTGGACGAAACGAGCCGTCTGTTGGAACGGAATCGAGAGGATTTCGCGCTTGGAACCAGGCGTGATGTCGTGCGCCGGCATAAAAACCTTGGTGAAGTACATATTAGAGGCAAGGCAGAGTGCAAGCACCGCAAGAACTCCCACCCAGCGGAAGCGCGGGATGCCGCCCGAAGGCGCAGTACCAGCCTGCTTGGCTGCGCGACGAGCCGCATGCGCGTCCCATGCGCAAAACGCCGCCGCGATTACGCATGCCGTCAGGGGAAACACAAGGCCTCCGTTGCGCAGGAACGTGGAACCCATGGCGCCCAGAGCGAGCAGCAGCCAGTCGTGGCGCGCAAAGAGCACGGGGGCTTTCTCGCCCGCTCGCTCGACATTGGCATCACGACGGGGCAAGCCACATGCCACAAGCTTGACGGTCTGTACCAGCAGCACCAAAAACGCGTCGGCAAAGAGCACGTCTTTGGTGAGCAACGCCGCGTAGTTAGAGAACATCGGCATAAACGCAAAGAACAGCAGGATCGCACCGCGAACCGGCAGGCTCACGCCCAGTTTGCGCAGCGACGAAATGGAATAGGCCATGCAGGAAGCCGTGATGACAAATTGAGCGCAGGTATAGATGATGAGGCCCGCGTCAGCGCTGTTGAACAGCGAAAGCCCCAGTTGAACGCACGAGCCGATAATGGCCGTGTGCACTACGGGATGATGCCCGTTGAGCAGGACATTGGGGTTGAGTAGGCGCAGGTAGTCGCTCGTGCCGTTGGGATAGTTGAACCACTGGCGAATCTGCGCACCCGTATCTCCCATAAAAAGGCCGGGCAGCGAAGCGATGAGCGTGGGCGCCCAGGCGATCATAAGCACCAGGAAGGGCCCGGCAAAGGGATGGGCCGAGAGCACGGCGTGAGCCACACGCCATACGCGGCCAAAGTGCGCTTCGGAAAACGGAATGCGCCGAGAGCTCAGCCAATCTAGACACTCAAAAGCCAGGTAGAAGGCAACGATCGCCAAGAGCATCCAGCCCGCGCCGCCAATCCAGGCACAGATGATGCGGGCCTTGTCGCCAAGAACAATCTCGGCCGAGTCGGTGAGGTCGTAGCTGCGGCCGAACACCATGCAGATGGCGAAAAACAGCGACGGCAGAATAATCGATGGGCGCCAGGTGTCGCCACGGCCAAAGAACACGTAGCGAAACGGCAGCGTGAGCAGGCAGGCAAGCGCAAGCAGCATGACCGCGTCGGTATGGCCGGCAAACGAGAGGAGCACCTCGTAGCACACGTACAGCATGCCCGAGGCTTTGGGGTCAATCGCCAAGACTGCGTTGCTCGACACCGGGGCGGGATCGATGGAAAACGCCGTGGTCGCCAACAGCGCGAGCAGAAATGCGATGAGCGTCTGCTTGGCGGGGTAGCGCTTAAACCAGACGATGCGGGCAGCGTCGCGCGCAGCCGTTGTGGAGAGATCGGAATCCTTCACAGTCCGAAAGCCTTTCTAGAAACCTATCAAACTCAGCAAAACCACCACAAAGGTGCCTGTGTCCCCTTTGTGGTGGTTAGGCGTCGAGGTAGATGCGCTGGGGACGGTTGCGGTGTCGCGCGAAGATGATGAGCGCCAGGCCGGCGATCACGAGCGGAAGACTCAGCAGCTGACCCATCGTGATGACGCCGCCCAGCAGATAGCCAAGCTGGGCGTCGGGCACGCGCACGAACTCGACGAGGAAGCGGACGATGCCGTATCCCATCACGAACACGCCCATAAACGTACCCTGAGGCAGCAGCGGCTTTTTGCGGCTGAGCACCTGCAGAATGCAAAAGAGCACGATGCCCTCAAGAAATGCCTCGTAGAGCTGGGAGGGGTGACGCGGCATATCGCCCGCAGTCCCGCCAAAGACCACACCCCAGGGCAGATCGGTCGGCTTGCCCCACAGCTCACCGTTGACAAAGTTGGCACAACGGCCCAGGCACAAGGCCAGCGGCGCGCCGATGACGGCAAGGTCTGCCAAAGTCCATGCGTCGAGCTTATACATGCGGCACACGATGATGCCGCCCAAGATGCCGCCGACCAGGCCACCGTGGAAGCTCATGCCGCCCTCGTTGGTGGCAAAGATCTCGAGCGGGTGCGCCCAGTAGTAGCCGTCGCCGTAAAAGATGACGTAGAACAGGCGGGCGCCGATGATAAGGCCAAAGACCACACCGACCACGACGCTCGTCAGGTCGTCAATCGTGATGTTAAAGCCCCAGCGACGCTGCGTGCGATACATGACGACCGCCGTGAGCAGAGCTCCGACCACATAGGCCAGACCATACCAGTAAATCGTGATGGGCCCCGCCGAAATCGCGACGGGATCAAGCATATGGTAGAAGTCGTTGAGCATGCCGACCCTCCTACTCCCTACATACAAATGCGGCCGCGGGCCTTGCGCTCGCAGCCGCATATTTGGGCGTAACGTCTATGCGGAGTATGCCGTCCGCAGCTTTCGCATCTTAGAACGGCGCGTACTCGTCGTACAGGTCGTCGGTCTCGCCGGAGGCATTGACCTGCTCGACACGGGTAACGCCGGGCACATGCTCCTTCAGGATGCGCTCAATACCCATGGACAGGGTCAGCGAGCTCATGGGGCAGCCGGCGCAAGCGCCCTGCAGCTCCAGCTTGACGACACCCTCGTCGTCGACGCCCACATACTCCATATCGCCGCCGTCAGCCTGCAGGTTGGGGCGGATCTCCTCAAGAACCTTCTTAAGCAGCTCTTCGTTAACAGCCACAGGGGCTCCTTTCTCACAATAACGCGGGCGCGCCCGCGGACAGGGGCTATGTTACTACAGCCATGTACCCGCTCACGAGCCATCCATGCGCGCGGACACGACTTTCACGAGCAGCCAATTTGGGACGGGGCTCTTTTGGCTGCCTTTTGTTGCCAGCTGGCGTTGCCACGCGCTACTGCTGAGCCTGCCCCTCGGTGCCGATGTGAACATCGACGATAACCTGGCGGTAGCTGATGCCGCAGGAGTCGAGGATGCGGCGGCTGATGCGTCCGTCATCGGTGTCGGCGTACTTGTTGTCCAGGTAGACGACCTCGCCCACGCCCACCTGCGCCAGGATCTTGGCGCAGTCGTGGCACGGGAACAGCGTGACGTAAACCGTGGAACCCTCGAGGTCCTTGAGCGAGCCACGGTAGTTGAGCACGGCGTTGGCCTCGGCATGGACCACGTAGTTGTGCTTGTCCTGCAGCGGGTCATCGCTCGTACCCCACGGGAAAAAGTCGTCGTTGAGCGCCGAGGGCGTGCCGTTGTAACCCACCGAAAGGATACGGTGGTTGGTGCTGGCGATGCACGCACCCACCTGCGTGTTGGGGTCCTTGCTGCGGCGCTGTGCGGCGATGGCCACGCTCATAAAGAACTCGTCCCAGCTAATGACGTCCAGGCGCTTGCCTGACGAAGTTTGATGAAGATCGTCCGACATGGCAGACACCTCCGTAATCGCAATAGTTTGACCCATTGTAGCAGGTGAAAGGTGGGGGGCGTTTGTCCCACCGGCGCCCTCACTTTTACACGCGGCGGGGCTTTTGGTTGATGCGGTAGAGCTCGGCGAGTCCTCGCAACGTCAGCGCGTCGTCTACCGTCAGGCTGTGGCCGACCAGCGACGCGAGCGCCTCGGCATCGTCGCCGGTAATGACGATGGGCACGTCGCCCTCCCCCGCGGCCTTGGTCGCGCGCATCTCGGCGAGCACCATGTCGAGCATGCCGTCGATGCGGGCCACCTCGCCCAGAACCACGCCCGAACGCATGGCCTCGCGCGTGTTGCGGCCGATCACATGCGTGGGTGCCGAGGGCTCGACCTGCGGCAGACGCGCCGCAGCAGCCGAAAGCGAGCGGGCGCCAAGCGCCAGACCCGGCGCGATGACGCCGCCCACAAAGGTGCCGCGCGCGTCGATGACCTCGATATTGGTCGTGGTACCCAAGTCGATCACGATGCACGGAGAGCCGTAGACGGCGCGGGCCGCCACGGCATCGGCGATGCGGTCGGGGCCGATCTCGGCCGGATCGTCGTAGTGCACGGGCATGCCGGTCTTAAGGCCCGGCCCCACGGTGAGCACGCGCCCCGTGCAGGTGCGGGAAAGTGCCGCCTTCCACGGGCGCTCGAGCGCCGGCACCACGCAACTCAGCACAGCGGCCGCGGGCACAAGCGCACCCGGCATGCCCGCATCGGCTGCCAGTGCGGCCATGACCTGCACGAGACGCATGCGCGCCTCGTCTGCTGTGATGCTCGACGGCGTGGTGATCTCGCACGTCGCAAGCGGACATTCCTGCGCCGCGGCCGAATCCTCTGCAAACAGGCCAAAGCGAATGAACGTGTTGCCCACGTCGACCGTCAATATATATGCGCACCCATTAAGCATCGTCGGCGCTCCTTTCGTCTGCCCAGCAGTATATCGCCTACCTAAACCAGTCATCCCAAAATGACTAGTTTGCGGCTATACTGGTGCGCGGTCGCGCGCGAGCTCATGCGGCGGCCCTTGGTAACCCGACTTCCCGCGCCGTATCCGTAACGGCGCTCCCGGGGGAAGCGGATATACGCAAAGGAGTTTTATATGAGCAATCCCTCGAACCGCGCTTCGATGCGCGGGCAACTCACGCTGCGCGGCGTCGTCATCGGCGTCCTTGGCTGCGTGATCATCACGGCAAGCTCGGCCTACACGGCCCTCAAGATGGGTGCACTCCCCTGGCCGATTGTTTTCGCTGCCGTCATCTCGCTGTTCTTCCTGAAGCTCATGGGCAACGCCAGCCTCAACGAGGCCAACGTCACCCACACCATCATGTCCGCGGGCGCCATGGTCGCCGGCGGCCTGGCGTTTACCATCCCGGGCGCCTGGATGCTGGGCTATGCCGAC
>DBFVGT010000219.1:0-3433 GCA_048524725.1 Collinsella sp. | reverse complement strand
CGCGCATTCGTGCGTCTCCGCACCACCATCTAGGCCATCGATTATTACCGTCAAAATGGTATCACGCAAAAGGGCCTCGCACGCAGGCGAAGCCCAAGGTAAAAGCTATTGTTTGCGATAGGAAAATGCGGTGACGGTCGCGGCCTCTAGTGCTTGCCGCCGTGACTGTTGAGCCAGATATTGCGGCCCAGCATAAGCGCCAGCACCAGCGCGCTCACGTAGCCCATAAAGCCAATGACTGGGATACCAAACACAACCGGCTCGATGCGCGCGTAGTACACCACCGACGAACCGATAAACAGGCCAGCAATCACAATTGCCATCGACATACGGTCGATAATTCCGCCCAGCTGTCGCAGCGCCTTATCGCTGCTCATGATCTGCGTGTTCACCTTAAGCTGGCCGCGCGTGAGCATGCGCGAAGCCAGGCCAAGATACTCGGCCGCCTCGAGCGAGCCTTTTGCCGCGCGATAGCTGCTCGCGGCAAGATCGCGTCCCATGTCGCGCACGCGCGCATAAGTGCTTTTTTCGTTTTTGATATGCGTCTGAATGATCTGGATCATGTTGACGTTGGGCATGTACTCGGTCAACAGGCCCTCGAGCGTCACCATGCCGCGGGCGAACATCGTTACCACGCTCGGCAGCTCAACGTCGTTTTTGCGCGCCAGGTTTAACAGCGAGGTCAAAAACTCGCCGATATCCAGATCCTTCAGGTCAAGGCCCGCAAAGTCAGCCACGATAAAGTCCAAATCGGACAAAAAGGCCGAATGATCGAGCTCAGCCGAGTCGCCACGCGTCACGGCGAAGCGCATGAGCGAATCCTTGAGCTTGGGCACGTCACCCTCGGCCACGGCGAAAATCATGTCCTTGACGATACCGCGATCGTGACTCGACATGCGTCCGACCATGCCCAAGTCGATAAAGTAAACGATGCCGTCCTTGAGAATAATGTTTCCCGCATGCGGGTCGGCATGGAAAAAGCCGTCATCGAGCACCTGCGTCGAGTAATCCTCGACGATTGCGGCACCGATCTTTTCCAAGTCATAGCCCTCGGCCACCAAGCGTTCAGGATCGGCGATCGAAATGCCGTCGACGTAGTCCATAACCACCACGTGCTCGGTGCACAGGTCCAGATAGGATTTAGGGCACGTCACGCCATGAACGCTCTTATGGAACTCGTAGAAGTCGTTGAGGTTTTTGGCCTCGGCCAAAAAGTTGGTCTCCTCGCGAAACGAGGTCCACAACTCCTCGACTACGCCGTGCAGGTCAACGAATTGATCGGTGTTGACGAACTTGGAAACGATACGCACCACCGAGCGGATGATATCGATGTCCTGTGCCATAACCTGCTGCGCACCGGGGCGCTGCACCTTGACGGCCACGTCCTCGCCCGTTACCAGGCGGGCGCGGTGCACCTGCGCGAGTGACGCGCTACCGAGCGGATTGGGGTCAATCGCGTCGAACATCTGCCCCAGGCGCTGGCCGTATTCCTCTTCCAGACAGCGGAGCACCACCTCATACGGCACCGGCTCCACGTCGGAGCGCAGGCGGCGCAGCTCGTCGCAAAACCGCTGCGGCAAAATCTCGGAGCGGTTAGCCAGAATCTGCCCCATCTTGACGAACATGGGGCCGAGTTCCTCGAGCAGGCGGCGCAAACGAACCGGCGTGAGGTTGTCCCACACGCGGTACTTTTTGACCAGGCGAACAATCTGCCCGATGCGTTCGCGACGACCCGCCGGCGTGAGCTGGTATTCCTCGTCCGGCGCCATCGCGTCGGGCTCCTCTGGCACCATATCGACAGCGCGCGGCTTCTTGCGAGCGCCCGAGACGGCGGCGTCGACCTCATCGACAACCGCCGCCTCGTCACCCAAGGGATCTAGATTGTTGTAATCGGTGGTGGAATCTGCCATCTGCGCTGCTACTCGGCCTCTTCGGTATCCTTCGCATCGTCGGGCTCAACGGACTCGACGGGCACCGAGGTCACGTTGTCCTCGACCGAATCGACGATGTCGCGCACATGGGCCAGGAAGGCCGTGCGCTCGGGGGCGGTCATGACGCGGACGCGGGCAAGGATGAGCTCGTCAAGCACGCGCTGGGCCGCGGTCTCGCCCTGCATACCCAGACGCTCGGTCAGGTCGGAGATGGTGCCACCGGCCTGCTCGAACATGTCGGACACGCTGCGGGCGATATCGGGGGCGCCTGCGTCCTTGCGCACCTGCTCGCCCTTAGTATTAAGGTCGTCGAGAACCTTCTTGCTGCCCTCGACGGCAACGGCGGCGGCGCCGAAGCCCACGTTGATGGCGCCGTTAACAAGCTGATCGAGTTTCATAACCATGGTTGTCTCCAATCACAAACAACTGCATTGGCGTTCTTGTACCCAAGATTGAGTGAAAGCGACAAAGCGTTTTAGCGCTATTCGATCGACGGGAAATCCCTATCTCACGTTGTCGTTCATCGCGAAAGAGTTCTTCATGGCGCAGCTCGTGGTGTAGAGCACCTTGCCCAGTAGAGCATCGGTCTCTACGCGAACACGCTCGGCAAAGGTCTCATTGGCGCGTGCAAGCTCGGCAGACACCTCAGCCTCGGGCAGAACGGCTACGGCAGCGTCGACGTCATGAATCTGCTTGTGGCCCATGCCGCCGACCTTCTCCTGATAATCCTCGACTGCGCGGCCGCACTCATGGAAGCGGACGTCGGCCAGCGCGCCGATCAGGCGGTTGGCCCAGTAGAAGTTTTCGGACGTCACGCGAGCCTGCGTGTCGGCAAAGTACTCGGGCATGGTCTCGACGTTGGCGTACAGCGGAACCAGCGCGTTAAACGAGTTGGAGCCAAAGGCCATCCACTGCACGGCGCGGTAGGCCGGATGCGCATAGGGGCGCAGCTGCAGCACAGCGAGCTGGCTGTTGCGGTTGATGCCGATGGGGCGATAGGCGCCACGCGTGGCGGGCGTGCCCTTGCTGCCGTAGCAGTCGTACTCCGTGCCCTGGTAGTGGCTCGAGAGTACGTACTTGATGTCCTCGATGGTCACCTTACGCTCGGGCACGCGGCTCCAGGGGATGTCATCGCTCTCGGGCGTGTAGTCGGCGTCGGGGCCATCCCACACATCGCTGGGGTTAAGGCAGCGCTGCATGTACCACGCGCGCGGCGTGTTGTAGACATGGTCGCTGTCGCTGTGCGAGCCAAAGGCCTCGCGCGGGTTAAAGATCGCAGCCGGGCCGTCGCCATCGACGCCCTGCGTCAGGTCCAGATGCCACTCGGCCATCCAGGCACGCAGGTCGGCGGAGCACATGTGGTCGGCCTGGGCGCCCTCGGCGTCATCCAGGTCAAAGCTGTCGATACCCAGCTGGTTGGGCATGGTCACATAGGCGTCATCGGGCACGCGCTTGGCGATCCAGTGGTGGCCGCCGATGGTCTCGAGCCACCAGATCTCGTC
>DBFVGT010000218.1:0-6896 GCA_048524725.1 Collinsella sp. | reverse complement strand
ATACGATGGAAATAGCGGTCATCGGTCTTGTGAATCACGCCCGCAACGCACTTGGGCGGCACACCGATGAGCGACGACAGCACGGCAAGCGTCGGGCCGATCAGGTCGACCGAACGGATATGCAGCATACCCAGGTAATCGAGCACGCGGGCGCGAAGCGCCGGATCGACAATGGTATGGAACACGGCGACATCGCGATGGTCGGCATCGACGCGCGGCCCCACAAATGACTTGACCTGCTCCACGGAGGTCACCTTGGACAGGCGCAAAACGCGAAAAGCCCCTTCATCAAATTGCCCGGACGCCGCAAGCACCACCTCACAAGCGGTATCGCCGAGCGAGTCGGAGATAACGATAACGGTGGGACGAACGGTGACCGGGCAATCCATGCGGGGCTCCTTTTGCGCTTATGCGCAGGCTGGCTTACTTTTTGCGGGCAAGCTCACCGATGTTGGCAATGCCGGAGAAAACGGCCTCGAAGCGGTTGAGCAGCTTAAGGCGATTATCGCGAAGCTGCTCGTCCTTGTCCATGACCATGACCTCATCGAAGAAACGGTCGATGGGCGCGCGCAGGGCGGCGAGGGCGGCAAATGCGGCCGGGTAGTCCTCGGCAGCAAGGGCGGCATCGACGGCGGTCTGAGCAGCCTCGGAGGCGTCGGCGAGCGCAAGCTCGACCTCGCCCATCAGGCTGCGGTCATACTCCGCACCCAGCTCGGGCTTGGAGATATGCGCGGCGCGGGCATAGGCGGTCGCCAGGTTGTCGAACGTCTCAGCGTCGTTCTTGCGGGCCTCGTCGAGGGCGGCGCAGCGGGCGAAGAAGACGGACGGGGCGATGATGTGCACCGCGGAGACGGCGGCAACGGTATCGGCCGGAATCTTTTCGTCGCGGGCCATGCTCACCAGGCGGCCATGGAAGAAGTCACGAACCTGCTGGGCGACCTCGGCGGCGTCGAACTCAATGCCCTGCTCACTGTAGAGTTCGAGGGCAAAGTCGATGAGCGACGTGGGGTCGATCGGCAGGCGGTCGCGCAGGATGTTGATAATGCCGATAGCGGCACGACGCAGCGCGTAGGGGTCGGAGGAGCCGGTCGGGGGCTCGCCGATGGCAAAGATACCGGCGATGGTATCGAGCTTGTCGGCGCAGGCCACGATGCAGCCAGCGGTGCCCTCGGGCAGCTCGTCACCGGCAAAACGGGGACGATAGTGATCGCGAATAGCATGGGCGACCTCGTCGTTCTCCCCCATCGCGGTCGCGTAATAACCGCCCATCACGCCCTGCTGGCTCGTGAACTCGACGACGGCGTTGGACACCAGGTCTGCCTTGCACAGGTGTGCGGCGCGAGCAGCGTCGGCGGCAAGATGGGCGCCCAGGTGAGCCTCGCGGGCGATAGCGAGCGCGAGCTGCTCGATGCGCTCGGACTTGGCGAGCACGCTACCGAGCTTCTCCTGGAAGGCAACCTTGGCCAGACGCTCACGGAACTCGTCGAGGGAGATCTTCAGGTCCTCCTCGTAGAAGAACTTGGCGTCGTCCAGACGGGCGCGCACGACGCGCTCGTTGCCGTCGATCACGCGCTCGGCATTCTCGGGCTTGCTGTTGGAGACGACCACGAACTCACGCGTCAGCTTGCCCTCGCCGTCATAGATCGGGAAGTAGCGCTGGTTGGTGAGCATGGACTCGCAGATGATCTCGTGCGGGACCTTGAGGAACTCCTCATCGAAGGTACCGACGAGCACCGTCGGCCACTCGCAGAGGTTGATAACCTCCTCGAAGACCTTCTTGGGCGTATCGACATGGCAGCCGGGGCGAACGGCCTCGACCTCGGAGATACCGGCAAGGATGGCCTCGCGACGGCGCTCGGCAGAAAGCACGCCGGCGTCCTCGAGCACCTGCTCGTAGGCGGCGGGGCTAGCGACAACGTGGTCACCGGGGCCAAGCACGCGATGGCCGCGCGTGGTATTGCCGCTCGTCACGTCGGCAAACGACACGGGCACAACGTCCTCGCCCAGAAGGCAGCAGATCCAACGGACCGGGCGCACGAAGGTGGCGTGCTCGTGACCCCAGCGCTGAGAGCGGTAGTTGGGCCACTGCAGGCCGGCGATGGTCTTCTCGCACAGAGCGGTCAGAATCGGCGTAGCCGGTGCGGAAGGAATATTCTTCTCGGCAAAGACGTACTCGCGGCCGTCGGTGTCCTCGCGACAGACCAGATCCTCGGCAGCCACACCACACTTGCGGGCAAAGCCCTGGGCGGCCTTAGTGGCGTTACCGTCAGCGTCGAACGCGATGTTGGCCGCGGGGCCGCGCTTAACCTCGTGGACCTCGTCGGTCGCAGTGGCGACATTGGCCACGAGCGCAGCCAGGCGACGCGGGCTCGAAATCACACGGACCTCGCCGTGGGCCAGGCCAGCATCGTCTAAACCCTTGGCGATCATGGTGCCAAGCTGCTTGACGGCATTGTTCAGCGGCGCGGAGGGCATTTCCTCCGTACCGATCTCAAACAGGAAATCCTTAGCGTCTGCCATGGCTTACGCCACCTCGCCTTCCTGGTCGGCATTCTCGTTGACTCCGGCGACCTCGGCCATGTAGGCCTCGCAGCACGCCTTGGCGACGGCGCGGACGCGCAGGATGTAGTTGGCACGCTCGACCGCGGACAGGGCGCCGCGGGCATCGAGCAGGTTGAAGGCGTGGCTGCACTTCATGACACAGTCGTACGCCGGCAACGGCAGCTTGCGCTCCAGGCAGGAATGGCACTCGGCCTCGTAGTCGTCAAACTTCTGACGCATCATCTCGACGTTGGCGACCTCAAAGTTATAGGCACTGAACTCGCGCTCGTTCTCGAGGAACACGTCGCCGTAGGTCATGGGCGTGCCGTCGGGCAGATAGCTCCACACCAGATCGTAGACCGAGTTGACGCCCTGAGCGTACATGGCGATACGCTCCAGGCCATAGGTGATCTCGACGGGCACGGGGTCGACCTCGATACCGCCCACCTGCTGGAAGTACGTGAACTGCGTGACCTCCATGCCGTTGAGCCAGACCTCCCAGCCAAGGCCCCAGGCGCCCAGCGTCGGGCTCTCCCAGTCGTCCTCGACAAAACGGACGTCATGGTCGTTGGGGTCCAGGCCAATGGCAGCAAGAGACCCCAGGTAAAGCTCCTGAGCATTAACCGGAGAGGGCTTAATGAGCACCTGGAACTGATAGTAGTGCTGCATGCGGTTAGGGTTCTCGCCGTAGCGGCCGTCGGCGGGACGGCGGCAGGGCTGCGCATAGCAGGTGCGCCATTCGGCGGGACCGAGCGAGCGCAGCGTGGTCGCGGTATGGAAGGTACCGGCACCGACCTCGGAGTCATAGGGCTGCATAATGACGCAGCCCTGCTCGCCCCAGTACTGCTGGAGGCGCAGGATGATGTCTTGGAAGGAAAGCGATGAAGCGTTCATGCCTCTAATATCCCCTCGTCGAAACGATTACACGGTTAGGTACTGTACTATAGCGGTTTTTAGTCGATAGCGCCGATGCGGTTGAGCGGCCAGTAGCGCACAAGCGCCACAGCGATCAAATCAGAGCGATCGACGGGACCAAAGTAGCGCGAGTCGGCAGAGTTTTCGCGGTTGTCGCCCATCACCCACACGCACCCGTCGGGAACGGTGTAGGGATAACTCACCTGGGCGCCAGGCGCTTGGACCGAAAGCGGCCAACTCATGCCCGTCGTATAGTCCTCGTCGAGCGCTTGGCCGTCAACGACCACCTTGCCGTCCTGCAGGTCGACCGTCTGGCCGGCCGTGGCAATAACACGCTTGACAAGAACATCGTGCTCGGAAGTGGCATCGGGGTTGTGGAACACCACGATATCACCCTGTTTGACGGGCTGACCGAGCTCGAGGCTCACCTTTTGTGCCAGGATCTGGTCGCCAATCTCGATCGTGTCCTCCATGGAGCCGGTGGGTACCACAAAGGGCTCGACCACAAAGGTGCGGATCAGGAAGGTGGCCACGAGCGCGATCGCGATGACCGCGACCCACTCAAAAGCGCCCCTCAACGCGGAATGCTGCGATGGAACCATTCTCACTCCTCGCTCTGCGAATACGAAGCGTCCAGAATCTCCTGCGCGTATGCGCGCTCCTGGGGCGTAAGCCGTGCCGTCTCGATCAGGTCGGGACGCCAGCGGCAGGTGCGCTCGATGGCATTCTTACGGCGCCAGGCATCGACCTTGGCATGGTCACCGCTCACGAGCACCGGCGGCACGCCCTCGCCGTTGAATTCAGCAGGGCGAGTGTACTGCGCATACTCGAGCAGGCCTCCGTCCTCGGCGGTCGAGAACGACTCGTCGACGTTGCTCATCTCGTCACCAAGGGCGCCGGGAATGAGGCGCACGACGGCATCGGCAACGACCATAGCGGGAAGTTCGCCGCCCGTAAGCACGTAATCGCCGATCGACAGGCGCTCGTCGGCATACGCATAGGCACGCTCGTCGACACCCTCGTAACGGCTGCACACAAACAGCAAGCGCTCGCTTTTGAGCAGGCGCTCGGCCACATGCTGTGTAAAGGGCTCGCCACAGGGGGTAAAAAACACCACGGTGGGCTTAGGACCCTCGGAGCTAATAGCCTCGATGGCCTCGGCAATAGGCTCGACCTTCATGAGCATGCCCTGCCCGCCGCCGTACGGCTCGTCATCGACGGTACGATGGCGGTCGTGCGTCCAGTCGCGCAGGTTATACGCCTTAAAATCAAAAAGGCCGGCCTTGCGGGCGCGGCCCAAAATCGATGTGGACATGACGGGCTCAAACATCTCGGGAAAGACCGAAAGGGTCTCAATCAGCATGTTGTCCTCCCTACTTGTCCATATCGATCAGGCCGTCCATAACGTGGACGATAATTGCTCCTGTGTCGGGAAGATCGAGCACAACCTGCTCGATCACGGGAATCAGTACCTCGCCGTACCGATCACCCTCGACAACCCAAACATCGTTAGCGGGCGTCGACATGATCTCGACGATCGTGCCGAGCGAACCGAAGCGCTCGTCGACCACCTCGCGACCCATCAGGTCGGTATAGGCGGCGTCGAGTGAATCGAGCTCAAAATCGTCACGATTTGCCAACACATAGCATCCCGTGATGCCCTCGGCGGCCGTCAAGTCGTCAATGCCCTCAAACGAGACCAGATCGCCATCGCCCGTATCGGTGACGGACACGACCGTGCAAAAGCGGTCGCGCTTGAGCGCCGGCGGCGTCAGGGCGACGCGCATACCCGGCTCTAATACAGAAGGAAGCCCCCGCAGCGGCTGCGCGAGGACCTCCCCCTTCCTTCCGTGCGGCTTGACCACACGGGCGATGTTTTTGTACTGGGACCTCAAGGTCCTAGCCCAGAACCTCTACCTCGACAGCAGTGTCGAGGCGAGCGGCCAGTGCACGGGCGAGCGTGCGAATGGCCTTGATGGTACGGCCACGACGGCCGATGACCTTAGCGACGTCATCCTCGGCGACAGAAACCTCAATCGTAGAGGCGTCATCACCATCAATGACCTCAAGGCTCACGGAATCCGGGTCGTCGACGATCTGAACAACGAGATATTCGACGAGATCGGCGATGCGATCTGAGAGCATTGCCTCACCCTCGAGCTGTGCAGCGTCAACCTCAGGCACGATTTACTCCTCGGCGCCCTCAGCGGCCTCAGCGGCAGCCTTAGCGGCCTCGGCCTCTTTGGCGAGCTGCTTCTTGGACTTCTTGACGACGGTCTCGGTCTTCTCGCCCTCGTTGGCGGCCTTGACCAGAGCGGCGACGGCGTCGGTGAGCTGAGCGCCCTTGGACTGCCAGTCGGCGATCTTCTCGAGGTCGAGGTTGATGGTCTTGGGGGCGGTCATCGGGTTGTAGCGGCCAACCTCCTCGATGATACGACCGTCACGCGGGGCGCGGGAATCGGCGACGACGACACGGTAGTACGGACGCTTCTTAGCGCCGTGACGAGCAAGGCGAATCTTGACTGCCAAAGGAAACTCCTCCAACCAAGCAGCTTTAGGCTGCAACTACAAACAAACAGTTGAACATAATACGCCATCGACGCGGGCAGGTGAAGTCCGTGAGACCAACTTCTTCGGTGTAGTCGAGGGCAAATCCATATCTTAGACAAGAATTCGGGATTTGCAAGCACATACACGCACCCCACATGAGCTGTGCGGTATACTCATGACATGGAAAGACGCGAACATACATACGGTTATGAGGATGCCATGAGCGTCACGCCGCCTCCCTGGACGGGTCCGGCGGTGGGCCTCATGGACCTCGATGCGTTTTTTGCGAGCGTGGAGATGCTCGATCATCCCGAATGGCGCGGAAAGCCACTCATCGTGGGCGGAGACGCCGATTCGCGTGGCGTCGTGTCCACGTGTTCGTATGAGGCGCGCCGCTTTGGCGTGCACTCTGCCATGGCCTCGGCCGAGGCGCGGCGCTTGTGCCCGCAAGCCATTTGGACGCACGGGCACTTTGATCGCTACCGCGAGGTGAGCGCGCAGGTCATGGCGATTCTTGCCGAGGAGACGCCGCGCGTTGAGCGCGTATCCATCGACGAAGCCTTTATCGATATCACACCGGGTCGCTTTGCGCCCGAGGACCCACTGCTGGTTGCACGGCGTATAAGCGACCGTGTGGCAGCGCTGGGAGTGACGTGCTCCATTGGCGTGGGCTGCAACAAGACGGTCGCAAAGATCGCAAGCGAGCGGGATAAGCCGTTTGGGCTGACCATCGTGCGCCCCGGAACCGAGCAGCGCTTTTTGGCCGCGCTGCCGGTATCTGCCATGAGCGGCATCGGGCGCTCGGCCGAGGAGCGACTGCGCCGTATGCGCATCTACACGCTCGGCGAGCTGTCACGCGCGCCGGAATCCACCTTGGCCTCTATTTTTGG
>DBFVGT010000217.1:0-8470 GCA_048524725.1 Collinsella sp. | reverse complement strand
GGGACGGCGCGCTGCAAGCGACTCCAGCACGCTGAGCGGCTGGCCCTCGGAGATGCTCGTCAAAATGGTAAAGTCGAGCTTTTCCATGTACTCGACCACGTTGACGCGGCCGGTAAAGATCAGGTCGCGCACGCCCAGGGTATCGACCAGCGCGTGGCACTCAGCGCTGTACTCCTCGTCGTCCACGCCGCCCATAATGTGCAGGCGCACCTTAGGCAGGCGCTCGTGCAGTTCAAAGAAGGCATAGATCATGGTCTTGACGTCCTTGATGGGCGCCAGGCGCACCACCGCGCCAATATCCACCCAGCCGTCATCGGGCTTTAAGGGAATGTCCTTAAAGCGATCGAACTGGATGCCGTTGGGGATGACCAGGCACTTGTCCGCATCGCAGCCCATGTCGATCTGCGTCTTACGGGCGTTATGGAACAAACTGGTCACGCGGAAGGCGCGACGGTAGATCTCCTCCGAAAGCAGGTAGAAAAAGCGGATCCAGCGGTCCTTAAACGACGGCACGACCCAGTCGGCACGAATGATCTCTTCCTCGCGCTCGCGGGTATAAATGCCGTGCTCGGTCAGCAGCACCGGAGCCTGGTGAACGCTGGAGCCAAGGCTTGCCAGCAGACCGCCGTAGCCGGTTGAGATGGCGTGGTACACATCGGCCACCGGCACCTCGCTGCCCAGAAGGTAGAGCACGGGCAGCAGCATGGAGCGCATGGTGTGGAATGCATCGGCAAAGGGCGTGAATGGGTACTCGGCCAGGCACACGTCGCGAAAGATATCCATAAACGCGCAGCTCTGCAAAAACGAGAGCGGATGCACGCGACGGCGCTGAAAGATATCGTACATCACGTCCCAGTCCGGATTGGAGAGCGATACCAGGCGACGCAGCGCCTCGCGCTCGCGGGCGTTAAAGTCGGCCTCTTCTTGCTCGCCCGATAGGCGCAGGGCGTCGTCCAGAAACACCTCGTGCACCTCGACCACATTGCCAGGCAGCTCGTAGACAAACTTGCCGCGGTCGGCAGCATGCGCGCCGATCACCCACAGCACAAACTCGTGCTCGGGCATGGCCTGGATATAGCCATGCATCCAGGTAGATACGCCGCCGTGCACATAGGGGTAGCAACCCTCGAGTACCAAGCAGATTCTCATTTGTCGCCACCCTCCTTGCGTGCAATGGTCACCGTCTTGTCCGTAGCTTTGACCAGGTACAGATCGCCCGTCAGATGCGTAATCTCGCCACCCGTGACTGCACCCGGCTCGCCGTTGTTGGCGCGGAACATGAGCCACGCCTCGTCGTGGAAATTGCCCAGGCTGAGCGTCCAGGCATCCGCGCTTGTATCCACGCTCACCGTCACGGACGAAAAGCGCTGGATGGCGCCCGAGCATTCCGAGCCGGTCTGACGCCGCAGGTCGGGCGCAGACTTGCTAAGCCAGTCCAGGTAGTCGGTCAGGCCGCCCTTGTAGACCTCCCAGCCCTCCTTGGCTCCGCGATCGGGGTCCAAAAGGTCGTCCGGATGCATAAAGTGCGTGCTCACGTAGTGCATGTTGAGCTCGGACACGGCTGCCAGGCGCATATAGGAATCGTCGACCATGCCGCCCGAGACAATACGTGGCTGCTCCACAATGCCATCGCTCGCCACGCCAAACTCCTGTACGTACGGCAGGTCGGTGCCATCCTCAAAATACGTACTAGCGATGGTCTTAATGCGCGGAACGTCGGTGCCGATAAGCTTGCGCGCACGGGCCGAAAGGATATTCGACGGTGGCACATAGACCGAGCCGTGCGCGTTGGGCAGCACCTCGTCCTGGAAGGCTATAAGCTCGTTGAGCGATGCGACGAGCGTCTCCTTGTTCTTCCACGTCTTGTAGTCGTACAGTGTGCCATAGTCGGTATCCCAGAACGCCAGCGGCTGATGGTTGTAGCCGTGGAAACCCAGCTCTCCGCCCATCTGCAGCAACATGCCGCCAAAGTAGCGGAACTGCGTGGTATCGGCCTGGCGCGCGGGCTCGGTCTGGTTGACCGCGTCCTCGTAGTTTTCGATCATCACGCCGGTAAAGCGAACGCCATATTTTTGCGCGAGCTTTTGCAGATCGGGCCACCAGACCTTGGCATAAAAGTCGGCGATAGAAAGCCCGTAGTCGCGCTTGATATAGGTGCCGTCGCCCGAGGGCACGGGGCTGGGAAAGTCGTCCAGATAGAAGACGGCGCTGTTGATGACCGGATAGGCCGTGGCATCGCCCAGCAGGCTGATCGCCGCGGCGTAAAAACCGCGCATGACCTTGTCATAGATACCGATATTGCACACCACGGTGCGACCGCTACCGCAGTCATTCGACCAAATGAGCGGGACGCCCGCATCGCCGGTCTTAGCCCACACACGAGCCGTCTCGCGCAGCGAAACCGAAAGCGACGAATCAAAGGGGTCCGAGAGCTCGTAGCGCTCTCCCCCGCCCAGCATAAAGTCCTCGCTCGGCACAATGCTTTCGGCTTTTACATAGTCATATCCAGCAGATTCAATGCCAAGCTTGGGAGCAATCACTTGCAGATAGCCCGAGTTATCCGGAGGCATGGCGAGCATAAGCGAACCGCCGGCACTCACCCAACTCATAATGTCGCTCAGGTGCGTACCGAGCCCATCGAGCGACGGCATGAGCAAAATCACGCGATCGTAGGAGGTCAGCGAGGGAATGGCATCCGCGCCGTCCAGGGCAAGGTCCACGTCGCGGTGCGCGATCTTCATGTCGAGCAGAATCTGGTCGAACTGCTCCTTTACGTCCTCGACGCCAGCTTGATCGGAATCGGTAATGACCAGGCACGTGGGCTTTTGGCCAAATATTGCCGAGGAAGCCGGCACCGCATCGTTGGCGGCAAGCATCCCCAGCTTATGCTGGCCCGCACTGTACTGTACGCCGGCGCGCTCCACCAGCAGCACGGCCGCCATGGCAATAAAGACCGCCCACACCACAAGCAGCCCCATCCAACGAAAATGGCCCGCACGGTCGCGGATATGCTGTACCACGCTCACCGGGCCTCCTCTCCGTTGCGCCAAAACGCCAGTTCCTCGCGGTTGGCGGCGGTCAAGTATACATGCTGTTTGTCAATCGCATCGATCACGCGGTGGACCTCGTCACCGTCGCGGCGCATCACCGCCAGGCGCAGGCAAAGCATCCAAACCTCCTGCTCCTCGGGCACGTCGAGCACCAGCTGGTCGGTCACGGCCTGCGCCTCGTCGATCTGTCCGACATCGGCCAGCGCCGTCGCGTATCGAATGCGAAGCTCAAGGGTGTCCTCGCGCTCGCAGCGACGCGCAAGCAAGCGCGCGTACTGTTGGCGCTGAATCTGAGCCACGCGCCCCTCGGCCAAACCCGAGCCCAAGTATTCACCAAGAAAATCGCAGTATTCGTTGAGGTTTTGTGCGCTCGGGTCAGTCTTAAAGGCACGCTCCAGCTGCTGCAGTTTAAGGTCGGACTCCTTGGAGATCTGCGCCACCGCCGTCGCGGCATAGTGCGCCACCTCAACGTCGTCGTTAAGCTTAGCCGCCTGCAGCTGCGCCAGGTACGCTTCGGGCTCCTCGGTGAGCATGGAGAGCATGAGGCGACGCCGGTCTGCCGGATCGTTGACGATGAGCGCCTCCTCGAGCGGGATCACGCCCGCATCGGCTTCACGGTCGTGCACTAGGATGCTGCGATGCAGGTCGTCGTTGAAGCGCAGCGACTCCAGCGCAGACTCTTTCAGCCCCTCGCCAAACGCCGCGCCGCGGACCGATAGCAGAACCACCAGCAACGGGCCCCACAGCGGCACCAGCACTATCACAGCCAGCATGTGCCCGCGCACCGGCAGCAGGCCCAACTTCATGAGCGTCCACAGCATCAGGCAAACCAGCGCATGAATCAGCAGCAAGACGGCAGCAACGACAAGCGAGATCAAGCGGCACCCCCCTCACCGTCACCGGTGTAAGAGATGTGCTGCAGCAGCGCCACGATGTCCTCGCCGTCAACGGGCTCCACCGCAATCTGCTTTTCGCTCAGGCGCTCGCGGATAATGGGCAGATCGCACGCCTTTGCCTGGCGCATAAGCAGGTAGAGCATGTCACCATCGACCAGGCCCGCCGCATCGCTCTCGCGGATTGCCGACCCAATTGCGCCCACCAGCTCGCCGACAGGCTCCATGCCCGGTACCACGCGCAGGAGCAAAAAGCTGTCCATCTTGCCGTCCGCCAGCGCCTGCTCGGCCGCGAGCTCTTGGCCAAAGGCAGCCTGCTTGAGCACGCAAGTGCCGTCAACGCAGCGTTTATCCTGTGCCACCGCCTCATAGTCAAAGGCACGGCCCAGCGCGCTTTCGACCAGGCCGCACAAGATGCGGAACAGGTTTTGGTAATAGAGCGTCATTTGGTTTTCGGCCGCACTACGCACAAAGATCAACACGGCGGGTGCCCCATCGCGCTCGATTGTGTATCCAAACATGGGAAGCCCCGGCGTAAGCTCGCGGTTCACCCACAGGTTCGAACGACCCCCGTCGCTCAAAAGAGGTGCAAGCTGCTCAAGCGTGAGCGAACGTGCGGCATCTTCGGCAATCGCAGGACTTGCTGCCACCAGGCGTGCGAATGCCCCGCCCGAAACATGGTAGATCGCCACCGAATCGTTCTCGAGGATCTCGCCCAGAAGCTCGCAGCACTTGCGATAGATGTCGCGTGGGTTGAACACGTCGAGCTCCTGCGTCACGGCAAAGATCTTGCCAAAGCTGTCGTGGCGACCCACGATCTGGCACCTGTACGCGCGCTTGTCCTCGATCGCGTCGTGGTAGAGCTGCGTAAGGAACGTATTGCGGTTGCGCACGAGCTCGTTTTGATCGCGCTCCGCCCTAATGGCTTCGCTGTTGCGCAGCTGCACATAGCCGCACACGGCACCCACAACAAAGTACGCAATAAACGGCAGCCAGTTGGACGGCTCGTAGAACAGGCCCTGGAAGGTATAGCCGTACAAAGTAAAGTAACTCGCAGCCAAACCCACCGACGCCAGCAGCGCCGCAACCAGACCAAAGTCCAAGCCATACAGCGTGCCGATCAGCACCACGCAGAGCAGGCGATAATCGAGCACGTTGAGCTGGGTCGATTGGGAGAACAAGCGCTCCAGCACCTCGAACAGAACCCAGGCAACGCCCGTCTCCAGGCATTTAATAGGCAGCGTGTGCATTTTGATACGGTCGATGGCCGCGCGCAAGGGGTTGACCTTCTTTGCGCGACCAGCATCCCAGCGAGCCTGAATGGTCGAGAGGTCGCGCAGCAAGTCGTAGCGCTGAAACCAGCCATAGCGCACGCGAGCGACGTCACTGGCGGGCAGGGCGTAGCCGGCAGAATCGCCATAGGCAACTGAGAGCCCTGGGAACAGCGCCTGAAGGGCTTCACCCACCTCACCCACCGTGTGATGGAAGGCATCGGCAACATCAAGCGTCTCAAAGTTGCCATCCCAGCTGTCGAAGATACGGCGTACCAGCACCGAAAGCTCCTCGGCACACAGCAGGGGAAACGCCGCATCCCGCGCGCCCTGCAGAGCGACCGATCCTGTTGAGCAAGCGTCGAACAGCGGCACCAAAAACGGGTCCTCCAGCGCGACAGACGCGGCATACAGGAACGGCACGCGCAGGATCTTGGTCTGAACGCCCTCGCGAGCAGCGTAGTAGCGGCACAGGTCGTTGGCTGCGTGCGCGATAATGCCCTTGCCCGTTCGCCCCGCGGCATCGGCGGCACCCTCGGCACCCGCGGGCCCCGCTACATACAGCAGTTGGACCCGGCGACCCGCGCACGTACGAAAGACCGAGCGCAGCAGCTCGATATCGCCCACGGTATCGGTATGCGGGGTTAGGTAATTAGACAGGTAGACCACGCGGTCGAACTCGTAGGCCTGCTCCAAGTGCTGGAGCAGCTCTTTCCACGAGGCATGGGGCGACGACTCATCGCGGCGCGCTTCCGCGGCAGCGACGACCTGGACATGGTCCCCGGGGAACGCCTTGGCGCAAAAGTCATCGTCAACATATGCGGTGTTGCCAACAACCAGCACCTCCATGGCGCACCCCTCCCCTAAAATCCACTTTAGTCATAGTCAAACATGCGTATTTTACGCTGTCAACGCGAGTTGGAAGGCCTTTAAGGCTGTATTAAGAACTTTTTTAGAGGATGTGGGGACTTCGAGAGTGCAAAATGAGCGCCCAATCCGGAAGTGCGGTGAAAAACCGAGAACGGTCGACCAGACCCCTGTTTTAGACATCCGAGACCTGCGGTTTTGTTGCCGAAAATCAGTTTGTGCTCGGAGGTTTCCGATTTTTCACCGCACTTCCGAAATGACAGCCCCGCATCGACAACATTAATCAGAACTAGCAGCGTCCAGAAGTCTAGCCAAGTAGCTTCGACTCGATTCCCGCGAAATCAATAAGACCCGTTGAGTAATCTAAAATAAATAGCAGACAGGTACCAAGAACCCATACCTCATCAGCCAAACGCAAAGTATCGTTTTGCGCCTTCACGATCGTCTCATGGTCAAGGTCTCTATACTCAGACTCATAACCGGCCTCGCCGTTATAGCCGCACAACCGAAGCGCCTTGATGGCGGTAAGCACAATCATTTCATCAACGTCAGGCCTAATAAAATGCCGCTCAAAACTCTGGTATCTAGAAGCATTGCCAACGATTGACTTGTATTTCAAAACATCTTTACGGGAAACAGTTCTGTTTAGATATTCTACGTCGGGCATTTTCAGAAAATGCTTACACGCCTCAACCATTGGATAATTAACGTAGAGCTTGCCATTGTCTGTGCTCTCGTTAAAGTAACGTTGCATCTCCTCCAACCGTGCAGGTGAGAACCTATTATCTTGGAGCTCATAGTCAAAGACCAGCAAAACATCAGAATAATCCTGGTCAAATAACCACTTATCCTCTTCGGACGCGCGTTCCTTAAGGACGCCGAGAAGTGATAAGTCGTCCTGAAAGCCGTCCGAAAACATCCTTTCGTAAAGCTCGTAGATATTTGTGTTATAGGAAACGATCTCATAGCCAATGTCGAGACCATAGCACTCAAAGAGAGCATGAAAGAGTTTAATCTCCTGCTTTATACCCTCAACGATAAGCAGGACTTGCTTCCTAGACATCGAATTCGCCAGCCTTATAGAGCTTTTCGAGGTTGTGCCCCTCCCTTAGTTCCCTATCTGTTGCATTGGCAGCTGAAATAATATTGTGATCCGAAAGAATGAATAAGCAGTCTGGCCTAAGGATTTTATTGCTGAACAAATCTGTATTATGCGATGCGCAAAGCACTTGGCGTCCGGTCTGGGACTTAAAATAGTCAACGACCTTCTCGGCGAGATCGTGATGGTAGAATGCATCGAACTCGTCTACAAAAAGCAAGGACGGCACACTTGTAGCATGGAAATAATTAAACAGTCGCAGCAGCGCAACAGTGCCGCTTGAACAGTTTTCTACAAACGGAATAAGTCGACTTTTTTCAAAGTACAAAGCGATATCACCCGATGGCGTTTCACGCGCAGTAAGGCGTTCTCGAATTCCAAAGTCATTCAAAAAAGCCTGAAGCTCAGAAACCAAGTCATTCGAAATAACGTTTTCGGCGATGGTAGAGACAAGGTTACGGTCGTTCATATGTGCGTCGCCAATGGCATCCATTGACCGCGCAAACGTATAAAGCTTAAAAAGAGGCATTGCCCTCTCAAAAGGAATGTTATTGCACACATACGCCAAAACAGAAATGCCGGGAGATTTGAACTCCCAGTTCAATCGATCGGCACCAATAGAAGCCAAATCGCCATCGAGCACTTTACCTGCACGGTGGTCGTAATCAAATGCAATCTTGCCGTTAACAGCCACTGTCTCACGAAGATAGTCTGTTATCCCAGTCTTTTCGTAACGATAAGCAACTTCGTCATTCCCAAAGCGAAACGTGTAGGCGAAGCACGCCGACGTGACCCCATCAACTGCGCTGAGGTAATTAGTTTTATTGGAATAGAAGATCCGACGCCCCACATTTGCTGAAATATCGAGAAGAGCATTGGAGAAATTTGTTTTGCCGACAGCGTTTTTACCGTAGATAAGACCACAAGAAACGATGCCCTCATCGATGGCTGACGTATTGAATCTGTAGTCCCTGACATCGGTCAAATTGAAGGTAAATCTATGGGAGAAGTTTCGGAATCCCTCGACCTCAAAACGCGTTAGCATCGAAACCTCCATGTTATACTTGCCGTAAGGTTTTTACGGCAAGTATAACATGGAGGTGACTTGGCGAGGGCCTTATGGTCGAAGTCAGATTGTCCAGTGTGCAGTCCTTGATTATCGACTTTATCCGAACACCTCCCACATTCATCCGTACATGTACGGATGAATGTGGGAACCCGATACCCTGAGGGCCGGATTGGCCGGCCCCGGGAGATCGGAGGACGGCATGTCCGGAAAGAAGAAAAGGG
>DBFVGT010000216.1:0-2572 GCA_048524725.1 Collinsella sp. | reverse complement strand
GAGCCTGAGCTCCATCAACCCCGTGGAGCCAATCTCAACATTGTGCACGTCTTCCAAATTGACCAGGTAGCTGCGATGAACGCGAATAAAGCCCTCGGAGTCCAAGCGACGCTCGAGCGAAGAGATCGACTCATTGATCAGGTACGTTCCCTCGGCGCAGATGGCGTTGCAAAAATCGGCGCGCGCCTCAAAGTAGCAGACGTCTGCGGCGGGAATGAACACCTTTTTGCCCCCGCGGTCCACCGTCAGACGCAAAGGCTGGCGCGGAGCGTGGATAACACGACGGACACCCAAGGCTGCCTTGATCTTGTCGAGTGCCTTTGACAGGCGTGCGTCCTCGACCGGCTTGACGACATAATCGACGGCATCGAGGTTATAGGCATCAGCCGCATACTCGGCAAACGCCGTCACAAACACAACCACCGGCGGCGTCTTTAGGTTCTGCAGCGTCTCGGCAAGCTCAATTCCCGAGCGACCGGGCATGGTAATGTCTAAAAACAGCACGTCGGGCTTGTTCGACAGAATCGACTCTACGGCTTCGGTGACATTGCCCGCCTCGGCAATCTGGCCCACACGCGTATCCTTTTCCAACAGATAGCGTAGCTCAGCCCTAATGGGAGGTTCGTCATCAACCACCAAGATGTTCCAGCCTTCGGACATATGTGCTTCCCCTCTTTTTCTCTCAATCCAACCGCGTGCTACGCCGTCAACGGCGCGGGCTCATGCGGCTCGCCGTTCAGCTCGACGATGACCTGCGTTCCCACGCCCTCCTGGGACTTCACGCGCATGCCGGAATCTTCTCCGTAAAAGAAATGGATGCGCTGAAGCACGTTGAAGAGCGCCAGGCCGCAACCTCGCTTGACGGAGCCGTCGGCGGTAATGCTCTCGGGTTCCTCTCGGCGATGTTGCTCAAACAGATGCGCGCAGACCTCTTCGCTCATACCGATGCCATCGTCCTCGACGATGATCTCCAAACCGTCATCGGTCTCGAAAGCCCTAACATGAATAGAAAGCGGCTCGGTCTCGCGCTGCGCGTGCTTGATGCAGTTTTCGAGCAACGGCTGCAAGATAAACGGCGGCACCATGCAATCGCGCACCTCAAAGTCGATATCGACCGAGACGCGCAGACGGCCGTCGCCATAACGAGCCTGCATAAGATTGATATAGCGAGTGCCCTGTTCCACCTCGTGCTCGAGCGTTGTGAGGGTATCGGAATCAGAAAGCGTCTGACGGTAGTAATTGGAAAAGTCGATCAGCAGCGACCTGGCCTTGTCCGGCTCGGCACGTACGAGCGACACGATGGTGCTGATGGTATTGAATAGAAAATGAGGATCGACCTGCGATTGCAAGGCGCGCAGCTCCACGCGGGCCGTAAGCTCGTCCTGGCGCTCGAGCTCAAAGCTTGCAAGCTGCGTGGAAATGAGGTCGGCAAAGCCCGAGGCAAGCGCCGTCTGGCGCATATCGATGCTGCTCAGACGGGGATAATACAGCTCGAGCGTGCCCACGCAATGCCCGCGCACGGTAAGCGGTGCGACAATACCGGCGCGCAGGCGCGGAAAGTAGCCACCCGTCTCGGTCGAGGCATCGCGCGAGAACACGCTTTGCTCACCGCTGTTGATCACATTGAGCGTGGTCCGCAGCACCACCGGGGTGCCCGCGGGGCATTTTGCCGAGTCCTCGCCCCAGCTTGCCAACACCTGCTTGCCGTCGGTAAAGCAGATGGCAGAGGCGATGGTTTCGGACAGGATGATCTTAGAGGCGCCCAGGGCAGCTTCGGGCGTAAGGCCGCGCGACGTGTAGGCGAATATTTTCGACGCGATGGCGAGCGTACGGTCGGTAGCGCTCGATGTGAGGTCATCGGGAACGACAAAGACGTACGAGAAGAAGAAGCACAGCATGACCAAGCCGGCAATGACGACAACGGCCGGAACGGGATTGGGATTATCGGTTAGATCCCAGATGAGCAGCAGGATAAGCAGCGGAACGACAATACCGAGCAAGATGGCTTGAACCACATGCTGAGCGGTACGAAAGACCTTGGTAGAGTTGTAGCTCTTGCCCAGAATCAGCCTATTGAGATCCACCGTCATCTCCTTCTTACTGACGCACCCCATAGCAATAAAGAGGGCCGCAAGCGACCCTCTTTATTGCATTATGCAATCAAATACTGTGTTTTACATCAAGCCATCGATGAACGGTAGCTTAGGCGCTGTACTTGTTTGCCTCGCCGAAGGTGCCAGCCTCGACAATCCAGCCGTCCTTCATGATGACGTCCATGTTGTCGGTGTTGAGCACGTGGATGTCGGCGGCGACGTCACCGTTGACAACCAGCAGGTCGGCGCACTTGCCGGCCTCGATGGAACCGGTCTCGTCCTCGATGTGGCACATCTTGGCACCGTTGAGGGTGGCGCAGGTGATGGTCTCGACCGGAGTGAAGCCGATCTTGTCGACGAACTCGTACATCTCCTCGATGGAGCAGGTGCCGTACGGGGTGACGAAGGAGAAGGAGTCGGAGCCGATCGTCATGACGACGCCGCGCTTCTTGGCCTCGCGCAGGCAGTCGTAGTTGCGC
>DBFVGT010000215.1:0-3171 GCA_048524725.1 Collinsella sp. | reverse complement strand
GCAGTTCGAGATGCGCACCCACAAGCGCCTCATCGACATCCTCGACCCCACCTCGGGCACCGTTGATTCGCTTATGCGTCTCGACCTCCCCGCTGGCGTCGACATCGACATCAAGCTCTAAGCGATATCGCTCATAGCTTACAGAGCCCCGTTGCCATTACGGTAGCGGGGCTCTTTTGTTTTGCATGATGGGTTTTGACCGCCTGGTAATGCTGCTGAGTAGGTGGCTGCGGCGCCCTATTCGCCCAAGGGGCGCAGCGACGCCTCCTCAAAATGGAAGGATCGCAAGCCGTCTTCCGTTTCGATACACGCGCGTCCAAAGGTATCGACGGTTTTAAAGATGCCTCGCGCCAGTTCGTCTCCAGCGGGGGAGCGGGCGATAACGTGCTCCCCGATCCAATTGAGGTGAGCGATATATTCGCCTTGGACGGGCGCGAGCGGTCCGGTGTCTTCTTCCATGGCGTTGAGCAGATCTGCCCACGCGTCCACAGCGTTTACGACGGCGTGATAGACCTCCTTGAGTAATACATTGACGGCGGGAACGTTCTCGTTAAGGTCCGAGAGGCCGATTGCCGGCAAGCCGCCATCGGGCACCTCTTGGGGCGCATAGTTCACATTGACGCCAATGCCGCATACGGCGAAAGGTTTGCTGTCGTTATCGCGTGCGGCCTCGACCAGAATGCCGCCGAGTTTGCGTTCACGCGCGACCAGGTCGTTGGGCCATTTGAGGCCAATTTCGTTTGCAAGACCCTGTTTTTCGAGCGCCTCGAGCACCGCTAGGCCGCTGACGGCGGCAAGACCAGAGTATTTTGCAGGATTAACGCATGGACGCAGGACAATCGAAAGCAATAGGTTGCCGGCGGTTGAATCCCACTTGTGGCCGCGCCGGCCGCGTCCTGCTGTCTGAGCCCGGGCGGCAAGTCCTGTGCCGTGCGGCGCTCCCTGTTTTCCTGCTTCGAGCAGGTCATCGTTGGTCGATCCGGTTACGTCGACTATCGTTAATTTGGCATCCATAACGGCTGCTACCTCCTTAATGAATAAGTGAATAACGCAATGGTGTCGAGAGATAGACACAATGTGAAGCCTTTGTCGCATTTGGACAATTTAATGTTAACACGTCAACAACGACTAAATTGCGCTATCCTCTCTTGGTCGATGTAAACACGTCAACAACTCAAAGGAGGTTAGTGATGGGTTTCACGATTCTTGGAACAGGCTCGGCGCTTCCTAAGCGCAGTGTTTCCAATGACGAGCTGTCCGAGTTCCTCGATACCTCGGATGAGTGGATTTTTACCCGCACAGGTATCAAGAGCCGCCATGTATGCACCACCGAGTCACTTGATGACCTTGCCGTAGCGGCGAGCGAGCGGGCACTCCAGGTGTCCGGAATCGACGCGAGCCAGCTGGATCTGATCGTCTGCTCGACGACGACGGGTGACCACCTTGTTCCCGCCGAGGCGTGTGCCGTTGCTGAGCGACTGGGCGCGACGTGCCCTGCTTTCGATGTCTCGGCTGCCTGCGCCGGCTTCGTATTTGCGCTCGATGTCGCCGAGGGCTATATCGCCCGAGGACGAGCCAAGCATGTGCTTGTCGTTGCCGCCGAGCAGATGACGCGCGCGCTCGACTGGACCGACCGCGCCACCTGTGTGCTCTTTGGCGATGGGGCAGGCGCCGCGGTGATTGAGGCTGGGGGAGACAGCCCCCTTGCCGTTGAGCTTTCGACGGCGCCCGACGTCGAGACGTTGTGCGTTCCCGGTCTGGTCGGCACCTCGCCGTTTAAGGCCTCCGCAGATAGCGAGAGCGTGCTGTCCATGAATGGCCGCCGCGTGTTCAAGTTCGGCGTCAACGCGATTTGCGACACGGTCCATAAGCTTGCGAGCGATGCGGGCATTTCGGTCGAGGACATCGACCATTTTGTATTCCATCAGGCTAACGAACGAATCCTGAGTCAGGCGGTCAAGCGCCTCGGTGTGCCAGACAAGCGCGTGGTTCGAACGCTGCGCGAGACCGGCAACATTTCGAGCGCATGCATTCCGCTTGCCCTCGACCGGCTGGCAAACGCCGGTGCACTTCACACGGGCGACACCATCGCCCTCGTTGGATTTGGCGCCGGTCTGGATATAGGTGGCTATCTACTTCGTTGGAAGTAGTCGCACATAGGAAATAAAAACGCCCCTAGGGCACAAACAAAGGAGAACTACCATGGCAGATCAGAAGACCTTCGAGCGCGTTTGCGATGTTATCCGCGAGACCGCCGGTCTTGACGACGTCGAGATGAAGCCCGAGTCCACGCTCGAGGAGATTGGTCTCGACAGTCTGGGCACCGTCGAGATCCTCGTCGCCGTTGAGGACGAGTTTGGCATCCAGCTCGATACCGAGGAGAACCCCAAGACGGTCGGCGAGTTCGCCGATACGGTCGAGGCGGCATTGGAGAAGTAGAGATGCTCAAGACTCCTCTCTGCGATCTGCTCGGCATCGAAAAGCCCGTGTTCCAGGGCGGTATGGCCTGGATCGCCGACGCCTCGCTGGCGTCCGCAGTGTCCGAGGCGGGCGGCTTAGGGATTATCGCGGCCATGAACGCAGACGCCAACTGGCTGCGCGACCAGATTCATGAGCTGCGCGCCAGGACGGATAAGCCCTTTGGCGTCAACGTCATGCTCATGAGCCCGTTTGCCGACGAGGTCGCGCGGGTCGTGATTGACGAGCGGGTGCCGGTCGTCGTGACGGGTGCCGGCAATCCCACCAAGTACATGAAGGCGTGGAACGAGGCGGGCATCAAGGTCATCCCGGTCGTTGCCTCGGTGGCGCTGGCGCGTCTCGTGGCGCGTCGTGGAGCCACTGCCGTGGTTGCCGAGGGTACCGAATCAGGCGGCCATATTGGCGAGACCTCGACGATGGCACTGGTGCCACAGGTTGTCGATGCGGTCGATATTCCCGTGGTTGCGGCTGGCGGTATCGCCGATGGCCGCGGCGTGGCGGCCGCCTTTATGCTGGGCGCCGCCGGCGTGCAGGTGGGTACGCGCTTTCTGATCCTTGATTATCGACTTTATCCGAACACCTCCCACATTCATCCGTACATGTACGGATGAATGTGGGAACCCGATACCCTGAGGGCCGGATTGGCCGGCCCCGGGAGATCGGAGGACGGCATGTCCGGAAAGAAGAAAAGGG
>DBFVGT010000214.1:0-6362 GCA_048524725.1 Collinsella sp. | reverse complement strand
CCCTTTTCTTCTTTCCGGACATGCCGTCCTCCGATCTCCCGGGGCCGGCCAATCCGGCCCTCAGGGTATCGGGTTCCCACATTCATCCGTACATGTACGGATGAATGTGGGAGGTGTTCGGATAAAGTCGATAATCAAGGTTCCTAAACTGCCGGCAGATAAGGAACGTCCCTAACTGCCGGCTTCTTGGGGCAGTGGGTATAATCGTCGTATTGCATTGAAATGTGGCGAAAGGAGTGGCAATGTCTCGGTATTGCGCCTCGTGCGGCAAGCTTCTTGAAGATAATGCCAAGTTCTGCACCTCGTGCGGTGCACCCGTTGAGCAAACAGCCGCGAGCGATAGCCAGCCCGCTTTTGAGCAGACCGGCTCCCTTGATACGCCGCAAGCCAAGGCGGACGACCCCCTCGCCTATAGCCCCGACCCCGCCGCAAGGACCGAGGCCGTCGAGACCACGCAGCGCATACCCGTCGCGAGCGGCTCGCCCCAACAGCAGCCGGCTCCCGCATACGCGCCCGCTTCGCCACAGACCCCCGCTCCCAAAAAGAGCGGCACCGGGCCGCTTATCGCCGTTATCGTTGTGCTGGTGGCGATCATCATCGCCCTGGTCATCTTCTTTGCGATCAGACCGTTCGACAACGCCGCCACGCAGACGACTGCCGAGATAGCTAAGCTGCACCATGACGTCGACGACGATGACCTAAAGCCTCTCGGCAATCCCAACAGCCTGTACGACGATGATGACGATGACGACGAGGATGGCGGCGAAGCAACGCTCTCCGAGCAGAACCTCTACCGTCGCCTGAGCGAATACTACGACCTGCTCGAAGATCTCGACAGCCAGGTCCGTGGCTGCGCGCAGAACTTCAACGGCAACTATCTGGAAGAGGATCGAACCACCCGTCAAAATCTCGCCGACGTCGCCGAGCGCACGGAGGACACCATCGAGCAGTATTACGACATCGTCGAGGACCTGGACGTCCCGACGAGCTCCAAGAACTACAGCTCCTGGAAGGATATCATCGCCCTGTACGACGACCTGGATCACCGCATTGACGCAATCTGTGATGCCTGGGAGATCAGCCTGAAATACGCCAAGCCTGCGGACCACAAGAATGAGATCGTGGCGCCGCTGTCGCGCGACAACGTGGCGGGCACCAATGACAATAAGTACCGCCTAGACTTTGAGGAGCGCTATCCCGGCGCTAAGCCTGTCGAGGTGAACTAGTCGCATGCGACGTTCTTAAACGACTAGTCATTAAAGAACGTCCCCAATGACTACCTGAGGCGGCAGTTGGGGACGTTCCTAAACTGCCGGCAGAAAAGGACAGTCCTTGCCAACCCGGACGGCAAACCGGCCAATCGGCAAGGGCTGTCCCCGATCGCTAGTCGTTTAAGAACATCCACGACGACCGGGTGGCAAGGAGTCTCCCCAAGCACCGGCTGGAAAGGAACGTCCCCAGGTGACGGGTCGTGGATAGGCGTGGATTTGGCGCTGATGCGGTCTCAGTCATAGAAAAATCCTCTCCGCCCACAGATAAGCAGACAGAGAGGATGGCACCCGCTGAAATGGATTCGAAATCGAGCGGACTGACCGCCTACTCTTGTTTGGTTCGTTCAATAACCTTTTTGAGAGCCTTTATCAACTTGCAAACGAGATAGATCACCGCAGCGACGATCCCGATCTCAACCAGAACTATTGCCAGGAGGGAAACCTCTCCGCCAATGTTGATCTTGCCCAACACGCCCATATTGAATCACGCTAGATATGTATGCAGCCGAGAGCCATTTATTTCAGCTCCAAGAGTATAAGTCGCAGACGCCATACCGCCTACTCCGGTAAAAAGAAAGCTCCACTTTGTTCGTTTGGAAGAAAAACTCTTACTGAAATTCGATAAGGCACCGCCAACGGAAGATGCTTTATGGCCCCACCACGATGTAATGTTGTAGTTCTTGATTGATATCCAGTACTCAGCATCGAGCACTCCAGTATAGAAGTAAACCTTCCAATTCCCATCAGTAGCGTTGTAGTAGCCGTCCCAAATCGGGGCAACATCAGCTTGCTCTTTCTCTATCCCAAAAACACCTGTAGAGCCATCTGACAGCTCGATAGTACGTTCTTGTTTCGGCCCATCATTCAAATCGAAGCATGCGTCGGCGGGCGTCAAATACTCAGAAGCATTTGCGGAGGGCAATAAAATAAATCCGGTGGCGAAAAATAGGACAACCATTGCTAACAACAACTTGGGCATTTTTTTCATCATGTCCTCCTGTCACGTGTCATATGTAACGACAGCCGCGGCAATTTAATTATCGCCTGGTTCTGACAATTTATTTTCCGGCACAGCAACTAATCCGCAAAAGGCGCCATTTTGTCCGTTAGCGGTTTCTTTTTTATCAACAGACGACCAGGTTCCGACAACTATGTATCGGGGGCGCTCTTAAACGGCTGGTCGTTGGGCGCACTCTTTCGCCGCCCGGCAGAAAAGGAACGTCCCTAACTGCCGGATAAAAAACGAGCGAGGATCTTGAGGTCCTCGCTCGTTTTTGTTCTAGGTGATGTTTCGACCGTGCGGCTACTTGTCGGCAGCGGTCTTTTTGGCAGTCGACTTCTTCGCAGTTGACTTCTTCGCGGTCGCCTTCTTGGCGGCAGTGGCTTTCTTAGCGGTCGTTTTTTTGGCCGCGGTCGTCTTCTTCGCCGCGGTCGTCTTGGTTGTGGTCTTGCGACCGCGGGCGGGCTTCTTCTCCTTGGTCGGGCAGTCCATGTTGACGCAGATACGCCACGGACCGCGCGCCGTGTTGACCACCACGATGGGGGCGCCGCACTCGGGGCAGGTCTCGCCCGTCGCCTCGAGCTTGCCGCGCGCCGGCAGCGGATAGCTCACGCCGCAGTCATCGTAGTTGGTGCAGCGGATAAAGCGCTTGCCGCTCTTCTCGCTCTTGTGCGCGATCAGGTCGCCGTGACGTCCGGCCTCGGCACACACCTTGCACTCGCCCACCTTAAGATCGGGCTCGTAGTTGGTGGGGCACGTGGGGTTCACGCAGATCTCGAAGGCCTTCTGGCGGAATGGCTGGCACTTGATGCGCGGCGCGCCGCACTCGGGGCACACGGCGGCCTCGCCCTCGAGCGGGCTCACCTTGACGCCACTCGGCACCGGATAGGTCACGTCGCAGTCGGGCCAACCCATGCAGCCGATAAAGCTGCCGCGGGTCTTGGCGCTCGTCTTCATAACCAGGTCCTTGCCGCACTTGGGGCAGGCGCCCACGCGCGCATCGGCCGTGACGGCGTCGCTGATGGCGTCGCCCAGCTCCTGCGTATGCTTGAGCAGCTCGTCGAGCACGCCGGCCAGCAGCGCGCGCGAGTGCGTCACGACATGCTCTTCGGTATCCTCGCCGCGCTCCACGCGGGTCATGTCGCCGTCGAGCTCGCTGGTCATATCGGGGCTCGTGATGCGCGGGGCAAACTGCGACAGCGCGTCGATGATGGCGATGCCCAGCTGGCTCGGCTCAACGGGATCATTTTTGAGATAGCGCACGGCATACAGGCGCTCGATGATGCTCGCGCGCGTGGACTTGGTGCCCAGGCCGCGCTTTTCCATCTCCTGCACGAGCTTGCCCTGGCTGTAGCGCGCGGGCGGCTCGGTCTGCTTGGCCTCGAGCTTAATGTCGAACACGTCGACCGTGTCGCCCTGCTCAAGCGGCGGCATCTGCTCGTCGCGCTTGAGGCCGTACGGATATGCCTCGCGGAAGCCCGGGGTCACGAGCACGTCGCCCGAAGCCACGAACGGCTCGCCGTTGACGTCGAGCTCGAGCTTGGTGTTCTCGATGGTCGCGGGCCCCATGAGCGTTGCCAGGAAGCGACGGGCGACGAGGTCATAGAGTTTGCGCTGGCCGCCGTCGAGCGTGGACGGATCGCCCTCGCCCGTGGGGTAGATAGGCGGGTGGTCGGTGGTCTCGACCTTGCCGCGCGTGGGCTTCATGGGGCCGGCGAGCACCTTTTTGCACACGGGCGCCAGCGCCGGGTTGATCTTTGCCAGGTCGCTCACCACGGCGCCCAGATCGAGCGTCGCGGGATACACGGTGTTATCGACACGCGGGTAGCTGATGAGACCGGCCATGTAGAGGGACTCGGCGATGCGCATGGTACGCGCAGGTGAGATGCCCTCGGCCGCGGCGGCAGCCTGCAGCGAGGTCGTCGCAAACGGCGTGGGCGGCTGCTGCTTACGCGAGCGCTTGGTCACCGCGGCGACGGTTGCCGTCGTAGCGCCGTCAACGTGACCGTACGCCGTCTCAGCAGCATCCTTGTCGGTAAAGCGCGCCGTCTTGTGCGCGATCTTAAAGCGATCGTCCTCGGCAGCGCCTTGCGCGGCGCCCATGCCGCGAATCTGCCAATAGTCCTCGGGCACAAACGCCATGCGCTCGCGCTCGCGCTCGACCACCAGGGCAAGCGTCGGCGTCTGCACGCGGCCGGCGGAACGCACGTTGCCAAAGCCGCCAAACTTGGCGAGCGTCAGGTAGCGCGTGAGCACCGCACCCCAAATGAGGTCGATGTGCTGACGGCTCTCGCCGGCGTCGGCCAGGTTCTGGTCGAGCGAGACGAGGTTATCGAAGGCCTGCGTGATCTCGGCCTTGGTAAACGAAGAATACTGGGCGCGGGCGACCGGCAAGTCGGGCGCCACCTCGCGCACCTTGTTGAGGGCGTCCGAACCGATCAGCTCGCCCTCGCGATCGAAGTCCGTGGCGATGATGACACTGTCGGACTTTTTGGCGAGGTTCTTGAGCGAGCGGATGAGTTCCTTCTCGGCCGGCAGCTTAATGACGGGTGCCCAGGTGAGATAGGGCAGGCTCTCGAGCTTCCAGCCCTTGATGGAAATGCCATCGGCAAGGAACGGCTTGCGCTTGGTGTCGTAGGGCGGGCGGGCCAGGCCATCGGGCATATCGGCCGGCAGCATTTCGCCGTCCTCCGTGACCGAATACCAGCCCAACTTTTTATCGAACAGCACACTGTCGCAAAAATCGGGTGCCAGGATGTGACCGGCAAGGCCGATCGTCACGCACTCCTCGCCCTTCCACTCAAAACGGTAGATGGCGGTGTTGTACACCTTGTCCTTTTTGGGCTTGCCCGTGGACAGACGCTCGGCGATCTGACGCGCGGCGTCGTTTTTCTCAGCGATGATGAGCTTCAAAAGAGGCTCCTATCTCGTGTGTCTGCGGCTGCGCCCGCCCTCTTGGCGGCCGACTTACGCCCTTGCTTGCTCAATCTGCCCGATGAGCCAATCGCACCAGGCATCCATGCCCTCGCCCTTGCGCGCGCTCACGGCAAACCGCGGCGCCTGCGGATTGAGGTCATCGAGTGTCTTAGTATACCTATCCATGTCAAAATCGAAAGCCGGGGCCACGTCGACCTTATTGAGCAGCTGCGCGCCGGCGTGCTGGAAGATGCCCGGGTACTTGATGGGCTTGTCGTCGCCCTCGGGCACCGAGAGGATCATGATGGACAGGTTCTCGCCCAGGTCAAAGTCGACCGGGCAGACCAGGTTACCCACATTTTCGATAAAGATGACGTCGATGTTCTCCAGACCGACGGCCTGGTCGAAGGCGTCGACGGCCTCCATGATCATGTTGCCCTCGAGGTGGCACAGGCCGCCCGTGTTGATCTGGATGGCGGGCATGCCGGCTTCCTTCATGGTGATGGCGTCGACGTCCGAGGCGATATCGCCCTCGATAACGGCACAGCGCAGGCTGGCTTTGTCACGCAAGCGCTCGTTGGTGCCCAGAATCGTGGTGGTCTTACCCGAGCCAGGGCTCGACAGCACATTGATCACGTAGGTGTTCGTCTGCTCAAACCGCTGACGCAGCTGATCTGCCAGGCGCTCGTTGCGCGACAGAATCGGCGACGCGATATCAATCGTTTTCTCGGCCATACTTAGCGCTCCTTACTTTGGCCCTTTTATACCCCATCGCTAGATGGCGAGCGTGCTAATCGTCGGGGGTCTCGATCTCGATACTTGCGATGTCGAGTTCGCGGCCATGCAGCAGACGCACGTTGGCACCGCCACATTGGGGACAACGGCAATGGAAACGGTCGTGCTCAAAGACCTCACCGCAGTCCAGACACTCGCTTTGTGGATGGACTTCCTCCACGGCAAGCTCGCAGCCGCGCGTGAGCGGGTCCTCGTCGCGAAACGTCTCCCACGCAAAGTCAAGCGCCTCGCGCACGACCTCGGTCATATCCCCGATACGCAGCGTTACCAAAACGGCGCGCGAGGCCCCCGCCCCACGCGCCGCGCGAATCACTGTATCGAGTATGCCGTTGACAATGCCAACCTCGTGCATACCGATTTACTCCTCGTCGTCCTCGTCG
>DBFVGT010000213.1:0-7369 GCA_048524725.1 Collinsella sp. | reverse complement strand
CCCCATGATTCCTAAGGACAACACCTACGCCAACCTGCTGGCGCCCGAGGACTCGACCGACTGGCTGCATGCCGACCCGTGGCGCGTGCTGCGCATTCAGGCAGAGTTTGTCGATGGTTTTGGCGCGCTTGCCGAGCTTGGACCTGCGGTGACCATCTTCGGTAGCGCCCGCACGCCCAAGACCGATCCGCTCTACAAGGCGGCGCGTACCGTCGGGCGCAAGATCGCGCAACGTGGCGTGGCGGTCATCACCGGTGGCGGCCCCGGCATCATGGAAGCGGCCAACAGGGGAGCGGCGAGTGTCAACGGCAAGTCAGTTGGCCTAGGCATTGAATTGCCGCACGAGCAGGGGCTCAATAAATACGTGAACCTCGGCATGGACTTCCGCTACTTCTTTGTGCGCAAAACCATGTTCGTTAAGTACAGCTCGGGCGCCATCGTATTTCCCGGCGGCTTTGGCACGCTCGACGAGATGTTCGAGGTTCTCACGCTGGTGCAGACGCACAAGGTCAAGCGCATGCCGCTCGTGCTGGTGGGCACCGAGTACTGGCAGGGCCTATTCGACTGGCTCAACGGCCCGGTGATGAGCACCGGTATGATTAGCCCGCTCGATCCGGATCTGGTACACATTACCGACGACCTCAACGAGGCCGTTGACATTGCGCTCAGCGGGCTGATGTAGATCAATCGTGCCCACGCGACATGAATACGCATGGCAATCTGATGTTATCTAACATCAGATTGCCATTTATATTGGGTATACTGGTGTAAAAGACGAGGGCGAGGAGGTCGCAAATGTCTACAGCAACAGTTAAGCCTACGACGGTTCGAATCGAAGAGGGGCTCAAGGAGCAGGCGACTGAGTTCTTGGATTCGGTCGGCCTCAGCCTCAATTCCTATCTCAATCTTGCCGTTCGGCAGCTGGTAAATCAGCGAAAGATTCCTTTTGAGATTGTAGGAAGGGCGGAGGTGCCCAACGAGGTGACGAGGCGCGCCATGGTGATCGCCGAGGCTCATGAGCTGGGGATTTTGCCGGACGATAGCCTGTCATTCAATAACGCTGATGAGCTTATGTCATTCCTCGATGAGGAATAGCGATGTTCGAGATTAAAGTCGAGGCTCAATTTAAGGTGGACTACAAACGAACGATGCGCATGCATCCGCAGCTAAAAAGTGAGTTTAAAGCGGCGGTTGCAGAGCTTGTGGCTCATGGGTCACTTCCGGCGGAGTATGGCGCCCACGAGCTCTCAAACCCGGGCGGAAACTACAACGGCCACATCGATTTCCACCTATCCGATGGCTTGGTCGATGTGGTCGTTCTTTATCTTCCCCATAAGACTAACCCAGTGATTAGGCTGGTGAGAATGGGCTCGCATGAGGAGCTGTTCCAGGGCCCGCAGGGCTGATTGCCCGCTTTTGAGTTGCGGTGGAATAGGGATTGGGCGGTGGCCGATCTGTCAAGACGCCCCTATTTCATTCGCGGCTGCTGGGGCGTCTCGTTCGTTGCTGCGGCCTCCGGTTCGTCTCTTCGTTGGATTTCGCTCAAAAGTTCGGCTGCGACTTCGCTGCTTTTGAAGCGAATGCTGCAGTCTTCTTTCTTAGGGAAAGCCAGTAATGGAATAGTTCCGTACCAGACGGTTTCCTCGTCGATCACTGATGCGCACAGGCGCCCTTCGACTTCGATGGAATAATCAATGTTCATCTCGGCAAAAAACGCTTTTACGTCATCACGCGGTACTGAGGCAATAGAAAACTTAAGGGCAATCCCGCGGGCGGTGGCGTCCGCGAGTGCGGCAGCGAGCTTCGCAAGGCATGCAGCGGATGCGTAGGGCGCGGCAATAACAATGCTTTTCGATGCGTTCGCGATGTCATCCGCTAAAGCCTCCACGGCCCCTGTTGACCTAACGAGGATGTTTCGATCGTCCTGTCTATTGTCAGTTGCTGCAAAGACTTCGTACCCCAGCTTGGCGTAGGTCTTGAGCCTCTTTTGGTACATGCGCGCGAGCATGGGTATCGACAGGTCAACATAGTCGAATATCTCAACCCGCTGCTTGCCCTTGTGGCTTCTATGCAGCCTGCCTGCCTGCTGCGTTATGCTGCCGTCCCATGATATCGGCGTGGCAATGAGTAGCGTGTCAAGGTAAGACAGGTCGAAACCCTCGCCTAGGAGGCTTTCGGTTGCGACGATGACTCGGTGCTCGTGTTCAATGCCGGGAAGACTGTTCAGTATTGCTTTTCTTTCTTTGGCGTCTATTTCTCCAGTTAAGAGTATGGGTTCGTGTCCGCGGCTTTGAAGCAACCCGTATAGCTCTTCGGCGTGCTTTTTTCTTTTAGATAACACAAGCGGATGTCGGCCGTTTGATGCGGTCTCGAGGGCGTCGTCGACAATTGCTTCGTTTCTTGCGGCGTGTGCACACAGGAGATCGAGAATTTGATTAAAGGATGCCCCTGGCTCGTAGGAGGGTAGCCTAACTCCGGTAAAGCGCGGTCTAACAACGCGCTGAATCCCCTGTTGAACTGCTTGCGTTTTTGGATCGATGACATGGCGAAGCGGGCCACAGAGCATAGAGAGTGCCCGTGTGAGCCCATCCGAACGCTCGGGCGTCGCGGAAAGGCCATATACATATTTAGCTGGAGCGGACTTGAGGACAAGCTCAAGCTGTGGCGCGGCCGCATGGTGGCATTCGTCACAGATGATGAGACCGTAATCACGAATAAGCTCCTTGGCTATTGGTTCTCCGGTCTGGGGATCCTTGCCGGATAGCGACTGGAATGAAGCGATGTCGATGAGACGACTTATGGCGGTCTTGCCCCCTCCGATTTGCCCAATGAGCGGAGGCTGCCTTTTGCTGAGTCGTCCTTTTGGGGTTCGGACGGGCTCCCTGTTGTCAGTGATTTCGAGAAATCGTTCGAGCTGAGATTTCCATTGGGCAATGAGTGCGGTTTTGGGGACGATGACGAGCGTCGGAAGGCCGATGGCAGCAATAAGATAGGCTCCGATGACAGTTTTACCGAAACCTGTAGGTGCAGACATGATTCCGTCTTCATAGCCGAGCATCTGTTCAGCGGCAATTTGCTGTTCAGGGCGAAGAGCCCCTTTAAATGTCATCACAATTTGATTACCCGACTTGCGTTTGTCTGAATAGCGGGCAGAAACGCCGGCTTCTTGAAGCAGCCGCTCAAGTTGTGCCTTGCAGCCTCTGGGAATCGCGACGCAGCCATCTCTAAGTTCGCTAAGGTCTATGTAGCGCGGTTTGCCGAATACTGATTGATGCATGGATTGCGCTCGGAAGAATTCCGGGTTGGCAAACGCCGCAAGCCTGCGGACTTCCATTTGAGCTGCTGGACTCAGAGACTTTTCGGGGATGTAGAGCATGTCAGCTTGCGTGACGGGCAGCGATGATGGAAAGTCCCGCGGCGTGAGCGGGAGCCGCTTTCGCGTTCTCTGGGAATTTGGCGCAGCGGTGTTTGTCGCCGTTGCAGCCACTATTCCATGAGGTCTATTTTCGATGCTCTCGATTAGACTTTGCACCGTCGCGCGTGGGATTAGCTGGATTTGCGAAAGGTAGAGCCATTGATCGGGAAAGGGCTCAAATTGCTCGTCAACAAATACACTGTCCCCTTTCCTCTGCGCTTTTCCTTGAAAAGGCAGCGCTATGAGATTTCCGAAGCCGCCCTCGGGAATGGTGGACTGCGCGGGCAACATTCGGTCAAAAGCTTCGAAGGTGATTGTCTTGTTGAGCATCGCCGCTTCGGCGATAAGGCTGCTTCCGAAATCTCTTGCTGTCTTTGCGCTGGTGAGCTCTAGAAAGAAAAACCAGACATGTGCGCCGTTGCCTGATCTCGATCGCTCAACTGCAGCATTGATTCCATGGCTTTTTGCGACAAGCCGAATGGCGTTCGCCGCTTCTTTCCAATCGGCTCCGTCAAAATCGATGACCAGGACTTTTGTGTTGCTGTCACTATCGAGAACATACTGACCTATGACGTCTCGGAGCCTGTCGTCATTGCCTTTGAAATGGTCGATGATCGTGGCATCGCTCAACTCGGGGAAGACGCGGTTGCCGCATTCTGCGCATTTGACTTTCTGATGGCTCGCTTTGGGACAAGTGCCTGACTTCCACTCATTTGCGCAGGCGGGTGCATAGCCGATTCCCCCGTCTTTTCTGCGGTACCCATGAGCGTAAACATCTTTGCGACCAGTAAAGAGATTGCGAAAGAGCTCGAGTTTGTCGCGCGCTGGGCTCGCGCTGGTGACGATGCCCTCGACCTGTGCCCGTTTGTCGAAAGATCTGCCAGCCTTCTCCCATTCTTCGAGCGTTGCGTAACGGATGTCTGGACCGTTGCTGCAGATGACGATTTGGCTGTGCGGCTCCGATACGTGAGAGATTGCTTTCTTGAATTGGAATAACGTGTCCCCGATGAGGGCGTATTGATGCGTAACGTTGCTCATATAAATGCCGTCCTTGTCAGGGTTCATTGAAATGAGGGTACGTTATTTTGGTTGTTGGAGCGCTCGGCTCTTGTTTCGGTTCGGTGATAGTGGAGTGCGGCTCCGTGAGTGGTGTTCGGGTGACGCCAAAGTGTGTGGCGGCTGTTGCGGAATGGGTTTTAGCGGATATGGGGTGGGTTAGAGACAACGGGGAGTTGCCCTCGAATGGGCCGGTGGGCAAAAAATGGCAAATATGAGTACTGTTGTTGGAGTAGTATCATATCATCTGGAAAGTATTTAAGACCAATCGCTTGAAATTTGATATAGCCAACCCCCTAAACAGAGCAATTTGGGACATTATGGCGCTCGAAATTGGCGGAAGACGGCAAATTCAGCCATATTGTGCTGTCACTAAATTGGTAACAGTACTCATATTTGCCATTTTTTGCCCACGGGGTATCGCAGAAGGGGTTGGATAAAGCGTCGATCACCATCAATATCGCGATTGGGTGGTTGAACGGCAATGAAGTTGCGGCGCAATGGGAAGCGGTTTACGGCCTTTCGACTAAAACGGCCCTGTTCCCGCCGCAGCTCTTAAAGAAACGCCGGCGCGCCCTGAGTTGGGTGCGCCGGCGTGATGGCTTTGCTGCGGCTGGTTATACTTCGGTTGCTCGACAGCCTCGGCATGTCCGGTCTTGTCAGGTAGGCCTCTGCTAGCGCTTGGCGTTTGCCCAGATAAAACCTGCCAAAATAAACCTGTCCCTAATTGGCAGGCTGGTAGCGGGGGCAGTAGCTGATGGCGATGGCGTCGACGCCTACGTGGGTGGCGATGGTGCAGCCGATGGGGCCGGTGCCGGCGTCTACGTAGTTCTGGCCTGCGAGCGCTTGGTTAACGAGCTCCTGCTCCTCGGCAGCACCGGTCGTGAGCACGCGCACGCTGGAGCCCGGGTGCTCGGTCAAAAATTCGAGGCAGTCAGCCATGGTGTTCGCAACGATGCGCTTGGCACCGCGGCCCTTCTTGATGGCCTTGATTTCGCCTGACTTCCACTCCGGCGAAACGGCCAGGCGAATGTTGAGCATCTGCGTGAGCTGGCCGGCGAGTTTGGGCGCGCGGCCGTTCTTAACGAGGTTCTCGAGTGTGCGGGGAATCAGTAGCAGGTGTGCATCGGGCAGCGTCGCGCGGATCTGCGCCTCGGTCTCGTCCAAGCTGCGGCCGTCCTCGCGCATGGCAAGCGCGTACTCCACCAGCAGGCCCTCGGCGCCCGAGCCGGTGCGCGAATCGATGCAGCGCACGTCGAGCTCGTGGGTCTCGGCGACCAGGCATGCGTTGGAATAGCAGGCGGACCACTCGCTGCACAGCGAGATAAAGATCGCGCTGTCGTGGCCATCGGCGCGTACGCGGTCAAACAGCGCCTTGAACTCGCCGGCGCTCGGCTGCGAGGTGTGCGGCAGCTGCTCGGAGCCGGCCATGCGGGCGACGTATTCCTCGGCGGTAATCTGCACCTGGTCGAGCAGGTCCTCGCCCTCGATAATCACATGCAGCGGAATCACGTAAATGCCGAGCTCTTGGGCACGGGCGGGGGAGATGTCCGACGTGGAGTCGGTTATGATGGCAAAAGACATAATTGCACCTTTCGTTGGGGCGCGGCAGCGCCGCCTTCTGAAAGCAAAGTGCGACAAGTATAGTGGAGTTGCTCTACATTGCTAGGTTCAATTGTTGAATAGTCAACAGTTTGAAGCGGTGGTGTGGAAATCATCAACTGGGGAAGAAGGGTGCCGATGGCGGCATTGCAACTTTGCGAGCGGCCGGTTGTGCTGTTCGATTTTGACGGCACGGTGGCCGATACGGGTCGGGCAGTGATGACCTCGACGCGCAAGACGCTGGCTGCGCGCGGGTTTTCGGAGACGCAGATGGGTGATCTGCGCCGCATGATCGGGCCGCCCCTGTGGAAGAGCTTTCACGACTTTTACGGCTTTTCCCGCGAGGAGTCGCTTGTGGTGGCCGATGAGTACCGCGCCTTTTTTGATGAACTGGGACCGGAGGAGTATCCCGTGTTCAATGGGGTCCCCGAGCTGCTGGATGGGTTGGTCGCCCAAGGCAAACGTATGGCCGTGGCGACGTCGCGCATGGAGGCCAAGTGCATCGACATGGTGCATGAGCTCGGGCTCTCTCAGTTTGAGGCGGTGATTGGCATGAATCCGCCGCAGGGACGCGAGACCAAGGCCGATTCGGTCCGCGATGCCCTGGCGGCGCTCGGCGCGACGGCCGACGATGCCGTGATGATCGGCGATCGCTTTAACGATGTGGAGGGCGCGCACGCAATGGGCGTGCCGTGCATCGGCATCTATTCGGGCGCGGCGGCGCCGGGCGAGCACGAGGCGGCGGGTGCCGATGCGGTGGTCCACTCGGTGGCCGAGCTTGCTAAACTTTTCGCTATCTAATGACGTAATGTGAGGGGCGAGCGCGCTCGCCGCTCATTGGTAAGGAGGTCGTCCATGAATCAGGTGGAGCAGAGCGTCGCCGAGTATGTCGACGAGGTCTGGGAAGATGTCGTCGCCGATATCGAGCAGCTGGTGAGCTATCCGTCCGTGGCAGTTTCTGCCGATGCAGAGCCCGGCGCGCCGTTTGGCCGCCCGGTCCGTGACGCGCTCGACTGTGCGCTCGGCATCGCGCAGAAGCTCGGCTATCAGACGAGCGACGACGAGGGCTATGTGGGCATTGCCGATATTCCTGGCCGCGGCGACAAGCAGCTCGCGACCATCTGCCACGTGGACGTGGTGCCCGCCGGCCCGGGCTGGAACACCGACCCGTTTGCGATGGAGCGTCGCGAGGGCTGGCTGCTCGGCCGCGGCGTTATCGACGACAAGGGTCCGGCGGTGCTGTCGCTCTACGCCGGCGCCTATCTGCTCAAGCACGGCATTGTTCCGCGCTACACC
>DBFVGT010000212.1:0-14067 GCA_048524725.1 Collinsella sp. | reverse complement strand
GGACTGGAGCCGCCCACCACCGGCACCCGCGACCTGGGCACCAACGTGGGCGTGGCCTATTACGCCCAGCACGCGCTCGAGGGCATGACCGAGTCCAACACCGTCCTGCAAGAGATCGACACCGTCACGCCCAAGTGGACCGTGCCACAGCAGCGCAGCCTACTGGGCGCCTTCCTGTTTAGCGACAACGATTCCATCGAGAAGCAGGTTCGCGTCCTCTCCGGCGGCGAAAAAGCGCGTCTGGCCCTGGCCAAGATGCTCGTGGCCCCCGAGGCGCTCCTGTGCCTGGACGAGCCCACCAACCACCTAGACATCGACTCGGTGGACATGCTCGAGAACGCCCTGCAAAACTTCCCCGGCACCATCGTGCTGATCAGCCACGACGAGCACTTGGTACGCGCCGTGGCCAACCGCGTCATCGACATCCGCGATGGCAAGGTCACGGTCTACGACGGCGACTACGACTACTACCTCTACAAACGCGAGGACCTCGCGGCCCGCGCCGCCGCCGAGGCGGCAGGGGAGAGCGCGCCGGGCGCGATCAAGTCCGCTAAGGTCACCGCGCCCCAGCCCGATGCGCCCGCCGCCGCTTCCAAGCCTGCCGAGGGCAAGAAGACCAAGGAGCAAAAGCGCGCTGAGGCCCAGGCCCGCGCCGCGCTCAACAAAAAGCTCAAGGGCGTGCGTAACCAGCTCAAGAAGATCGAGGCCGAGCTCGACAAAAAGCGCGCCCGCTATGACGAGCTTATGGAATTGATGGCGAGCGAAGAGCTTTATGCCGATCAAGACAAGTTCAACGCCGCGCTGGGGGAATATAACGGCCTTAAGCAAGAGCTGCCCAAGCTCGAGGACGAATGGCTGGAGCTTTCCACCCAGATCGAAGAGGAGACCGCGCGTGAACTCTCGTAAGGCCACTGCCGTGGCGATGAGCATCATCGCCATCGCCTGTCGCATCTGCGGCATCTTTATGAGCGCGATGACCGTGCTGCTGTGCTTTAGCGGCCTCACCGCCAAGCTGCAGATCGTGGGCTTTGTCGTTGAGCTTTCGCGCGCGCTGCCGAGCGCCATCGCCGGCTACGGCGTCATCACATCGCCTTTTGGCGGCGTGTTCCGCCTAGATTACGCCATCGTCGCCGTGATCCTGTTTGTGATCGACTACCTGCTCACGCGCGCCTCGCGCCGCGTCCGCTAGGGGAGCGCCATGTCCAGCAGCTACCTCATGAACCTGCTCGCCAGCGCCGTCGCCGTCATCGTGGGCATCGTGATCCACGAGAGCGCACACGCCGCAGCGGCCTGGGCGCTCGGCGACAAGACGGCCCGTTCGCGCGGCCGCGTCTCGCTCAACCCGCTCAACCACATCGACCCGTTTGGCACCATCCTCCTGCCACTGCTCATGCTTGCCGCCGGCGGCCCGGTGTTCGCCTTCGCCAAGCCCGTGCCCGTCTACCTCAACAACCTCAAGCACCCCAAACGTGACGAGGTCTTGGTGAGCGTGGCCGGCCCCGCGTCGAACATCGCCCTCGCGTGCCTCGCGGCCGCCCTCATGCACGCAACGTACGGCAACCTCTACACCAGCATGTCCTTTGCCCTGGCGTCACAGATCATGAACTTCGGCGCCACGTTTATCGTGGTCAACCTGTCACTCGCGTTCTTCAACCTCATCCCGATCCCGCCGCTCGATGGCTCGTCGATCATCGTGCCATTCCTCAAAGGCAAGGCGCTCAACAACTACTATCACCTGCAGCAATACGCCATGCCCATCCTCATCATTGTGCTGTACCTGCTGCCTATGTGGACCGGCATCGACGTGATCGGCCGCTATTTCGACGTTACCGTGTATCCGCTTGCTGAGCAGCTGCTCAACTTCGCAATCGCCGGCATCTAAGGTAAACTTACAGGTCGACCGTGCAAAACGGTCGTAATATGCACCCAAACCGCGCCGCGAAGGCGCCGTCAAAGGAGGTCGAAGATGTCGTATCGCGTGTCGACGCAGGTCTACAGCGGACCGTTCGACCTGCTGCTGCAGCTGGTAACCCGCCAAAAAGTAGATATCGGCGCCATCTCCATCAGCGAGGTGGCCGAGCAGTACCTTGCCGAGGCCGAGCGCATCGAAGCGCTGGACCTGGACGTGGCGAGCGATTTTTTGCTGGTCGCAGCAACCCTTTTGGACATCAAGGCCGCCTCTCTGGTGCCGCAGGAGGCCCCGCGCAAGACAGACGACGATGACGAGGACGACGAGGACCTGGAGGAACTCAGCGCGCTCGACGGCGACGCCTTGCGCGAGGTCCTGATCCAGCGCCTGATTGCCTACAAGCAGTTTAAAGGCGCGGCTGCGGCCCTCGGTGCCCGCATGCAAGCCGAAAGCCGTATGCATCCGCGTGTGGCCGGCCCCGACCCCGAGTTCCTAGGGCTCATGCCCGACTATCTGGCTGGCATCACCCTGCGCGGCCTGGCCGTTATCTGTGCCGACCTGGACGGCAAGCGCCAGACCTTCTTGCTGGAGGCCGAGCACGTGGCGCCGCATCGCGTGCCGCTCGACCTGACCGTGGCCTCAGTCGACCGCTTTACCATGGCGCACCAAACCTGCACCTTCCGCGAGCTGCTGGACGGCGACGCCACCACCGAGCAGCTCGTCGTCACCTTTTTGGCCATGCTGGAGCTCGCCAAGCGTGGCTCGCTCACGCTGAGCCAGGACGAGATCTTTGGAACCATTCAAATCAACCGCGTCGAGGGCGCCGAGGCATACGTGCCCGGCGAGGGCCCCGAGCTCACCGAATAGGAGCGGCAACCATGTCAACCCTTTCCACGCTGGATGCAAACAGCCTCAAAGGCGCTCTCGAGGCGCTGCTGCTGGTGTCGAGCGACCCGGTGAGTGCGCCCGCGCTGGCCGGCGCACTAGATATCGCCCCGGGCGAGTGCGCGTCGCTGCTCGCCGAGCTCAAGGTTGAGTACGAGGAGGCCAACCGTGGCTTTCAGCTGCGCGAGGTCGCCGGCGGCTGGCGCCTGTTTACGCATCCCGCCTACCACGACGTGGTCGAGGCTTATGTGCTGAGCTGGGACACGCAAAAGCTGTCGCAGGCGGCGCTCGAGACCTTGGCCGTGATCGCCTATCACCAGCCCGTTACGCGCGAGGTGGTCAAGGGCATCCGCGGCGTCAACTCCGACGGTGTCATCGCGTCACTCGTGGACAAGGGTCTGGTGCGCGAGCTCGGTCGCGACCCCGAGCGCGGTCAGGCCATCATCTACGGCACGACCAATGCCTTCTTGGAAAAGTTCGGCCTGCGCTCCACCCGCGACCTGCCCGATCTGGAACAGTTTGCCCCCGACGAGCAGTCGCGCCAGTTTATCCGCGAGCGCCTGAGCGGCCGTAGCATTCAGTCCACGCTCGAGGAGCAGGCCGAGGACCTGGACGAAGAGCGCGAACTGCTCGATACCGATGTTGAGGACGCCGATGGCGAGGACCTTCTGCCCGCCGGCGATACCTCGGAGGATTTGCATGACGAGGACTAACGAAGTAGGGGAGACGCGCACCGCCGGCGTCGCGGGCGCGCCCGCGACCGATGCCCAGCCCGTCTACCCGCATACCATGCGCCTGCAGCGCTTTTTGGCGCGCGCGGGCGTGGCGAGCCGCCGCGGGTCGGAGGACCTGATGACCGCCGGCCGCGTGACTGTTAACGGCGAGGTCGCGACCGAGCTGGGCACCAAGGTCGACGTCGACCGCGACCATATCGAGGCCGATGGCATGTCCGTCAAGCTCAACCAGGGCGCCGTGTACCTGATGCTCTACAAGCCGACCGGCTACCTCACCACCATGAGCGACCCGCAGGAGCGCCCTTGCGTGGCCGACCTGGTCCCGCGCGACCGATTTCCGGGGCTCTTCCCGGTGGGTCGCCTGGACCGCGACACCACAGGCCTTTTGCTCTTTACCACCGACGGTGACCTGTCGCAGGACCTGCTGCACCCCAGCAAGCACGTCTACAAGACCTACCAGGCACTCGTTGACGGCCGCCTGACCGATCTCGACTTGGAACCGCTCCGCCGCGGTATCGAGCTCGACGATGGCCTGTGCCAGCCGGCAATCTGCCGCGTCATCAACGCGCGCGAGGCCGAGGCCGTAGCTCCCCAAGGCGTCAAGCCCGGCACCACCGCCGTGGAGGTCATCATCCGCGAGGGTCGCAAGAACCAGGTCAAGCGCATGCTGAGCAAGATCCACCATCCGGTAATCCGCCTGCATCGCTGCAACTTTGCCGGCCTTGAGCTCGAGGGCGTGGCCAAGGGCTCGTGGCGCGAGCTCACCGCCCGCGAGATGCAGATCCTCAAGGCCGGCGGCATCCCGCCCAAGCAGGCGAGCGCCAAGAGCAACGGCGGCAAACCCCAAGACACGCCCGCCAGCCGCACGCGTCACCACGGCAGCCACGGCTCCGCGCCCAAGCGCAACACCTACCGCGAGCGCTACACGGGCTAGGCAACCCGCCAGGCCGCAGCGTCCGCGTCCCATACCAGCACGTCAACCACCGAAAGGAAGCATTGCATGATCGTCGCCATCGACGGCCCCGCCGGTTCCGGCAAATCCACCATCGCTAAGGAGATCGCCCGCCAGCTGGGCTTTAACAAGCTCGACACGGGCGCCATGTATCGCGCCGTCACCTTCGCCGCGCTCGACCGCGGCATCGATCTGGACGACGAGGCGGCCATCGACGCCCTCGCCGAGCAGATCGAGATCCGCTTTACAAACGGCACCGGCGAGGATACGCGCCTGACCATTGACGGCCAGGACGCTTCGGCCGCCATTCGTACCCCGCAGGTCGACGCCAACGTATCCAAGGTCTCGGCCTACCCGGGCGTGCGCGCCGCCATGCTCATTCACCAGCGCCGCGCCGCCGAGGACCGCGATATCGTGGCCGAGGGTCGCGACATCGGAACCGTCGTGTTCCCCAACGCGCAGGTCAAGGTCTTCCTGACTGCCGACCCGCGTGAGCGCGCCCGCCGCCGCGTACTGCAGCGTCACCAAAACGACGCCCAGCCGCTCACGCCCGCGCAACTCGAGGCCAAAGTCGACGAGACCCTCGACGCCCTTAAGCAGCGCGACAAGCTTGACAGCAGCCGCGAGGTCGCGCCGCTCGTGCCCGCCGAGGACGCCGTGCACGTTGACTCCACCGCCTACACCATCGACGAGGTCGTCCGCATTATCGAGGACCTCATCAACCAAAGGAGGTAGCCCATGCGCCTGTTTAAGCAGACGCCCGAGGATTATTACAACGCTCCCTACGCAGAGTTCCCAGCGCTCATCCGCGGCACCGTCGTCGTGGTCATGGCCATCCTTTGGGCCTTCTCCAAGCTCATGTGGCGTTGGAAGGTCGAGGACGCTGACCTGCTGTTTGAGCGTCAGGAAGGCCGCGGCAGCGTGGTCATCTGCAACCACACCTCGATGGCTGAGCTCTTGGCCGTGGAGACGGCGTTGTTCTTTGGGGGCCGCCGCATTCGTCCCATCTTTAAGTCCGAATTTGCCAAGAGCAAGATTGTGCGCTGGGCCTTTAGCCGCGTTGGCGGCATCCCCGTGGAGCGCGGTACTGCCGATATGAAGTGCCTACGCGCCGCCCAGCATGCGCTGCAGCGCGGCGAGGACGTCCTGATCTTCCCCGAGGGCACGCGCATCCGCTCGCGCGAGATCAAGCCCGAGGTCCACGGCGGTTTTGCGCTCATCGCTCAGATGGGCAAGGCGCCCGTCAACCCGCTCGCCATTTGCGGCTGGTCCGACATCACGCCCGCGGGCAAAAAGCTCATGCGTCCCAAGAAGTGCTGGATTCGTGCCGGCAAGGCCGTCGCGCTTTCGGACGCGCCGGCCGGGCTTAAGCGTACGGAGCGCCTGGCCTGGTTTGAGTCCGAGGCCATGAACCGCGTCTACGCCATGCGAGACGAGCTGTGCGCCGAGCATCCGGGCAGGTTCTAGCCATGAGCGAGAACGTGACGAACACCGCCGCGACTGCGTCCGACCAGGCAACCGCGTCTACCATCGAGATCGCCGCCCACGCCGGCACCTGCTACGGCGTGCAGCGCGCGCTCGATATGGCGCTGGCTGCCGCGCCGCAGGCAGGGGAGAGCGCACAGGTCCACACCCTAGGGCCGCTCATCCATAACCCCATCGTGGTGCGCGAGCTTGCTGAGGCAGGCGTTGGCCTGGCCGAGAACCTGGATAATGCCGCAACCGGAACCGTGATCATCCGCGCCCACGGCGTGGTGCCGCAGGTGATCGATGCCGCTCGCGAGCGTGGCCTTAACGTCGTCGACGCCACCTGCCCTTACGTCAAGAAGGTCCATGTGGCGGCCGAGCGCCTGGTGCGCGAAGGCTACCGCGTGATCGTCGTGGGAGAGCCGGGCCACCCCGAAGTCGAGGGCATCCTAGGCCACGCCGGCAATGATGCGCAGGTCGTGAGCTGCGCCGACGATGCGGACGCGCTGCCGCTCAAGGGCAAGGTGGGCCTGGTTGTGCAGACCACCCAGACCGCGAAGAACCTCGCCGAGGTCGTGGCAGCTATCACCCCGCGCGTTCAGGAACTGCGTGTGATCAACACCATCTGCGCCGCCACGAGCGAGCGTCAACAGGCAGCAGCCACACTTGCCAACCGTTGCGACTGCATGGTTGTGGTGGGCGGCAAGAACTCGGGCAACACCCGCCGCTTGGCACAGATCTGCGCCGATGCCTGCGAGCGTACATATCACATCGAGGAAGCTTCCGAGCTCCAGGCCGCGTGGTTAACCGACGCACGCCACATCGGTATCACCGCCGGCGCTTCCACCCCGCAAGAACACATCGAACGCGCCGTCGCGCGCATCAAGGAGCTTTGCCGCTAACCATGGACCAGACCGTACCCGCATATGCCGCCGAGGTGGCCGATTACGGGCGCAGCCGCGACCCCGAGCCGGGTGAGGGCGCGCTCGTAAAGAACGTGCGTCCCGAATCGCCCGCGTGGGATGTGGGTATCGAGCCGGGCATGCGCGTGCTCACGGTTAACGACGAGCAGCTCACCGACATGATCGTATGGCTTTGGGAAGCCGACGACGACACAGTCGATCTCGAGGTTTTCGACCCGCGCGACAACAGCGTTACCCCCGTCGAGCTCGACCGCTTCCCGGGAGAGGACTGGGGGCTGGAGTTCGATGGACCCATCTTCGATGGCATGCGCACCTGCGTGAACGCCTGCGTGTTCTGCTTTATGACCATGCTCCCCAAGGGCGGCCGCTCCACGCTCTATATTCGCGATGACGACTACCGCCTGAGCTTTTTACAGGGCAACTTTGTCACGCTCACGAACCTCTCCGACGAAGATGTTCAAAACGTCATCGAACGCAATATGAGCCCCATGAACGTGTCGGTCCACGCTGTGAGCCCCGACGTCCGCCGTCGTATGATGGGCCGTAACGCCCAGCGAGGCATGGACGTACTCGAGACCATCATGGCCGCCGGCATCGAGATTCACGCGCAGATCGTGTTGTGCCCCGGCATGAACGACGGCGAGGAGCTGGAAAAGACCCTGCGCTTTTGCGAGGAGCATGAGCAAATCACAAGCCTGGGCATTGTGCCGCTCGGTTTTACCAAACACCAAAACCGCTTTAGCTGGTCATACAGCGACAAGCCCGAACTGGCGCGCGAGACCATTGCCATGATCCGTCCCTACCAGGATCGTGCCTACGAGCGCTTTGGCCGCCACACCTTCCAGATGAGCGACGAGTTCTATCTTGACGCCGGCATCGATCCTCCCGAGGCAGACTTTTACGACGGTTACCCACAGTACTACGACGGCATCGGCATGATCCGCTCGTATCTGGACGAGACCGACGACGTGCTGGCTACCGATGCCGAGCGACTGGCCCGCGTCCGCGAGGCCATCGCCGCCCGCAGCCAGCACCTGCTGTGTCTCTCGGGCGCCAGCGCTCGCGACACCGTGGCCCGCTTTGTGGAGTCGCCCAAGGGACTCGCCGGCACTGTCACGGCCATCAAGAACCGCTACTTTGGTGGCAACGTGGACGTAACCGGCCTCATCGTCGCGTGTGACATTCTGGAGCAGCTGCCCCAAGATCTGTCGGGGGTTATGCTCTTTGTGCCTAAGCTCATGTTCAACGCTGACGGCATGACGCTTGACGAGTATCATCGTGACGATTTACTCGCAAGCCTTACCAGTCGCGGCGCCGAGGTTCATGTGGTATCGACCATGCCGCACGAGCTGCTCGATACCCTGGAGCACATCCTTGGCATAACGCCTGCCGACTCAACTATTCCCGCTGACCCTACCCGTTAAAGGAGAGCAGATGAAACCTATCGTCGCCGTCGTCGGACGCCCCAACGTGGGCAAGTCCACGCTCGTTAACCGCCTGGCCCAGACCTCGGACGCCATCGTCCACGAGTCCCGCGGCGTTACGCGCGACCGCTCGTATCACACGGCCGATTGGAACGGCCGCGAGTTCACCATCGTCGACACGGGCGGCATCGAGCCGCTCAAGAGCGACGACGTTTTTGCCACGTCCATCCGCGACCAGGCGCTCGCCGCCGCCGAGGAAGCCGCCGTCATCCTGTTTGTGGTCGACGGCCGCACCGGCGTCACCGAGGAGGACGAGTCGGTCGCCCGCATGCTCAAGCGCTCCGACAAGCCGGTCTTTCTGCTGGTGAACAAGCTCGACAACCCCGATCGCGAAAACGACAGCATCTGGGAGTTCTATTCGCTCGGCATCGGCGAGCCCACGCCGCTCTCGGCCCTGCACGGCCACGGCACGGGCGACCTGCTCGACGATATCGTGGCCCTGCTTCCGGAGGAAGAGGACGAAGTCGCCGACGAGTTCCCCGATGCGCTGAACGTGGCCATCATCGGCCGCCCCAACGCCGGTAAGTCCTCGCTGTTCAACCGCATCCTAGGTGCCGACCGCTCCATCGTGTCCAACATTGCCGGCACGACGCGCGACGCCATCGACACCGTCGTGGAGCGCAACGGCAAGCACTACCGCATGGTTGACACCGCGGGTATTCGCAAGAAGAGCACCGTGTACGAGAACATCGAGTACTACTCGATGGTCCGCGGCCTGCGCGCCATCGATCGCGCCGACGTGGCGCTGCTCGTCGTCGACGCCTCTGTGGGCGTCACCGAGCAGGACCAGAAGGTCATGGGCTTGGCCATCGAGCGCGGCTGCGCCATCGTGGTGCTGCTCAACAAGTGGGACCTGCTCGACGACGACCGCAAGCGCGAGGCCTGCATGGAGACCGTCGACCGCCGTCTGGGCGTTATGGCTCCCTGGGCCCAGTACCTGCGCATCTCTGCCCTGACCGGCCGCAGCGTCGAGAAGATCTGGGCGATGGTCGACGCCGCCGAGAAGACGCGCTCGCAAAAGATCACCACCTCGCGCCTCAACACCTTCCTCACCGACCTGCGCGAGTTCGGCCACACCGTGGTGGACGGCAAGCGCCGCCTGCGCATGCACTACGTGACTCAGACGGGCATCAACCCGCCGACGTTCACGTTCTTCGTCAACCACAGCGACCTGGTCAACGACACCTACCAGCGCTACGTGGAGAACCGCATGCGCTCGACTTTCGATTTTGCCGGCACGCCCATTCGACTCTTCTTTAGGAAGAAGGAACAAAAGGATGCATAATCCGATTCTGCTGACCGCCATCTGCGCCGTGGTCTCGTTCTTTATCGGGGCGATTCCGTTTGGCCTGATCCTGGGCCGCGTGTTCAACCACACGGACATTCGCAAGGCGGGTTCCGGCAACATCGGCACCACCAACGCGCTGCGCGTGGCCGGCCCCAAGGTGGCCGCGCTCACGCTGCTGTTCGACTGCCTTAAGGGCGCCATCTGCGTCCTTATCGCCCGTCCGCTCATCGCGGGCGTGGGCTATGGCTTCCCCGTAAGCATCATGGCGCCCGGAGCCCCCGGCGACTGGATGCTCGGTGTCATTTGCCTGGCAGCCGTGTGGGGACACATCTTTTCTCCCTACCTCAACTTCCATGGCGGCAAGGGTATCGCCGTGGGCTTGGGCGTGATTCTTGCCTGGTACTGGCCCATTGGTCTGTCGCTGCTGGGCATGTTTATCGTGGCCGTCGCCATCACCAAGTACGTGTCGGTGGGCTCGCTTGCCGCCGCCATCGGTCTTCCTATCGCTGCCTGCGCGGTCTTTCCGTACAGCAGCCTGGGTCTCAAGTTTTGCATGGCGATGATCGGCATCACCGTGGTGTGGGCCCATCGCTCGAATATCCAAAAGCTCATGGCCGGTAAGGAGTCCAAGCTCTCGTTTACCAAGCGCGTTACCGAGCCCGACGATAAGTAGGAGAGAGTCATGAATGTTGCGATGATTGGCTCCGGCTCCTGGGGAACCGCCGTCGCCGGCCTTGCCGCTGCGCGAGCCGAGCGCGTGACCATGTGGGCCCATAGCGAGCAGACGGCCGCCGGCATCAACGGCGAGCACTGCAACCCCCGGTATCTGGTGGGCTACAAGCTGCCCGACAACGTTGTCGCCACGACGGAGCTGGCGCAGGCGCTCGACGGTGTCGAGGCCATCATCTTCGCCGTGCCTTCGACGCATCTGCGAAGTGTATGTCACCAGGCGGCGCCGTTTATTGCCGCCGACACCCCGGTGCTGTGCCTCACCAAGGGCATTGAGCCAGAGTCCGGCCTGCTTATGAGCGAAATCATCGCCAGCGAGATCGGCAACGAGCGGCGTGTGGCGGCCCTCTCGGGCCCCAACCATGCTGAGGAAATCTGCCGTGGCGGACTTTCTGCCGCCGTCATTGCCAGCGAAGATCCGCAGATAGGGGAGACCTTTAAGGACCTGCTCCTGTCCACGGCATTCCGCATCTACCTGTCGCAGGACATGACCGGTGTCGAGGTCTGCGGCGCCATGAAAAACGTCATCGCCATCGTGTGCGGCATCTCCGCCGGCACTGGCGCGGGCGACAACACGCTCGCCCTTATCATGACGCGCGGCCTGGCCGAGATCAGTCGACTGGTGCACGCACGCGGCGGACAGGCCATAACCTGCATGGGACTCGCCGGCATGGGTGACCTCATTGCCACCTGCACCTCCGAGCATTCGCGCAACCGTACCTTTGGCTACGAGTTCGCTCATGGCGTGTCGCTCGAAGAGTACCAGGCACGCACGCATATGGTGGTCGAGGGTGCCGTTGCGGCCCGTAGCGTCAGCGAGCTCGCCCGTTCACTGGGCGTAGACATTCCGCTCACCTTTGCCGTGGAGCAAACGCTCTACAACGGTGTTACTTTGGATAGGGCGCTCGAAATTCTCACCGACCGCGTCCCATCGCAAGAGTTCTACGGACTCACCGACTAGCGCAGAAAGGCTACTACCATGGGTTCCATCAAAATCGCTCCGTCCGTCCTCTCGGCCGATATGGCCAACCTCAAGGGCGAACTCGACAAGATCGCCGGCGCCGACTACGTGCACTTTGACGTTATGGACGGTCACTTTACCGGCAACCTCACCTTTGGCGTTGACATCCTCAAGGCCGTCAAGCGCTCCACCAATGTACCGGTCGACGCGCACCTCATGGTGTCGAACCCCGACGAGACGGTCGATTGGTACGCAGACGCCGGCGCCGATATGATCACCGTACACTACGAGGCCTCCACGCACCTGCACCGCACGCTCACCCATCTGCAGCAGCGCGGCGTTAAGGCCGGCGTGGTGCTCAACCCCGCCACCCCCGTGTGCGTGCTCGAGAGCATCATCGACGTCGTCGATATGGTGCTGCTCATGAGCGTGAACCCGGGCTTTGGCGGTCAGAGTTTTATCCCGGGCACCATCGCTAAGCTCCACGAGCTCAGGGCCATGTGCGAGCGTCACGGCGTTTCGCCCCTCATCGAGGTCGACGGTGGCATTTCTTCCAAGAACATTGTCGAGGTCGTCAAGGCCGGCGCCAACGTGCTCGTGGCCGGTTCTGCCGTATTTAAGTCCGAAGATCCCGCTGCCGAGGTTGCGCTGCTGCAGAAGCTGGGCAACGAGGCCGCACAGGAGGCCTAAACCCTTATGACCGCAGGTCAAAACCGCATACCCGTGAATCTTGACTATGCCGCCTCGACGCCCATGCGCGCCGAGGCGCTCCTTGCGCAGCGCGAGTACGACGACAGCGAGCTTGCCGGCGTCAACCCCAACTCGCTGCATTCGCTCGGCCGCAAGGCTGCCGCGCGTCTGGAGGTTGCACGTCGCGAGATCGCCCGCAGCTTTGGCGCGCGCGTCCGCCCGTCCGAGGTTGTACTGACCAACGGCGGCACCGAAGCCAACCAGCTGGCGCTGCTCGGTCTTGCCGAGGGCGCTCGTCAGCGCGATCGCAAGCGCGATCGTGTAATCGTTTCGGCCATCGAGCACGATTCGATTCTGGACAACCTGCCGTTGCTGCGTGCCGCCGGCTTTACCGTCGACCTGGTGCAGCCCTGCCGCATGGGCTACATTGAGCCTGCCACGCTTGTCGAGCTGCTAGGCGACGACGTGGCGCTCGTGAGCATCATGGTTGCCAACAACGAGACCGGCGTGGTGCAGCCCATCCGCGAGCTTGCCGCGGCCACGCATACCGTTGGCGCCCTGTTCCACACCGATGCCATCCAGGGGTATCTGCATATTCCGCTCGATGTCACCGAGCTGGGCGTCGACGCCATGTCCGTCGCAGCCCACAAGATTGGCGGTCCCGTGGCATCTGGCGCACTCTACCTTAAGAGCCGCACGCCGCTGCGCCCGCGCATCTTTGGCGGCGGACAGGAGGCCGGTCGTCGTGCCGGCACGCAAGACCTGCGAACGCAGCTCGCCTTTGCCGCTGCCGCCTCGTCTCTGACGCCCCATGTGGCTCAGGAGCGCGCGAAGCTGCAAGCCCTTTCCGACAAGCTCTACGCCACGCTTACGGCCCACCAGCGCATTCACGCCACCATGGGCGACTACGCACAGGCCGATCGCCTGCCGGGCATGGTGTCGATCTACGTTGATGGCATGGACTCCGAGGAGCTCATCGTCAAGCTCGATGCCGCCGGCTTTGAGGTTTCGGCCGGCTCGGCGTGCTCGAGCGGCAGCATGGACCCGAGCCATGTGCTCAGCGCCATGGGCATTGGTCGCGAGCAGGCACTAGGTGCACTGCGCATTTCCTTTGACGACCGCGTGAATCCGGACGATCTGGACGAGTTTGCCCAGACGCTGCTCTCGATCGCAGGTGCCGCATGATCGTCGCCGAGCTCGAGCGCGCGCTACTGGCACGCTATCCCAAGACGGACACCGAGCCCTGGGACCACGTAGGACTCTCCGTTGGCGATCCGGCCGCGGAGATCACCGGCGTTGCCTGCGCACTCGATGCGACTGAGGCTAATGTTCGCCGCGCCCAAGAAGCAAGCGCCAACGTGCTGCTGACGCATCATCCCATATACATCAAGGCACCCGAGGCCTTTTGTCCGGCGGATGCCACACGACCCCAGTGCAGTGCGGCCCTCTACGAGGCTGCCCGCTGCGGGGTGAGCATTATCTCGCTCCACACCAACCTGGACCGCTCGCACGAAGCCCGTGTCTGCCTGAGCAAGCTGCTGGGTGCCGCACCCGTGAGCTCACTGGAGCACGTGGACGACTCCGAGGCCACCGGCCTGGGCGCACTTGCAACGCTCAACGACCCGTGCACGCTGCGCGATCTTGCCACCCGTGCTGCCACGGCCTTTGGCAGCGACCCGCGTGTGTGGGGCAAAGCTGATCGCCCGTGCCGCACCGTCGCCATTTTGGGCGGCTCCCTGGGCGACTTCGGAGAGCTCGCCATCGCCGCGGGCGCAGATGTTGTCGTGACGGGCGAGGCAGGCTACCACGTGGCACAGGACCTTGCCTTGCGCGGGCTGCCGGTGATCTTGCTCGGCCACGACCGCTCCGAGGAGCCGTTCGTTGATATATTGATGAACTCTGCAGTTGACGCCGGGGTCGACCCCCGTCATGCGATTAAAATACTGAACCCTTGCCAATGGTGGACTGTGACAAAAGGAGAGAACTTATGAGCGCCGGCGCTACGCTACTCAAGCTGCAACAGATCGATTTGGAGCTCGCCCGCA
>DBFVGT010000211.1:0-4785 GCA_048524725.1 Collinsella sp. | reverse complement strand
CACGGCGGAGGAATGCGAGAAGCTCGGTCGCCTGATCGCTCCATGGCACAACGTGGTGGGCCTGGAAATGCTGCCGTATCACACGATGGGTGTCGTCAAGTACGAGCAACTGGGTATTCCCTATAAGCTCGAGGGCGTGCCTCAGATGGATACCGCGCGCATGCCCGAGCTGCGCAACGCCGTCATGGCCGGCATGAAAAAGCGCCGCGCCGAACTCAAAAACGCCATCGGCTAGCGGCACTCATTGGGGACAGACTTAAATGAGTGCCCCCGGGCACCTAGTTGATTGCTAAAGAGCCCCGTCAAGTTGCGGTGGAATAGTTCTTGTTTTTCGGCTTATGCCGCCCAAACAGGAACTATTTCACCGCAACTGCGTTTTGGGCAAAGATGCGCAACGGAATCGGTATTTTTGCATAGAAACGCCTGTTTATTGTTTAGAGACACCTTAAACGCGACTGAATATCTTTGGAAAGAAATGCCTGCTATCGACATCGATGGCCGTACCTATGTCATGAGCGTCATGACATCGATGCCGTGGAGCGACCGCTCGAGCGAGGTTACGGCCGCGATTGCAAAGGCTCTGTTTGATACGCGAGCTGCACTGGCTTAGCGTGTTCGTTTGGCGAGGTCAAACAAAATGCTGGTACCATACCGTGGTTGAGAATTTCGTATAGGTTTGGGGAATGGTATGGCTACCATCGCGATTATCGGTGCGCTCGAAAAAGAGATCATGCAGATTAAGGAAGAGCTGAGCGACGTTTGCGAGGCACGGGAGGCAGGCTTGACCGTTGTGAGCGGTGAGCTCGACGGTCTGACAGTTGTCGCCACAACGGCGGGCATGGGCACGGTGAACGCCGCCGCTGCAACACAGCACCTCATTAGCAAGTATGCCCCGCAGGCTGTTGTGTTTTCGGGCATTGCGGGCGGTTTGAACCCCAAGCTCCATATCGACGACGTGGTCATTGGCAAACGCCTGCGCTATCTGGATACCGATACCGCGCTTATCGCCGAGTCCGCACCGGGGCTTGAGGAGTTTGGTTCGACGCCCGCGCTGGTCGATATTGCCGTCGACGTGCTTGCTGAGCGTGGGTTCGTTGACGCTTCGACAAATGCAGTCGCTTCGAACGAGGGCACCAAACAGTTCCTGGTCGGCACGATTGCCACGGGTAACCGCTTTGTGACGGGCGCCGCCATGCGTAACGACGCTATCGAAGCGACGCATGCCGATTGTGTCGGCATGGAGGGCGCGGCGATTGCCCATGTCGCAACCAAAAATGGTGTCGATTGCCTGGTGTTGCGCGCTATCAGCGATAATTGTGACGAGGCGTACGATGCAATTTGCGATCGAGAGTTCGATCTGTTCGAGTATGCGCGTGTCGCAAGTGATATCACGCTCGATATCGTCCGCCGCATTGCCGCCGCGCAATAGCGCGCTCTTTTGTAAGAACCTACGACCAAGGAGTGTCCATGGCCGATTCCATTAACTACCAGCTTGCCAAGTTCGTCGCCAGCTACGGCAAGGTTTCGCAGATTCCCGAGTCCACCTGCCCTGAGGTGAGCTTTGTCGGCCGCTCCAACGTGGGCAAGTCCTCGATTATGAACAAGCTCTTTGGCCGCAAGAACCTGGTGAAGGTTTCGAGCACGCCGGGTAAGACGAGCAACATCAACTTCTTCGAGGCCGACGACGTGCATTTTGTGGACCTGCCGGGTTACGGTTTCGCCCGTCGCTCCAAGGCCGAGCGCGACCGCTGGGCAGAGCTCATCGGCGACTTCTTTGACTCCGAGCGCAGCTTTAACCTGGTCGTGTCGCTGGTGGATATTCGTCACGACCCGAGCAAGCTCGATCACGACATGATTGACTATCTGCAGGGCAACGAGTTCAACTTTATCGTCTGCCTCACCAAAGCCGACAAGCTCAGCCGCACCCAGCAGGCCCGCCAGGCAGCAGCCATCAAAAAGCAGCTCAACGTCCCGGCCGAAAACGTGATCATTACGAGCTCCCAGACCGGCACCGGCATCGACGAATTAAAAAAGCGCATCGCCGAGGCTTGCCTCTAGTCAGGCTGCAGCCCCTCAAAAGCTCTCATCTATATCACCCCAGTGATAGTTATTGGTAAACTATCACTGGGGTGATATTTATAGGAGGTCGATATGGAGCTTTGGCACGGGTCGGAGGTTGTTGTCGAGCATCCATCGTTGGATAAATGCAGGCAATTCAATGACTATGGGCGCGGGTTTTATTGCACACCACATGAGGAAATGGCAATGGAATGGGCATGCCGGACCGAGTCTGATGGCATTGCCAATCGATATGAGCTTGATTTAGATGGCCTTTCGGTCTTGGATTTAGAGTCTGGGGAGTTTTCAATCCTCAATTGGCTTGCGATTTTGGCCGACAACCGGGAGTTTAATGTCTCGACGCCGCTGGCACGCGAAGGACTTCGGTATTTGCTGGACAACTGCCTGATTGATATTTCTCCCTATGACGTTATTCGAGGCTATCGCGCTGACGATTCCTACTTTTCGTTTGCAAGACAGTTCGTTAACGGCATGATTTCGCTCAGGCAATTGCAGCGCATTATGTTTTTGGGGGATTTGGGCATTCAATATGCGCTTATGAGTGAGCGCGCGTTCTCGGCGATCAGGTTTCGCGATTGGAAGCAGGCCTCGGGAGCTGAGTTTTATCCCAAACGATTTGAGCGAGAACAGAACGCTCGACGTAAGTACCTGGATACGGTAAACGGATTTGACACCGAGGGTGTCGACATTAGGGATTTGATGTCAGGGAGGGTTGATTTAAATGATCCAAGAGTTAACGGATCGTGGGCCGAGTAGGACATATCCCGTCTATTACCTTGAGGACGCAATGAACAACCTCGGGGATTGCTTCGACTATGCCGTTAACGATTACGGAGCAGAAGGATCGGAAGTTGCTGAACTCTTTTGCCTGAGCGGCGTAGCTCGCGAGTTCGAACGCGGCAACGCATGGGTAGTGTCGGGAAAATCGGGCGCTGAGCTGTTCGCGCTTATCGCCGAAAGGTCGGGCTATCAAAACGGGCCTATACCGGACTGCGCCTATCGATTTGAGAAGACGCCGGAATATTGGGCGGGCTGGATGCTGGCATACCTGCAGTGGCGTTTAGGGGAGTCTTTCGAAGATCTGCTGCATGTCGTTCCATTTGATGCGCTGCGCGGTCTGTACTATCCCTGGCATGAAGCCTCAGAGGAACGTGTGGCGCGTCTTATTTGCGATATGGCGAAGAAAACACCTCGTCAAACTAAACTGGCGCAAGCAAGAAAGAGGCTCAAGAAAACCCAACAAGACCTGGCATACGAATCGGGCGTATCACTCCGCTCAATCCAAATGTACGAACAGCGCCAGAGAAACATCAACGAAGCATCGGTAACAACCGTAAGGGATATGGCGAAAGTCCTGCACTGCAGCATCGAAGACATCTTAGAGCCAGTCTTTGAATACAAAGAAACTAGCGCAGCCTAAACCAAGCACACAGCCGATGCCCGCCTCTAGGAAGTGCTCCAGCCTAGTAAGAGCCCCTATCAATAAAAAGCCAAACTATCAGCCCGGCGCTTTTACAGAGCGAAGGTCCCTGTAGCCGCCGCCGGCGAAGTTAACGTAGGGAGGCCAGGGGCTTTGCCCCCAAATCTTTCCGCAGGACGGCAGGACCCCCGCCGCACGAAGTGCGCAGCGGGGGTCCTGTCATGTCCGAGGACGATTTGGGGGCAAAGCCCCTGGCCTCCCCGGCGGGTATACGGGACGGCGATTACAGGTATTCGATCTGAGCGCCCTCGGTGTCGCACGTCAGAATATGCGTATCGCACTTGGGGAATTGCTCACGCAGCTTGACCTGCAGGAACTTTGCCACGATGGTGTCGTCGGTCACAGCCATGAGGGTCGAGCCCGAACCACTGATCCAGATGGTCTTGGCGCCGCCGTTAAGGCAGGTGTCGCGCACAGCGTTGTAGTCGGGAATCAGACGGCGACGATAGGGTTCTTGGATGCGGTCGTCATTGGCGGCGGCAATCAGGTCAAGGTCGCCGGTCTCCAGACCGCGCGTCATGCCAGCGATGCGGCCCATCTGCCACACGGCGGTGGAGAGCGGAATCTCCTGCGGCACGACCTTGCGCGCCTCGCTCGTATGTACCTCGTAGGGCGGAATCACGGTAATAAAACGCAAGCGTTCGCTCACCTCGTAGCGCAGGCATTGGGGGAGCGAATCGGTCGGCGTAAAGGAGCAGACGGCGCCGCCAAGGATGGCGGGAGCGACGTTATCGGGATGCCCCTCGACCTCGGTGGCAATGCGGACGAGCTCGGCACGGTCGACGGTGTGGCCCGTCAGCGCGGCGGCCGCCATGATGCCGGCGACGACGCAGGTGGAGCTGGAGCCCAGGCCGCGAGCGACGGGCACACCGGTTTGAATGTCGATGGCAACGGGAAAAGCCGGCTCGTCCCATGCAGCCAGTGCATCGACAAAGCTCACGTAGACCAGGTTGTTCTCGTTTTGGAACTCCTCGGGGCAGCCCGTGATGGTGAGCTTGTCGGCGCGCTCAAAGGTGAAGTGCGAGTAGAGGCTGACGGCCATGCCGAGGGTGTCGTAGCCGATGCCTAGGTTTGCGCTGGTGGCGGGGACGGTGATCTTGATCATGGGAATCTCCTGGGCGGTCTGCCTGTTTAGTTCGCTGCTCGGGCAGTCCTGGCTCGCTCGGAAAGCACATTAAGTGCTTTCCGGCTCGTGCGGAACTCGCGACGAACTAAACAGGCAGACC
>DBFVGT010000210.1:0-3561 GCA_048524725.1 Collinsella sp. | reverse complement strand
CCTACCCCCACCGCCCCCCGGCCCCGCCGGGCGGGGGTCGGTACGCAACCACGGCCCCCCGCCCCGAGCTCCGAAGACGGCGAAGACAGGCTACATGCCCGCGAGACCTCGAGCTGCGGTGGCACACATAAACGCCAGGACTAGGATCACGAGCGAACCCGCGATATCAACCAGCACGCCCATTGCACGGCGCTCAAACAACCAGCTCTCAAAGTGCGGAGCAACATTGCGCCAGACACGCCACAACAAGATGCCCATGCCGATGACGCCGGGAATATTGAGCAGCAAAATCTCGGAGCACAAGAGGCCAATCAGGTTGCCGGCGGCAAAGCCCGCATCGCCCTCGCAGTATTTGCGATAAATCATGTACAACATGTATGCCACAAACGGCTGCAGGCACGCAGAGACAAACGTGACCACCATCGAGGGGTCCTGAGAAAAGACATCGGTGAGTTTATCGACACTCGTGGCGTCCTTAGAGGCCAGGAACAAGCCAATGACCACCACGGGCACCACGCCCAAAATGACCTCGACCAGAGTAAACAACTTGGCAGTCAAATCCTCACTAGCCGAATTCAAATGAGGCGCCCACTCAGGATGAGCATGCGCACCGGCTTTCTTCTTATCGGCACGCTCTGCCTTGCCGCCCTCAACAACCCGACGCTCAGGATCCTTACGAGTCCCAGCAGCAGCCACCCGAGCCCGAGATTTCTTACCCATAACCAACACCTCACAAGAGGAAACGAATAGCCAACGCTACCCAGTGTACCCCCTAAGCAACATCACCGCCCCAACTGGCCCCATACAAAAACGTGCCGCCCCAAAAGGGGCGGCACACAAACTTCTAATCAGCTTTTCTGTATCGAGCACGCGACGACCCAACGCCGGAGCGCAAGGCGGGGAAATACCTTTGCCTCGCGCGACTCTGCGAAGCCGTGAGCGGGGAGGGAAGGCAACACGGCCTCCCGCCCCGAGCTCCGGCGTTGGGTCGTCGCGTGCTCACTGCAGAAAAGCTGATAATTAAGTTTGTGTGCCGCCCTTTTGGGGCGGCACGTTTGTTTATGTGGGGTCCCTGTCTTCACAATTTCCGTCAAGCTTTTGGTTAGATTTTGGTCAGTTGGCGTAAGGGTGGAAGGCCAAAAGATTGCTGGCGAAAAAAGCTCAGAGAAAGTGCTGGTAGGGGAGTTGTTGAGCTTTTCGACAGCTTTTGAGCAAAAGAAACTTTGTGGCTATTGCCAGCGATTACGTTGTCGCGGTCATGGCGGTGCGGGATGCTGGTCGTAAGCGTCGAATGCTCCGATTTTGGAGGCCAGCATGGATCTGTTTCTTGAGACTCCGCAGCGACAAGCTGAGCGCATGCTGCGTCAGCAGCAACGACTCATGGAGATGCAAATGCAAGGGGCGGCAGCCCAGCCCTTTGCGCAAAATGTCGTGCCCGCTGCTGTACCTGCAGCTGTGCCCGGGTGTGAATCGGCGCCAGAGGCCTATTCCGTACAGCAGGATTCATATGCGCAGGAGCTCGCGTTCGATAAGCGCCGTGCGCGTCACCGTTGCTGGACCCAGCGCCTGCGTACGCTGGCGATGATCGTGCTGATCCCACTGGGGCTGGCGGCAATCTTCTTGGTCTCATATGCCCTCACGTGCATTCTCAACGGCGCCTCGCCCAATGAGGTACTTCAGCACTTGGCAGCTCTCGGTCAGCGCTTGGGGGATGTCGCAGCAACCATCCGCGCCAGCTGGGAGAGCTAGCGGACCAGCACCCATAGTGCAAAGGTAACTTGTCTGCGCTCGATTGGACATGAGCTGCGTTTGACAGGGTAAGATTAATCGCGGTTTTTGATTGGTGCTCGATTGGGTTTGTTGGGCGGAGTTTATGTCTGCTATTGATATTGTGCTTGTTGTGATCGCCTTGGTGGCGGTGGGGGTTGCTGTGGCTTGTGCCCTTCAGCTCAAGAGCCTGCGTGCCGAGCTGCGGGAGCGTGGCGACAGTAGCGCGGAAACGCTGGCAGCGCTCGAGCAGGCCAACAGCACGCTCGACACCCTGAACGTCGCGTTGGCCGAAACCCGCCGCACGGCAAATGCCATCGCGCAGCAGCAGACGACCGACGCCGCCGTAGAGCAGCAGCGCTACCTGACCATTGCGCGCGAGTTCTCGCAGGCCGGCGACCGTATGGATGACCTGCGCCGCGAGACGGCCCAACAGCTTGGCGCCAACCGCGAGGGCATAGAGCACCGCCTGGACAAGGTGCGCGAGACGGTCGATGCCCAGCTGGGTGCTATCCGCAAAGACAACAACGTGCAGCTCGATCAGATGCGCGCGACGGTGGACGAGAAGCTCTCTCGCACGCTCAGCGACCGACTGTCGGCATCGTTTAAGCAGGTGAGCGACCAGCTCGAGGCCGTGTACAAGGGCCTGGGCGATATGCAATCTATCGCCACCGGCGTAGGCGACCTCAAGCGTGTGCTGGGCAATGTGAAGGCGCGTGGCATTTTGGGCGAGGTGCAGCTGGGCGCGATCCTGGCGGACATCCTCACGCCCGACCAGTATCTGGAAAACGTCGCCACCAAGCCCGGCGCCTCGGAACGCGTTGAGTTTGCCGTCAAGCTGCCGGTGGACGAGGGCGACCCCGTGCTGTTGCCGATTGACTCCAAGTTTCCGGGCGACGCGTACGAGCACCTGCTCGACGCGCAAGAGTCGGGCGACGCGGAGGCCGTTGCCGCTGCGCGCAAGGCGCTCGATATGATGGTGAAGCGCGAGGCAAAGGACATCTGCGAAAAGTACCTGAGCGTACCCGCGACCACCAACTTTGGCATTATGTTCGTGCCGTTTGAGGGCCTGTATGCCGAGGTCGTCAGTCGCCCCGGGCTTATCGAGACCCTGGGCCGCGACTATCACGTCAACGTTGCCGGCCCCAGCACCATGGCCGCCATTCTCAACAGCCTGCAGATGAGCTACCAGACGTTTAGGCTGCAAAAACGTACCGACGACGTACTGCGCGTGCTCTCCGCCGTCAAGGCCGAGCTGCCGCGTTATCAGGCGGCGCTGCGCCGCGCCCAGCAGCAGATCGAGACCGCGGGCAAAACGGTCGAGGGCATCATCACCACGCGCACCAACGTCATGGAGCGCAAACTCAAGGACATCGACGCGCTGGAAGACGCGCGGGAGGCCGACGCGATTTTGGGCTTGGAGTCCGCAGACCTGCCCGCAGACCAAAAAGACGAGGACTAGCTGCATCTGACGGCGGGGCGCCGGCGCAAGCACGGCGCGGGCGCTTTTCGCATCGCACTTGTCTGAAGCGTGCTCCAATGTGCAACAATGGCGTTTCGCCCTGTCAGACGCGAAAGGAAGCCCATGTCTCAGAGAAGCACCAGTCCGCTCAAGCGTTCCACCGTGCGCCGCACGCTGCAGCGTTTTTGGGATGTCACGCGCACGCAGCCGCTGATTGTCTTTCTCTCGGTGCTCTCGTCGGCGGGCTACATCTTTTTGCTCACGTTTGCCAACACCTACGTGATGGCCCTCATCGTCGACCGCGTCCAGGCCGGCCCCGTGGCGGGCGATCA
>DBFVGT010000209.1:0-16245 GCA_048524725.1 Collinsella sp. | reverse complement strand
AAAAAGCCCCGAGGCAACGCCCCAGGGCTCTTCACAGTTTTGATGGTGGACCTGACAAGATTCGAACTTGTGACCTCCCGGTTATCAGCCGGACGCTCTAACCAACTGAGCTACAGGTCCATCATGGTGGAGGTTAGGGGGATCGAACCCCTGACCTCAGGCTTGCAAAGCCCGCGCTCTCCCAGCTGAGCTAAACCCCCACGGAGACAGTAATAAACACCCCAGCGGCGACTCGGCTCTCGCTGGGGTGTTTATTGCGAAAGAAAGTGGTGGACCTGACAAGATTCGAACTTGTGACCTCCCGGTTATCAGCCGGACGCTCTAACCAACTGAGCTACAGGTCCATCGCGCAAGGGATATATTAGACGAGTCGTTACGCGCGCGTCAACAACTTTTTTGAAAATCTTTGGGGGATGTCGGCCCCGGCTGCCCGGCGGCATGCGAAGTCGCCTGCTCGGACAGTCCTGCTCGCACGGAGAGCACATTAAGTGCTCTCCGGCTCGTGCGGAACTCGCGATCGACTTCGCATGCCGCCGGGCAGCCGGGGCCGACGTGGGGTTCAAAGATTTTCAAAAAGCGGTCGGCGCGCAGTGCGCCGACCGCCGATATATGGGGCCTGATATTTTCTACCAGCTAGGGCCTCTTACTCGTCCAGGAGATCCTCTGGTATGTCGTTGCCGTCGCCTAGGTCGACTGGGGCCTCTTCGGCGTCGGTTGCGGCCTCGGCGCCTTCGTCTTCGGGCTTCTCCTTGGCGGCCGTCATGCGGGCTACGGCGCAGATGCGGTCGTTGTTGTCGACGGTCATCATCTTGACGCCCTGGGTGGCGCGGCCGGTCTGGCTGATCTCGTCGGTCTTGACGCGAATGACCGTCGCGCCCTCCGTCACGATGAACAGCTCGTGCTGCGGGCCCACCGTCTTCATAGCCGCAAGGTTACCCTTACGCTCGGTCATTTGGATGGTATAGACGCCCTGGCCGCCGCGATTCTGCTCCGGGTAGTCCGCGACCGGCGTGCGCTTGCCGTAGCCGCGCTCGGTGATGACGAACAGATCGCCGTTGCCGTTAGTGACTTCCATGCCCAGAACGCTCACGCCGTCCTTCATGCCGATACCGCGAACACCGCTGGTATCGCGGCCGGTGGCGCGCACCTGCTCCTCGGAGAACATGATCGCCTTGCCCGCGGTGGTGGCCAGGATAATCTTGTCGCCCTCGCGCACGCGGCGCACGTTCAGCAGCGCGTCGTCGTCACGCAGGTTGATGGCGATCAGGCCGTCGCGACGGCTGCGGTCATATGCGCTCATCACGGTCTTCTTGACCATGCCGCTCTTGGTGGCAAACATCAGGTACTCGTCGGCCGGGAACTCGCGGCAGCTGATGACGCTCGCGATCTTCTCCCCCTCCTCGAAAGGCAGCAAGTTGACGATCGCGGTACCGCGTGCCTGGCGCGTACCTACCGGCAGCTCGTGCACCTTCAGGCGATAGACCTTGCCCTTGCTCGAGAAGAACAGCACGTACTCGTGTGTGGACGCGATGAACATCTCATCGATGACATCGTCCTCTTTGAGGTTGACGCCCGACACGCCCTTGCCGCCGCGCTTTTGGGCGCGGTAGGCGGCAACCGGGATACGCTTAACGTAGCCGGTGTGGGTGATTGTCACGACCATATCCTCGTCGGCGATGAGGTCCTCGACATCCAGGTCCTTCTCAACCTGGCTGATCTCGGTGCGGCGCTTGTCGCCGAACTTCTTGGAGATCTCGCGCATCTCTTCCTTGATGACGCCCAGGATCTTCTCCTCATGCGCCAGCAGGTCCTCGTAGTAGGCGATGGCGCGGCGCAGGCCGTCCAGCTCTTCCTGAATCTTGTCGCGCTCCAGGCCGGTCAGGCGGCGCAACTTCATCTCGAGGATGGCCGTGGTCTGCTCGGGCGTAAAGCCAAAGCGCTCGATCAAGCGGCTGCTGGCCTCGGAGTCGGTCTGCGAGGAGCGGATGATGCTAATGACCTCGTCGATATGGTCGAGAGCCATCAGATAACCCTCGAGGATATGCGCGCGGGCTTGGGCCTTCTTAAGGTCGAAGCGGGTGCGGCGAGTGACGACGTCGACCTGGTGGTCGATGTAGTGCTGCAGCATCTCACGCAGGCTCAGGCATTTGGGAACGCCGTTGACGAGCGCCAGGTTGTTGGCGCCAAAGGTCGTCTGCAGCGAGGTGTACTTATACAGGTTGTTGAGCACGACCTGCGGAATGACGCCCTTCTTGAGCTCGATGACCAGACGGATGCCCTTCTGGTTGGACTCATCGCGCATATCCGAGATACCCTCGATGCGCTTGTCGTTGACAAGCTGGGCGATCTTCTCCTGCAGGGTGCCCTTGTTGACCATGTAGGGAATCTCGGTAAAGACCAGGCGGCTGCGGCCGGTCTTGGTGGACTCCACATGTGCCTTGGCACGTACGGTAATGGAGCCGCGGCCGGTCTCGTAGCTCTGCTTAATGCCGGCGCTGCCCATGATGATGGCGCCGGTGGGGAAGTCCGGACCGGGCATGATCTGCATGAGCTCGTCGACGGTGGCGTCGGGGTTGTCGATCAGGTAGCAGGTGGCCTCGATCGCCTCGGTGAGGTTATGCGGAGCGATGTTGGTGGCCATGCCGACGGCGATGCCCTGGCTACCGTTGACCAGCAGGTTGGGGAAGCGCGCAGGCAGCGCCACGGGCTCGGCGAGTGATTCGTCGTAGTTGGGCTGCCAGTCGACGGTATCCTTCTGCAAGTCACGCAGCAGTTCCATGGCGGGCTTGGCCAGGCGGCTCTCGGTGTAACGCATGGCCGCCGCGCCGTCGCCGTCGATGTTACCGAAGTTGCCGTGACCGTCGATGAGCGGCGTGCGCATGGAGAACCACTGCGCCAGGCGGACCATGGCCTCATAGACCGCTGAGTCGCCATGCGGGTGGTACTTACCGATAACTTCGCCGACCGTCCAGGCCGACTTCTTATGTGGGCGGTTGGGGTAGATGCCGCTCTCGTTCATCGCATACAGGATGCGGCGGTGTACCGGCTTTAAGCCGTCGCGCACGTCCGGCAGGGCGCGCGCCGTAATGACCGACATCGAATACTCGATAAACGACTGCTTCATCTCGCGGCCAAACTCCGAAATCTGGAGCTGGCCGCCGTTGATATCCTCGCCGGCCGAGGCGCCACGGTCGACTTCGCCAAAGCTCTCCTCGAGCTCGGCGTCGTCTTCTTCCTCATCATCATCGGCATCGGGGTTATAGGCGTCCGGGTCGCCGTCCTCACCCTGCTCAGCACGGGCAAGCAGGCGCTTCAGATCGTCGGGCATGCCGGCATCGCCGGCCTCGCCCACACCCTCGTTATTGTTGATATCGTCTGCCACGTTACCTCCTCTTAAGCGTCAAGGAAGCGTGCATCATGCGCATGCTTCTCGATGTACTCGCGGCGATAGCCGACCTCGGAACCCATCAGCTCGCGCACGGCGCGGTCCGCCACCACGGCGTCCTCGATCGACACACGCTGCAGGATGCGGGTCTTGGGATCCATCGTCGTCGAGGCAAGCTGCTTGGGGTCCATCTCGCCCAGGCCCTTGTAGCGCTGGACGGTATAGCCCTTGCGCTTCTTGGTGATCTTGCCGTCCTTGGCCTTGCCGGCCTCGTCGTTGTCGTCGGGGTTCAGGCCCAGACTCTGGATGGTGTCGCGCAGGATCTCGTCTTCGGGCTGGCGGCCATTGGGATACACGTAGTGGATCTTGTTGCGCACCTTAATGCCAAAGATGGGCGGGCAGGCAACATAGACGTAGCCGGCATCGATCAGCGGACGCATGTACTTGTAGAAGAACGTCAGCAGCAGAATGCGGATATGCGCACCGTCGACGTCTGCATCGGTCATGATGATGATCTTGTGGTAGCGCGCCTTGGTGATATCGAAGCCGCCGCCGTCGCCGGCACTCGTCGTGACGCCGCAGCCGATCGCGGTAATCAGCGACTGGATGGTGTCACTCGAGAACGCGCGATGGTCACCAACGCGCTCGACGTTCAAAATCTTGCCACGCAGGGGCAGAATCGCCTGGATGTCTCGGCGACGGCCGTCCTTGGCCGAACCGCCTGCCGAGTCGCCCTCTACGATGAAGAGCTCGGTCAGCTCGGCATCGCGCACCGAGCAGTCGGCGAGCTTACCGGGCAGGGATGCCGTCTCGAGCAGGCTCTTGCGGCGGGTCGCCTCGCGCGCCTTGCGGGCGGCGTTGCGCGCCTTGCAGGCCTGTTGCGCCTTCTTGACGATCTCGCGAGCAGGCTTGGGATGCTCCTCGAGGTAATCGGCGAGGCCGTCGGTCACGATCTTGAGCGTGAGCGCACGCATATAGGAGCTGCCGAGCTTGGCCTTGGTCTGGCCCTCAAACTGCGGGTCGGGCAGCTTGACCGAAATAACGGCCGAAAGACCCTCGCGCACATCGTCGCCGGTCAGGTTGGCATCTTTTTCCTTGAGCAGGTTCTGCTTGCGTGCGTAATCGTTGATCACGCGGGTGAGCGCGGTGCGGAAGCCCTCAAGGTGCATGCCGCCCTCGGGAGTGTAGATGTCGTTGGCGAACGACATGACGTTCTCGCCGTAGCCGCTATTCCACTGCAGGGAAACCTCGACCTCGCCCATCTTGGCCACAGGCGCGTCCGGGTCCGATTTGCCCTCGATATAGATGGGCTCCTTAAAGGCCTCGGGGACGTCCTTGCCCTCGTTGAGGAACTTGACGAAGTCGATGATGCCGCCCTCGTAGCAAAACTCCTCCACGTGGGGAGTCGCCTCGCGCTCGTCGGTCAGCACGATTTTGAGGTTCTTATTGAGGAACGCCGTCTCCTGCAGACGGTTGTGCAGCGTATCGAAATCGTAGATGCAGGTCTCGAAGATCTCGTCGTCGGGCCAGAAGGTGACGGTGGTGCCCGTCGAATCCGAGGTGCCCACGACCTCCATCTTCTTGACGGTCTTGCCGCGCGAGAATTCCATCTCGTAGGTGTTGCCATCGCGACGAACCTGAACGACCACGCGCTTGGACAGTGCGTTGACGACGGAGATGCCCACGCCGTGCAGGCCGCCCGAGACCTTATAGGCCGAGTTATCGAACTTACCGCCGGCGTGCAAGATCGTCATGACGACCTCGAGCGTCGGGATCTTTTTAACAGGGTGCTCGTCAACGGGGATGCCGCGCCCGTTGTCGACGACCGTGATGGAGTTGTCGGCGTGGACCGTCACCTGGATCTCGGTGCAGAAACCGGCCATGGCCTCGTCGACGGAGTTGTCAACGATCTCCCACACCAGGTGATGCAGACCGCTGGCGCTCGTCGAGCCGATATACATGCCCGGGCGCTTACGAACGGCCTCGAGACCTTCGAGAATCTTAATCTCGCCGCCATCGTAATCGTTTTCGTTTGCCACACGTCCTCCTTCAGTCAAGAAAATGTGTATAGCCTTACTAGTTTATCGTAAAAAAATACCCTCGGGAACGAGGGTATTTGGCTCTACAAGGCCACCAGATGCGATTTAAGGCTCTTTTTTGCTTTGCACGCCCTTGGCCCACTCGGCACTGGCTCTCATGGCGTTCTCGAGGGCCTCGCGCAGTTTTTGGTCTTCGATGGGCGCCACTTGGCGCTCGATCTCGGTACGCTCGGCCTCACTTAGGTCGGCGTGCGGGGCCGGCGATCGCTCGGTCGTCGCCAGGCGCAGGCGCTCCTTGGCGGCGGGCGGCGTGTGACCGGGCGCGGTGGTTTTGAACACCAGGCTGTCCACATGCGCACCGGCGCGCTCCATGCGCGCGCGGATGATCTCGCGCAACAGCGTCATTTCCTGCGTCCACGAGGGCGAGTCGAGATATACCAGCAGCTCATTGGACTCGGGCAGGTAGCGCAGACCCGTCACATGCCGCCCCTCGCGCGTGCCCGAGCACACCGCGTTCCACGCGCGATAGACCGCACGCGACTCCTCGGCGGCCTCCATCTGCGCACGGCGCTCAGGGGTCGCAGCCGCCAGGATGCGCTGGCGCTCTGCGTTCAAAAACCCGCTGAAGGCGACCGTTTCGCTCTCGCGCTCGTAATTAGCACGTCTCACCCATGCTCACCACCTTGGCTCGATCAAGCAGGTCATCGGTAAAGTACCCCAGGTTGGTCGTAGTTATGACCGTCTGGATATCATCGCCGATCAGCCGCAGGAAAGCGCCGCGACGCTCGCCGTCGAGCTCGCTCATCACGTCGTCCAGAAGCAGCAGTGGGGCGGTGCCCAGGACATCGCGAGCCACGGCAACCTCGGCCACCTTCCAGGACAGCACCAGCGTGCGCTGCTGTCCTTGGCTGGCAAATGAACGGGCGGAGCGACCAGCCACGGTGAACTCGATCTCGTCGCGATGCGGTCCCACCAACGTCACGCCGCGGCGAATTTCCTCGTCGGCATGCTCGTCAAGGGCGGCCAGCATGCGCTCGTACGCCCAGCCCTTCAGCTCTTCGCGATCCTCGACCTGGGGCAAATCGCCCAGCGTGGACGCATAGGTCACGTTGGCGGTCTCACCTGACGCCACTTGCCCGTAGGCAGTGTGCACATGGCCCGCCAGCCGGTCGAGCAGGGCCAACCGGTGCACGAGCAGGGCCGAGCCCGCGCGGGCAATCGAATCGTTCCACGCGCCGAGCATCTCGCGGCAGCACCAGGTCTCCTTGAGCAAGGCGTTACGCTGGGTCACGCAGCGCCCATAGGTGCTCGCAAGATCGGCATAGCGTGCGCTCAGCTGCATGCCAAAGTCATCGAGGGCGGCTCGGCGCACACTGGCGCCTCGCTTAACCATGTCCAGATGGTCGGGGCAAAACAGCACGCTCGGCAGAACCCCGCGCACACCGGCGGCAGAGCATCTCTTGCCGTTGCGGCTAAACGAGCGCTTACCGTCCTCCGCGCTCAATCCCATATCAAGCACGCGGCCGTCGCCCTCGATCCTCAGCTCGACCTTGCACGAGCCCACGCCGTCATGGACGAGCTCGGCTGCGGTCGGATGCCTAAACGAGGCGCCGCTCGTCAGCAGCTGCAGCGCCTCTATGAGATTGGTCTTTCCTGCCGCGTTGGGTCCCGCAAGTATCGTCACGCCCTCGTCCAGGGCAAGGCGATAGCTATCGAAGCTGCGGTAGTGCGCGACGGAAAGATCGCGGGCGAACATGGTCATGGCGCAGCGCTAGATGCGGACCGGCATGACCAGGTACAGGTAGTTAATCTTGTCGTAGGACTTAAAGATGCCCGCCTGCGAGTAGCTCTTGAGCTCCAGCGTGATCTCCTTCTCCTTGGACAGGGCATTGAGGCAGCCGAAGATGTAATGGTAGTTGAAGGCGATGGTACCCGACTCGCCCTCGGCCTCGACATCGATCGTCTCCTGCGCAAGGTCCTGGTCATTGGAAATGGAGGACAGGCCCATCTGCCCGTTCTCGACATCGATCTCGAACTTGACGGCGGGGTTGGCGCTCGCGATAACGGCCACGCGCTTGAGGGCGGCGTTAAAGGCGGCGACGTCGATCTTGACGCTCGTCACGCACGAATCGGGGATGAGCTGCTTGTAGTTGGGGTACACGCCCTCGATACGGCGCGACACGTAGGTGGTGTTGCCGGCCTCGAAGACGACCTGGGTGTCGGTAGCCCCGATCATGATGGTCGCCTGGCTGGCCATGATGTTCAGCGCGTCGTTAAAGGCGTCGGCCGGAACGTTGAGCTCAAAGGAGCCCTCGAGGGTCGAGGTCTCGACCTGCGTATCGCACACGGCCAAGCGGAAGGAATCGGTCGCCACCAGGCGTACGGTGTTGTTCTCGACCTTCATGTGCACGCCGCCCAGGATGGGGCGAGCCTTGTCGGTCGAGGTGACGCGCCACACGCGGCCGACCATCTCGGACAAGACATCGGTCGGCAGCTCCACGGCACTCTCGATGGCATAGGCCGGAAACTCGGGGAAGTCATTGGCATCGAGCGTGTTCAGGCGGAAAGAGCTCTTCTCGCAACCAATCAGCACCTGGCGCTCGGACAGCTCAAAGGTGACCGGGGCATCGGGGAGGGTCTTGGTGATATTGGAGAGCATCTTACAGGGGATAACCATCTCGCCCTCTTCTTCGACATGCGCCGCGATGCGATGACGGATCGAGATGGTGTAGTTAGAGGTCTGGAATTCCAAGATGCCGTCTTGGGCCTTAACGAGCACGCCCGACAGGATGGGAAGGGTGGATGCCGAAGCGACACCCTTCATAACGACGCCGATGGCTTGTGTAAGCGAGCTCTGGCTGACGGTGAACTTCATCTTTTAATACCTTTCTATAGATATAAATATTTTAATAATAGTAATAGCACTGACGAAACTGTTGATTACTCCCAAAGACGCAGGTCAGACCCAGAAAGAGAATCGACAGCAACCTGTGTGCAACAGGGGTGGTTTTCCACGTTCAAAACCTGCGCAAAACTTTTCATCACCGCGGGTTGGGTTTTAGACACCTTATGCCCGTGGTTTCGACAAGTTTTCAACAGGTGTCTCTATTTCCCTACGAGCGCAGTGTAATTTTATCGCGCAGCGACTTGAGGTCTTCGGTGACGGTGCGGTCTTCCTGGATCATCTTCTGGACCTTTTTGTAGCTCGTGCTGACGGTCGAGTGGTTGCGGTTGCCAAATTCGGCACCCACCGCCGTGGTCGTCATCTCACACATCTCGATGGCCAGATAGATGGCAATGTGGCGTGCTTTGGCGATATTGGCGTTGCGACGCGGGCCGATGAGCTCCTCGTGCGTCACGCCGTACTGCTCTTCGATGACGGACTGAACCGTCTGGACGTTGATCTTTTTGGCCGATGTGTCGAAGTACTGGCTGGCGATGGCGTCGATATCGTCAAAGGTGAGCTCCCCGCCCTCGCGCTCGCGGTCGCCCGCCTCGCCGGCGCAGCGCTCGCAAAAGCTCTCGAGTTCGCGGATGTTGGTGCCCGAGACCTCGGCCATGTGTTTAAAGTGCTCGTCGGTCAGGTGCCCGCTGTCGCCCCCATAGGCCGCCAGCAGCGAGTCGTCGCCTGCCTCGGGAGCGGCGACGATGGTGTTCTCGTAATAGCGCTGCAAGATCTTGTATTTCATCTCGTAGCTGGGCTCTGCGACCAGGCAGAGCATGCCGGCGTTGAAGCGGCTGGTCAGACGCTCGTCCATGCTCAGGTCCTTGGGGGCGCGGTCTGCCGCGATGACGACCTTCTTGTTGTTGCGGATGAACTCGTCCATGAGCTGGAAAAAGTAGTCCACGCTCGCGCGCTTGCCGATGATGTTTTGGATGTCATCGATGATGAGCACGTCCACGCCGTGGTACGCCTGCATGATGGGGGCGTTGCTCTTCTTTTGGCGGTCGAACTCGGTCATCAGGTCGTCCAGATATGCCTGGGAGTTGGCATACTTGACCTTGATCTCGGGCGACTTCTCGGCGAGCTCGTTTTTGATGGCAAGCAGCAGGTGCGTCTTGCCCAGGCCCGATTTGCCGTAGATGAACAGTGATGTGCACGTGCCGCGCTCGTCCGCGAGGGCGGCAAACTTGAGTGCCGAGCGATAGGCATGGCTGTTCTCGGGGCCGTAGACAAAGTTCTCAAAGGTAAATTTTGAGTTCGCGGCGAGCGGGGCTCCATCCGTATTCTGCTCGGCCGGCACGGTCGGTGCTGGCACGGGTGAAGCGGGGGCCGCAGCTTGCGTGGATTTAGCCGGCGCTCCGCCCTTCATCTGGTTCATCATGCGACGAAAATCATCGGCCGAGAGTGTGTTCTTGATTGCAATGCCCGAATCCGCGCCCGCCGCTGCGTCGTGAGCGATGGGCATGTGCGTGACGGGTGCGTTCGCTGGCGTCGCCGCCGCGGTCGGCAACGGTGCCATGGTTTCACGGGAAACATCGCTGCGCTGGTGCTCGATTGTCGGCACGTCGCCTGCGGAGGCCGGCACCGCCGGGGAAGCAGCGGGAGGCGCGGCGGCCGCCGTCGCGGCAGCGGATTCCGTCGCGGCGCCTTGCGGCGCCACGATGTCGAGCGCAATCGGTGCAAAGGCGATTTCTTCCAGATAGGCCTCAATAGTCGGCTGATGCTTTTTGAGCTGCGCGATGGCAAAGCGCGAGGGGGCCTCGATCGTGAGCGTATCTTCGGTCAGGCTTATGGCACGCGATTGCCCCAGCATGTTGATGAGGCGTGCATCTTGGCCGTCGCGCTGGCAAAAGGCGATGGCATCCCCCAGGATGATGCTTGCTTCCTCGTCCACTGTCTCTCCCGTTCTTTAGCCCTGAGCTCGCACGCGAGCGGCGCCGAGTTCGGTCAGATGGTATTTCTGGCCATGCTTGATGACCAAGCCGGCCTGCGCCAAGTCATTGAGCGTGCGTGACCAAGTGGGGGCCGAGTTTCCAAACGCCCTCGCCAGATCAGTAGCACCGCACGCTTGATTTTGCGCCAGATAGCCCAGTGCGGCGTTGCCGCGATCGTTTACGAACACGTCCGGTTGTGGCTGCGCATACTGATTTGCTGCATTAGGATACATCATTTGAGCTGCTGATTGTTGAGAACTCTGCATCGGCGGCATTTGCTGTTGAAAACTTTGAGGCCACTGTTGGTAAGGCTGCGGAGGCACCTGCTGTGCCCAGGGGTTGTACTGCTGCTGCGGCATCCGCTGGTACGGCTGCTGATATCCCTGCTGGTACTGTTGCGGGAACCGCTGGCCATACCCCAGTGGCGGCATCTGCTGGTATGGATATCCCTGTTGGTACGGCTGATAGCCCATTTGCTGGCCACCCGGTGCCCCCGTCGCCTGCTGCATTGCTGCTGCATCCTGATCCGCCAGCGGCATGGTCTCTGGCATGTTTGGCGGCATCGACATCGATGCCGCCTGGGGCTCTTGTGTAGGAAGCATTCCGGGCTGCTGCATCTGTCCCACGGGGGGCTGCATCTGTTGCGTTGCCATGGGCTGCTGCGCAAAAGCTCCCGGCAGGGGATATGTGGGCTGCTCCGTCTCGGGCCGCACGGCAGCACCGCGTCCGCCGGCACGCTCTATTTCCTGCACGCGTTTAGGGTCCAGGCTTACCGTAACCACGGTGCCGTTGCCCATGTTGTCCTCGATGGACACGGCCCCGCCGGCGTTTTCCAAATACTCCTGCACCATGGGGAACCCTGCTCCGGTTCCACGGATGTAGCGCTTCATCTTGCTGTTTGCGCTGGTAACGCCAAAGTCGAAAGCACGCTCCTTGTCGTCGATGCCGGGTCCTTGATCAGCGAAGCGGATGGTGTCTCCGCCGTCCAGAATCGAGATGATGGGCTCGGCAAAGTGCGCGTGGATAAAGTTTTCGACAATCTCGCGGATGACCATGAGCGAGATATGGCCACCTTGTTCTTTCATGCACTGGTAGACGGTGTTGGTCGTCTCTTCCAAATACGTGCGGACATCTTGCGGATCAATGACGATCACACGCGGTGTCGACAGCATATCGTCATAGACGGCGATGCGCGCGGCGTACATGGCTTTTGGCGCCTGCGTGGTCGTCTGCTCGCCTTCCTCACGCTCTTCGCGCACGCCGGTGATGTGCTCGTTGTCGGGTGCCGGGTCTCCGGAATCGACCATGGTGTAAAAGTCGTCAGACATGCCGCTCGCAATCTTTCAAAAGGTTTCGAACAAATAGTAGCTCACCGTGCAATGTTTCTCATCTTTCGACAACTTTTCAAAACCTGTTGAAAACTTTGGAAAACGGACGAAAAGTTCTCAACATTGCCAACATGACCTGTTGAAAACTCGATGAAATATCGTGAAAAGTTGCCATGCACCGCTAAATCGAGCTCGGCTTATGGGGGAACCGTGTGAACTGCGCAACCTTTTACCTTTGATTTCTTGACATTTGAACATTGATTTCCCTACAATCTTCAAGCTCACGTGTCTATATCTGCGTCCGCGCCCCCGCGGACACTCGAAATGCAGCAGGAGGAACTTAAGATGAAGCGTACGTATCAGCCTAATAAGCGTAAGCGTGCCAAGACCCATGGCTTCCGTGCCCGTATGGCCACTAAGGGTGGTCGTGCCGTGCTCGCCCGTCGTCGCGCCAAGGGCCGCAAGCGTCTCACTGTCTAGCAGCGATACACACATCTCGCATGAAGACTATTAAGTCTCGGCAAGATTTCGAGCATGTGTTCAGTCAGGGGCGTCGTTTCAATCACCCTCTGATTCGAATGACCATATGTGAATCGGTTGGCGAAGGCGACTCCGGAAGGGTCGCCTTCGTTGGTGCTAAACGGCTCGGTTGTGCTGTCGTGCGCAACCGTTCTAAGCGTGTGATGCGCGAGGCCGCCCGCAGCTGTGGATTTCCCGTTGCGGGTTATGACATCATCTTGTTCGCAACTCCCAAGACGAGGGTTTCTTCGCCTCAGGAGATGGACAATGCATTGCGTTCGCTTATGAAACGCGCCGGCGTTGCCGGGGAGGAGCGATGAGCAATCACGTTTTGCGACGTGTTGCCATCGCTCCTATTCGCATATATCAACAGGTTATTTCGCCCTTATTGCCTGACGCCTGCATTTATTACCCAACGTGCTCGCAATACGCCGTCCAGGCGATTGAGAAGTACGGTGTTTTGAGAGGCTGCTGGCTTGCCGTGAGGCGCATCGCTCGCTGCAATCCCCTGCACGTCGGCGGTTATGACCCTGTGCCCTAGCGGGCACTCGCTATCGGAGGAAAACTTACATGTGGGATTGGATCGTTAACATCCTTTTCGAGCTGCTCAAGCTCATCCAGACCTTTGCGGTCGACTGGGGCCTGTCCATCATCATCCTGGTGGTCATCATCCGTCTGCTGCTGACGCCGCTTATGCTCAAGTCGACTAAGTCGACGGCACGCATGCAGGTGCTGCAGCCCAAGATGCTCGAGATCCAGGAGCGCTATGCCGACGATCCCCAGCGTCAGGCCGAGGAAATGCAGAAGTTCTACAGCGAGAACAAGTTCAACCCGATGGCTGGTTGTCTGCCGCTGTTGATTCAGATGCCTGTCCTGTTCGCCCTATTTACGCTGCTGCGTAACCTGCCGGACTACTTTAACGACGGCACGTTCTCGTTCTTTAATATTCTGCCCGACCTGACCACCACGCCGAGTGCCTCCTTTGCCGATGGCTTTATGGTCGCGCTGCCTGCGCTGGTCTGCCTGATCCTGTTCGCTGTCCTGACCCTGATTCCGCAGCTCTATATGTCGCGCAACCAGACCGGCCAGCAGGCTCAGAGCATGCGTATGATGGCCGTTGTCATGACGGTCATGATGCTTTGGATGGGCTGGAGCCTTCCCGTTGGTGTTCTGCTGTACTACGACGTCTCGTCTGCTTGGCAGGTTATCCAGCAGATTTTTGTGACGCAGAAGGTCATCGACAAGGCGAAGGCCGATGAGGAGGAGCGTCTTAAGAACGCGCCGCTGCAGGTTGAGGTCACTCGTCGCGAGAAGAAGCCGCGCCCGCACAAGAAGAAGTAGCGGGATATCAATCTTATTTAGGTACCTAACTTTTGGAGTACGTTATGTCTGAAGAGATCATCGAGGATATGCTTGAGGAGGTTGCCCCGCAGGTCGCGGGCGATTATCCCGAGATTGCACAGCGCTACAAGGCCGGTGAAGAGCTGACCGACGAGGAGCTCGACACCATTGCCGATGTCGCGATTTCCATCCTGCGTTCCATCCTTTCGCACTTCGATGCCGCCAACTCTCCTATCGATGAGTATGAGGGCGACGAGGGTGAGCTGATTCTGGATGTAACGGCTCCCGACCTTGCTGTTCTCATTGGCCGTCATGGTCGCACCCTTGATGCCCTTCAGGTTATGTTCTCTTTGCTAGTGAGCCGCAAGCTTGGCTTTAGGTATCCGGTTGTAGTGGACGTCGAGGGATACAAGAGCCGCCGTCAGGACAAGGTTGCCTCCATGGCTCAGTCTGCAGCCGAGCGTGCCATCCGCACTCATAAGAGTGTTTCGCTTCCGCCCATGAATGCCTATGAGCGTCGACTGGTTCACATTGCACTTCGTGGCAATGATGCCGTCGATACTCATTCTGAGGGTTCTGACCCTGATCGCCATGTGGTGATTGTTGCTCGATAATCTGCTCGAGCTTATGCTAAGGGGACGTGGTTTCCACGTCCCCTTTTTTTGTCAAAAGTTCTCGATACACTGATTTTTGTCAGAAAGGAGTTTTCGTTGTTAGTACTTTCCGATCAGCAGGTTGAAGAGATGTTGAGTCGTCTAACTTCTTATTGCAAAGAGTATTCCTTGAGCGTAACTGATGTTGAGCTGAGAAAATGTATTCAGCATTTGGATTTGGTTCTGGAAACAAATAAGACAACCAATCTTACCCGTATTCTTAACGTAGAAGATGCTGCAGTACTTCATATCCTCGACTCACTTGTTTTGCTTCCCTATATCAATAAGGCTCCTGAGGGAGCTTTGCTTGATATGGGAACAGGTGCGGGCTTCCCTGGTATTCCATTAACCATAACCACGCATCGTAGAGCTACTTATATTGACTCTGTTGGCAAGAAGGTTGATGCTGTCAATTCGTTTGTTCATGCTCTTGGATTGAAACATGCTCATGCGGTTCATGATCGCCTTGAAGAATATGCTCGAAGCCATAAGAAGCAGTTCTCTGTCGTAACTGCCCGCGCACTGGCTCCTCTACCGATTCTTGTTGAGTATGCGGCTCCGTTCCTCAAAGATGGAGGGCTATTTGTTATCACCAAGGGTAATCCTTCGGACGAGGAGCTTGCTTCCGGCATGTCAGCAGCGAAGATTTGCGGCTTCACTTTGCTTCTGAATGACGCAATCGATTTGCCTGAGGGCTTGGGCCACAGGGAGTTCATTGTTCTCAAGAAGAGTCATCCATCATCCGTTTCATTGCCTCGTGCAAATGGCATGGCTAAGAAGAATCCGCTTGCCTAGATGTTTCACGTGAAACATAATGGATACTAACAACTTGCAGTGTTTCACGTGAAACATGGCGGTTGATATCGAATCGGAATGTTTCACGTGAAACATCCTCCGTTTGACAGCTTTAATACACACCAGGAGGGACCGTGGGATTTCGCGACGTTAAGCGTTCTAAGAACGCAAAAGACACGCGTATCATTGCAATCATCAATCAAAAAGGCGGCGTCGGTAAGTCAACGACGGCTGTAAACCTTGCAGCAGCACTGGGTGAGCAGGGTCGTAAGACACTGATTGTCGATTTTGATCCGCAGGGAAACAGTACCAGTGGATTTGGAATTGAAAAAGAAGACCTTGATCACTGCATCTATGATGCATTGTTGAATGATGTGCCGGCAGAATCGCTTGTTCTTGATACAAATTGCAAAAAGGTATTCGTAATTCCAGCTACGATTCAGCTTGCAGGTGCCGAAATTGAGCTCGTAAGCGCAATTGCTCGTGAAACCCGCCTCAAAGATTTGCTTGAGCCGATTCAGGACGAGTTCGATTTTATTTTCATTGACTGTCCTCCTTCGCTCGGCCTGCTTACTATCAATGCCTTGACCGCAGCAGATAGCGTTTTGATTCCAATCCAGTGTGAGTATTACGCACTCGAGGGCGTTACGAAGCTGCTTGAGTCAATGAAGATGGTCAAATCACGTCTGAACAAGGGCTTAGACACCTATGGCGTGCTTATGACCATGTATGACTCACGTACTTCTTTGTCGAATCAGGTTGTTGAGGAAGTTCAATCGTACTTTGGTGATAAGGCGTTTAAGACGCTGATTCCCCGTACGGTTAAAATCTCTGAAGCTCCGTCTTTTGGAGAACCGGTAATTACCTATGCACCTCAAAACAAGGGTGCAAAAGCGTATATGAACCTTGCAAAAGAGGTGATCAAGCGTGCCTAGTGCAAAGAAACGTGGCGGATTGGGGCGTGGACTCAATGCTTTGGTCTCTGAGGCCGAGTATGAGACCGGTGGTTCTGCTGCATCTGCTTCAAATGTCGCATCTGAAACAAAACTACCTATTGAGGATATCGTTCCCAACCCGAATCAACCGCGAATTCACTTTAATGAAACTGAACTTCGCGAGTTGAGCGAGTCAATCCAAGAACATGGCGTTTTGCAGCCGCTCTTGGTTCGCAAGCATGGAAACGGCTATGAGATCATCGCTGGTGAGCGTCGTTACCAGGCGTCAAAGCTTGCTGGTCTTGAGGAACTGCCTGTCATCATTAAAGATGTTAATGATGAAGAGATGCTGGCTCTTGCTCTTATCGAAAA
>DBFVGT010000208.1:0-3356 GCA_048524725.1 Collinsella sp. | reverse complement strand
CGCGCCGACATGCGCCATTTTGTGGCGTGTACCAAAGGTTGCCCGGTCATTATGGGACGCAAGACGCTGCTGAGTTTTCCCGGCGGACGTCCGCTCAAGAACCGCCGCAATATCGTGCTCACGCGCGATGAGGACTTTGCTGCCGAGGGCGTCGACGTGGTGCATAGCGTCGACGAAGCGCTCACCGCGGTAGCCGATGAGCCCGTTGCGTGGGTGATCGGTGGCGGCGAGGTGTATCGGCAGTTTTTGCCGTATTGCGCCGAGGCCGAGGTTACGCATAACCATTGCGTGCATGACGTGGATACGTATTTTCCCGATCTGGATGCCGATCCCGCGTGGGAGATTGCGCGGCGTGGCGGTGTTGCCACGATTGCCTCGGGCGAGGGCGACGAGGGTGTCGATTATGAGTTCGTAACGTATCGTCGCGTTGAGGCGTAAATCGTCCGGCGTGAACGGTATCATCGGATTGTTTGAATGCATGGGGCGGCGCTTAGCGTCGCCTCGTTTGGTATAGATGCGCTGTAAAGAAAGGTGCGGGCTGGCTGCTATGACTGATGCCGTTGAGGTGCTGCGAATCGATTCGCTCGAGGACGAGCGGCTTGATGCCTACGTGCGACTGACCGAGCGTGAGCTGCGCTGCGTGCTGGAGCCGCAGAAGGGCATTTTTATCGCCGAGAGTGCCAAGGTCATCGAACGTGCGGTTCGCGCCGGATACGAGCCGGCGAGCTTTCTTTTGGGCGAGCGCTGGCTCGACCAGATGATGCCGCTGTTTGAGCGCCTGGCGGTACGCGAGGGCGCGGGTCCGGTTCCCGTGTTCGTTGCCTCGATGGAGCTTATGGAGCGTCTGACGGGTTTTAACGTGACGCGCGGTGCGCTCGCGGCATTTCGTCGCCCGCGACAGATTCCGGTTGATGAGTTCTTGGGCGGCGTCGTCGAGGCGGCGGGGGAGCGCCCGGTGCGCGTGTGCGTGCTCGAGGGCATTGTCGACCATACCAATGTGGGCGCGATTTTCCGCTCGGCGGCCGCTCTGAACATCGATGGCATTTTGGTGAGCCCCACTTGCTGCGATCCGCTGTACCGTCGCTCGGCCCGCGTGAGCATGGGCACGGTGTTCCAGGTGCCCTGGACGCGCATTGGCAGCGAGGCGCGTGTATGGCCGCATGATGGGCTGGCGGCGCTGCACGATGCCGGCTTTTCGTGTGCCGCTATGGCGTTGACGGATGATTCGGTGTCGCTGGACGATTCCGCGCTGCAGGAGATTGACCGCCTGGCAATCTTTATGGGCACCGAGGGTGCTGGCTTGGGCGCCAAGACCATTGCAGGCTGCGACCGCGCCGTGCGTATTCCGATGGCGCATGGGGTCGATTCACTCAACGTGGCCGCGGCAAGTGCTGTTGCCTTTTGGCAGCTTTGCCCGCATGTGAGCAACGAGTACCACTACCAGCCGGGGTTGTATCACTAGACAGATAGTTCGCACCGGGCTCTGGTTCGGGGCGTTTCGGCCGACGCCGGTCGGTGCTAAGCTGGTATTGGCTTTGGTCTTAAATTGCCGTTTTGCTGTATGACGTACGCTAGTGGGGAGGGCGTGTGGCTAAGAAATCTACGGCTATCGATGTAACGCATGGTGTCATTTGGCAACAGCTGCTGTCGCTGTGCGTTCCCATCTTCTTTAGTTCGTTTTTTCAGCAGGCTTACACGCTTATCGGTACGTATATCGTCGGCCAGTTTGGCGGCAAGCTCGCGCTGGGTGGCATTCAGGCCACGATGGTGCTCACAGAACTCTGCATTGGTTTTTGCGTCGGTGTTGGTGCTGGATGTGCCGTTATTACCGGCCAGTTTTTTGGTCAGCACGATGACGAGCGCTTGAGCCGATCGGTCCATACGGCCATGACGCTCGCGCTGGTGGGCGGCATTGTCATTTCCATTCTGGGCATGGTGTTTGTCGAGCCGATGCTTGTGCTGATGAATACTCCGCATGAGCTGCTGGCCGAGGGTGTGGCGTATGCCCGTTGCTACTTTGCCGCCATGTTTGCGGCGCTGCTGCTCAATATGGGGACGGCGTTGTTGCGCGCCGTGGGCGACACGCGCGGTCCGGCGGTCATTATTGCCTCCGGCTGCTTCGTCAACGTGGCGCTCGACATTCTCTTTGTCGTCGTGCTGCACATGGAAGCGCTGGGCTGCGGCATCGCGGTGGCGCTGACTATCTGCACCAATGCCACGATGATTGTGATCCGCATGATGCGCGCTCCGGGGGCGTGGCGGTTGTCACTATCCAAACTCGGTATCGATCGCGGCATTTGCAAGAGCATGCTTTCGTGCGGTTTGCCGCTGGGCGTTCAGTCTGCGGCGTATTCGATCTCCAACGTTTTGGTTCAGGTGTCGGTCAACTCGTTTGGAGCCGATGTCACGACCGCTTGGGGTCTTTCCGGTCGCCTGGACGGCATTATCTGGATGGTGACCGAGGCGCTTGGTGTGTCGATTACTACGTTCTCGGCGCAGAACTTTGGTGCGCGCAATTACGATCGCATGCGAAAGGGATACCACACGTCGCTCGTGCTTTCATTTGTGCTTATCGGCGGCCTGTCTGCCGTGCTGCTGGTATTCTCAGGCCCGCTTTCGCGTCTGTTTATCGACGATGCCGCAATTTCGGCCTACACCACGACGATCCTTCATTTCATCGCGCCGTTCTACGCGATCTTCTCGATTATCGAAAACGCGTCCGGCTCCATCCGCGGCGCTGGCGTGAGCTTCCAGCCTATGATGCTGACGATATTCGGCACGGTCGTGCTCCGCGTGGCGTGGGTGTTCGCGATTATGCCGCTCGACCCCTCGCTCGAGCATCTGCTGCTGGTCTACCCCGTAACCTGGGTAATAACCGCCACGATGTTCACCATCTACCACCACAGCGGCAACTGGCTAGGCCGCGCCACTGCCTAGCCATTGGGGACGTCCGCAATGGCTAGTATTCGATGCCTTGGCGGGCTAGGAGGCCTTCGTCGAAGTAGTGTTTGACGGGGCGCATTTCGGTTACTAGGTCGGCAAGGTCGGCGAGGGGCAGCAAGCCGCGGCCGGTGAGCACGAGCTCCGTGGTGGTCGGTTTCATCGCGATCAACGCTTCGACATCTTCGCGCGTCACAAAGCCCCGTCGCATGGCTTCTCCCAGCTCATCCAAGATCAGCACGTCGACCATGCCAATCTGCTCCCGCGCCAGCTCCATGATCTGTGCGGCACAGGCTTCGGGCGTGTCGCGGTCGGCTTGTACGATGCGCAGACCTAAACGGGGCGCCGCATCATGCTCGGCGCAGTGCAGCTTCTTGGCAAACTGCAGCATAAGCACGTTAAGTCCATAGCCCGTG
>DBFVGT010000207.1:0-5705 GCA_048524725.1 Collinsella sp. | reverse complement strand
GACCCCTTTCGAACTACGGGGCCCCGATTGCTAGGACCTACAGAAGGGTGCGACAAGCACACAACGTTTAGGAACACTCGGGAGCCGACAGATACTAATGTGACGCTTATGCAATCACGTTCGTATAGGTTACGGGGAAATGAGTTCGATTTCAAGCGTGAACTGCGATTTTTTACTCGTGTGGAGACTTTTTCGTAATCTTATGAACACACGTCTCCGCAACTTGACGATAACCAGCCAGGCATTCGGCTTTGGGGTAAAGTATCCGGAGCCAACGATTCTAGATCGATTTTTCGAGAAAGGTGCCCGCGTGCTCAAAGCAGTCGTTTTCGATATGGACGAAACGCTTCTTAGCATCAACCTCAACGCGTTCATCCTTCGATATTTTAAGGATGTCTCTTCGATGCTCGCGGATATCGGGCGCCGCAGCCGCGGTGGCACGATGGCACGCCTCGGCACCATCCTAGTCGACCTCAACGCCAATCGCCGCAGCAGCACGGACAATCGCACCAATCTTGAGTTTTACCAAGAAGAGGTCGAGCGCCGATGCGGCATTTGCCTCTCGGACCCACTTATCTACGAGGCGTTTACCTACTACGACCGCGAAGTTCTTCCGTACAAGAATGACGAACTCATCAACGCCCATGCCATGCCGGGCGCACACGCCGCGCTTCAGGCCGTACAGGACGCAGGGCTGCGCTGCGCGCTCTTTACCAACCCCAGCTTTCCGCAGGGGGCCATCGAGTGCCGCATGGGTTGGGGCGACCTGGCCGACGCCCCCTTTGAACTCGTCACGCACATGGGAAACGCCACCCGCTGCAAGCCTGATGCCACCTACTATCTAGAGCAGCTTCAGGTGATGGGGCTCGAACCGCACGAGGTCCTTATGGTGGGCAACGATCCCAAACGCGACTTCCCTAGCCCCGCCTGCGGCATTCAGACTGCCTATGTAGGCCAGGGCAAGCCCAACCGAGTCACCTGGCGCGGAACCATGGAAGGCTTCGCCCGCGACTTTAACGCCGTAGTAGAAGCCTTCTACGAACACCAAGTAGCCGACGAACTGTCCTAGCACACTTGGGTTTTGCCGATCATGATGTTGAGGATCTCGACGTCGGTATCCTTCATGCCAACACGGCCCACATAACCCATGCTAGCGATCGTCTCTTCTACTGTATCCTGGATCAGACCCTCGCCGGCACGGAAACCACGGCCCTGCATGGCCATATCGTGGCCCAGAATCGCCGCATCAACGGCGGCGGAAATCTTGGCGGCACAGCTTGCCTTGGCGCCATCGCACACGATGCCGCCCACGTTACCGAGCGTGTTCGAGACCGTCGCGCCAATCTGCTCGCGCGTGCCACCGCACAGCCAGGTAATCGCGGCACCAGCACCGCACGCGGCGCAAATAGCACCGCAAAACGCCGAGAGCGCACCAATATAACTTTTGATATGCACGGCGATAAGATCGGACAGAATTACGGCGCGCACCAGGCGATCGTGGTCGCACCGCAGGTACTCGGCATACTCCATAACGGGCAAGGCACAGGTAATGCCCTGATTGCCAGAGCCGCACACAATGGCGACCGGCAGCGCACAGCCGTTCATGCGGGCGTCGGACCCGGCGGCCGCACGGGCACGGGCCCGGCAGGCGACGTCATCGGCACGAGCGCCCAGCAGCGTACGGCCCACCTCGGCGCCCCAAGCGTGCGCGAGGCCCTCGGCACTGATCGCGCCGTTCAGCTCAATCTGACGCTCAACAGCAGCGCGGGCATCCTCAATGTCGCCGTCCTCGATAAAGTCGATGATGGACTCGATCGACATGGGCGTATCGGCGTTATCGGCGGCACGCTCGGCCACGACGCGCTCGGCGCAGGCAGCGCACTCCCCCGCCGACTTGCCGCACACCGGAATGCCATCGAGCGTGTGGCACGTGACATTGGTATGGTGGTCGGTAATCTCGACGACCGCGGTATGGCCCCCGGCCACGGCAGTCACCTTGATATAAAGGTTGGGCACACCCTCGACAAGCGACACATCGCAGTAACCGGCGTCGACAAGCAGCTCGGTCACACGAGCACGGTCTGCATCGCCAACGCTCTCGAGCACCTCGAGCGCGCTCTTGGCGTCACCGCCCACCGCACCCAGCACGGCCGCGGCCTCAATACCGTGCATACCGCCCGAGTTGGGCACGGTCACGCTCTTTACGTTCTTGATGATGTTACCCGAGCAGGCAACATCCATATGTTCGGGCTCGCAGCCGAGCGTCTGGCTCGCCAGCGCCGCCGCATAGGCAACGGCAATGGGTTCGGTGCAGCCGAGTGCACAGACAAGCTCGCGGTTCAAAACATCGCAAAATGCGGCATCGCGGATGGGATCGGTCGGCATAGCCATCTCCTACATGCATATCGGGTTGCCATCACAAATAATCAACTATTCTATTTGATAACAAGGCACCGAAAACTGCAAGCCGAGTTCCAGTAGACGGCCGCCAGAAGCAAATTGGCGGCTTTTTTCGTGATGAGTTGATGTTCGCAACCGCTGGCTCGCCACCTTTTTAGTGTGACCCTCGCCTGTGTTTGCAAAAGCAAGGGTCACGACGCTGCCCGCCAACCTGCGCGTCAATCCCCGAGCTTCCTCCGCCCCAGGATCGAATCGCGAGCGTTGCGCATGAACTCCCCGTAGCTCATGCCCATCATCTTCACCACGATGAGCCGCTGCGTGCCGAACAGGGGTATGAGGAGCAGGGCCGCAGCGGCGAGCCACCAGTACCACGCGAAGGGCTCCACGGCGACGACGTGCCAGATGGTGAACGCATCGAGCGGGAGCATGAACAGGAGCGAGGTGACCATGCCGGGAGAGTATATCCTCGTCTTGGGATTCGCCCTTCCCGCGACGATGTGCGCGAGCGGCTCAATGATTCCCAGAACGAGCGCGCCGATCACGAGCCAGTGGAACTGGGGGAAACAAAACGGGATGAGCAGCATATAGACGGTGATGCATAAGAGGGCGAACTTGGGGATGCGCATGTCGCGCATGGGCATGTCGGTGAGCGAGATGGCAAGCTCCACGAACCCGCCGGGATATTTCAGCTCCTCCCACTCGTGGGCGGCTATCAGGATGTAGTAGAGCCCTATAATCCCCTGGGTCACGGGCATCGACTCCCAGAAAACAACCATGTAGACCGCGACGCAGGCCGCTAATACGGTCGTAACGTAGAGGCTATTGCGGACTATGAATCTGTCGGCGAAGGCCATCGACCTCTCCTCTCCCTTAGATATAATCAACATATGTTCATTGTCTTGAGCGAAGACGATAGATTCAATGGGCACTGTCGGGAAAGTGTCGATCAGGAAACCTCATGGTGAAGACGAAGCCGAACAAGAACGGCATCAGATACCTCGCAACGCAGGAGCGCATAGAGGAGGCCTTCTGGGGCCTTTTGGCGGACAGGGGCTTTCGGAAGGTTACAGTGCGCGCGCTCTCCGAGCGATCGGGCATAAACCGCGGCACCTTCTACCTGCACGCCGAGGACAAGTATGACCTGCTTTCGCAAGTGGAGGACCGCATGTACCAGGGGATGATGGGCGGCGCGGCAATCGCGTCCGACGGCTCTTACGAGGACCGGGTGCCCTCCATGGTTGCCCCCATGATCGCGGGCGCGAGGTTCGTCTACGAGAACCGCGAGCGGGTGCTGCTGCTGATGGACGACACATGCGATCCGCTCTTTTTCTCCAAGTACGCCGCCAAAGTGAAGGCGGTCATGCTCGGAGACATTGGCAGTCTTTTGCCGGAGCAGCGCTACGCACTGGCTCTCATGGAGGGAGTTGTCGGCAGCCTTTTTGGCGAGTGGGTGCGCGGAAGGATGAGAGAGACGCCCGAGGAGTACGTGAGCATCGTGCTTAACCTCGCCGCGAAACTCGACCTTCCCGCCATTTCGGACGTGCTTCCGCAGGGGTAGCCAGCGAAGAGGTCCTGACCGGCCTCGCGCATGGGGATTAGTTAAGAGTGAAGCGCGATGCGGGGTAAAGCGCAGGGCTCCCCGGAAAGCGAAGAGACGAAATAGGAGGATTTGGAAGAAGAGGAGAGGCCGCAAGACGGTGCGCCGAAGGTGGACGTTGCGGAGTGTTCGCTTCCGCTAAAGCGTTTGACCAAAAAACGCCCGAGCTTTTAGGCAAAAGACGCGCTATCATGCAGTCGAACGCGGTAAAACCTTTAGCAATTCCGCCGCACGGACCAGAGAGGAACCACTCATGAAGATCGGTATCGGCAACGACCACGCCGCCGTCGAGCTCAAGAACATCATTTCCGAGCACCTGAAGGAGCGCGGCTGCGAGGTCGTGAACTTTGGCACCGACACCTCCGAGAGCTTTGACTACCCCATCGCCGGCTACAAGGTGGGTAAGGCCGTTGCCAACGGCGACGTCGACCTGGGCATCCTGATCTGCGGTACCGGCGTCGGGATCAGCCTGGCTGCCAACAAGGTCGAGGGCGTACGCGCCGTCGTGTGCTCCGAGCCCTTCAGCGCCAAGCTCTCCCGCATGCACAACAACACCAACGTGCTCGCCTTTGGCGCCCGCGTCGTTGGCTCCGAGCTCGCTAAGATGATCGTCGACGAGTGGCTCGACGCCGAGTTCGAGGGCGGCCGCCACGAGCGTCGCGTCAACCTCCTCAACGAGATCGACCAGACCCGCGGTCTCAAGGTCGTCGACGAGGCCTAAAGACTTACAACGCCATACGCTAGCGACAGCCCCCGCCTGGAATGCACGCACATTCCAGGCGGGGGCTCTTTAGTAGATTTCTAGGCATGTCTCAAAAATCTACTGGAATATAAAAGGGCGCCGCGGATGGAGTTCCGCGGCGCCCAAGCCACACGCTAACAGCTTTAAGGAGTCAAAGCTGGTTTAGCCAAAGAAGCGCTTGATCTCGATCTCGGCGTTCTCCAGGCAGTCGGAGCCGTGAATCACGTTGGCGTTGACATCGACGGCGAAGTCGCCGCGGATGGTGCCGGGCGCAGCATCAAGCGGGTTGGTAGCGCCCATAAGGGTGCGCATCTTGGAAACAGCGGAGAGACCGGAAACGACCATCTTGACGACCGGACCGCTCGTCATAAAGTCGCAGAGACCGCCAAAGAAGGGCTTGTCGGCCAGATGGGCGTAGTGCTCCTCGACGGTAGCGCGCTCGAGCGTGGTCATCTCCATGCGCTCGATGACAAGGCCGCTACGCTCAATACGAGCAACGATCTCGCCGATCTTGCGATCGCGCACCGCGTCGGGCTTAATCATGATGAAGGTCTTCTCGATAGCCATAAGGTAGCCTTTCAAGTAGGTTCGCGCGTGCCCAAGTCCCATTCCGGCACCCGCCTGGACTGCATCGTAACAGAGTTTTAGCTGCAGTTAAACAAAAAGCTGTTTATTGAAACGCTGCAATTTATAAAAGCGCTCCATATGTGTCACTTCTGTTTCGAAGCCCGATTAGAGTACCATCCGACCGCTCATCAACCACATGGAACAGAGCGGGCGGTCGGTTGCCACCCGCGAACGTACCCCCTTCACAACCTGCCCAAAGGTCCTACAGAAGTTCTCGACAAGCCCCTCCCCCATAGCAGCAAAATAGGGGCGCCCGCATCAGCAGACGCCCGTAAAGCTAAAACGATTTATCAATAAATGGACAATACGTCTTCAGCCAAACCTCTACTTTGCCCCGTG
>DBFVGT010000206.1:0-4955 GCA_048524725.1 Collinsella sp. | reverse complement strand
CTGCCCGGATGCGACACTGAATGTGTCCATCCTCGCAGTATCCGGTTCTCAAGGTGCACGCTCTGCGGCTGGTCCGGTCCGACCGGGCCGCGCGGCAAGGAGATATATTGCCAGACCGGAGGGGCGCCGGGGGCGGGAATCGCGCACTCCATATTTTGTTCACAAATGAATAGAACCCCCAGTTGCTTCACTGAGGCCGTATTCGAAGCAAGAGCTTCTGATATTGGCGATGACCAGCTGGTTTATAGGTGTTAAGGCATCGGTCATCTCTGGAGCGCCACTTTACTCCAAAAGCATCAGCTATTTGTTTCCCGTCGGTAAAAGGCAGGTTTTGTTCGCCAAGCGTTCTTATATATAGACAAGTTCTGGTTCGAGCCCGTGCACCGGCAACAAAAATGCGACCAGCCGGAGCCGATCGCCTTCTGTTCTTTGCTGGAGCATCCAGAGGGTGCTTCCGAACTCATTTTCTCGCTGCCATTCATGCTTTCGAAGCATCGTTCGACCTCCGCAGCCTCATGTTTTGAGGATCTGCCGTGTTTATCACTGTTATTAATGAGTGTGTGGAAGTGATCCTCATACAGATACGTGCGATCCGCCAGAGAACTGAGAAGCATCTTTCTGCAGCCCTCGTTGTCTATCCTCGCATCCCTCAGGTCTTCCAGAAATTCACAAGCAGTCTTAGGGTCAATTTGTTTCTGCTTTCAGAGACTTGTTTGAGAGTTTTTAAAGACAGTTCAAAACAATAAGTGAGACACCATAAAGCAGAGCAAGATGTGCCGGATAGAAAATGTAGAAGAAGTATTTCAGCTTCAGCCCTCGCTTGCCATTATAAAGGTTGATAAGCAGCAACGAAACGACCGCGGCAGCAACATCAGGATTAAATACATTAGCTGTAGCAAACTCGAATCCGCCGCCAACTATATGACATGACGAAAGGAGCACTGCGCATGCTGCAGCAAAGAACATCTTGGCCTTGCTGTCGTGGAATAAATAGAATGCAGCCACAAGCAGAATGCCATACACACCGCCATCCAGCTTGGTGTATTCAGCTGCCAGTGCTGTCAAAACAATCAGAGCAATTTCTGCGATGTACCTCTTCCATTTTGAAAGACTTTGGATCTTTTCCAGAATAATCAAAAAGACCAAGGAAAGCAGGAGCTCACACATAACATTTTGTTGCCGAAGGTCAAATAGTTGCTCGGTTTGAACGAAATCGTATATGGGCTCCGTAATGATTGCGAAGACAAGCATATTTCGCAGGTACTTCTTTATGTCATGAGTATGCAAAAATCCCTCAACTATCAAAAAACAAAATAAGGGAAATGCAATTCTGCCAAGAACATGAAGCACATCCGAAGCCTCGCTTAGAATCGCCCACTGTTCGTCTGATATCTGACTGTACGATGCGTGAGTCATGATTCCATTGGTCAGGACGATCCTGCTCACATGATCGAGAACCATCGAAATGGCTGCTATTATCTTTAATGTGCTGCCGCTAATTCCGTATCTATTTGTTTTCATTTCATATTCCTTACTTTGGGTGGGCCGTCAGGGGTTCAGCCTGCGCCGCAGGCGGCCGCTGCGACGCTTCGCGCCATGCGCGCTGCGCTGGCAAACGCTCACGCGTTTACTCAGCTCCGCGCCCTTTCGGGTTCGAACCAGCGTCGCGGCAACAAAAAAGCGGCCGGCATCCGCCAGTCGCTTTTCCATTCTATGGTGGGCCGTCAGGGGTTCGAACCCTGGACCTTGGGATTAAAAGCGAAATCCCGTTTGCTTTAGGGCTTTGGCAGTGATACCTTACACCCACTCTGACCTGCGGTTTCGTTCGACTAGACGGACTGCACGGCCTGAGTGGGTTTGTTCGACACGGGTACTCCGCGCGGTACGCAGCGGGTACACGCCGTGATTGTGGGGTCTCGATGAAGCCAACGCGCTACTACACCTCGTCCTGCCTGCTGCCGTATCGCAACGGCGGTTGGCGCGGGCGGCTTAAATTCAAGAAACAAGATGGCACGTACGGGCAGGTCAGCAAGGTCATGATTGCCAAATCGAAACGTGCTGCTCAGGCCGAGCTGAGGGAATGGCGCGTGGAGATGGAGGAGCTCGCGCAGAAGAAGATCAAGCTCGGCAGCATGGCCCACAAGACCGTAAAAGACCTGCTAGATGGTTATATCGATATGCTCAGCGCTTCAGGATCGATTGAATCATCGACCGTCTATGACTATCGCGGCGCAGCCCGACTCGTCGAACGCAGAATCGGCGGCATTGAGTTCGATTCATTGGACGTAACCGCCGCTCAGAATTGGATTAACTGGGCGGTCGAGGAGGGCTATAAGCCGTCCACCATCCGCAAAAGCGTGACACTGCTCAAGGCCGCATACCGCGATGCCGTCGGCAGGCTTCGTGTGATCGATTACTCCCCCGTCGATTGCGTGCGCGTGCCCAAAGCCCGCCACCGTGAACCAAACGCATTGGACGAACGCGAGCGCGGAAGACTGCTCACGTTTCTATCCATCGCTCGTGATTGCCCCGAGAACGTCGGCATCTACCTCGCCCTGCTCACGGGTATGCGGCGTGGCGAGCTGCTTGCGCTCAGGTGGCGCAACGTTGATTTTGAACAAAAGATGCTGCACGTCAAAGCTTCCATCGGGTTTGGAGAAAACGGGCATTACGAGAAGGAACCCAAGAACGGCGGAAGTCGCAGGAGCATTCCCATGCCCGATGAAGTCGCGGGGATCCTTACTCGCCGTCTGACCGCCGCGCGAGCCGAGTGCTTTAAGGCGGGCGTGCCGTTCGAGCAGTCGATGTTCGTGTTGGGCGGTCCTGACGGAGAGTTCATGGCCCCTGAGCGCCTGTCGCGTCACTGGGCCGTCACGGTTCGGCAGCTGGGGCTGGTGGGCTCGGAGGGCGAGCCACCCAAGTTCCACGACCTGCGCCACACGTTCGCTACCGCAGCGATCCTCGCGGGGACGGATATCAAGTCCGTATCCTCACTCCTGGGACACGCCAACGCCGCCATGACACTGAACATCTACACGGGCGTCAACGCCCAGGCGAAGCGTACGGCGATGGACGCAGTGGCTGCCACGATGACAGCGGCGCCGCCTACCGCCGAAATTTTGGAGCTGCGCGCAGCCGGTGAATAGGGCTACATGACGTTCAGATGCCTTTATTTGCCCCAGAATAACAAAGACCGTCCATCGGCTCCACGCGCTCTTCTTTAGCGCCGCAAATCGGCTCTAATTCGAGCAAAAGACCAGCTAGACAGCTGTTTCTTATAAAGACCAGTCGGACTATTGGGACAATGAAACGGAGGTGAATCATGCTCGAATTCAGGATAAGCGGCGAAACCGCTGAGGTCGACTGCTTGGCAGACCAGCTGGAAAGGGCAGGCTATGTCGTCAGGCGCTCGAAGCCCTATCGCAACAGAGATGAGGAAGGCTGTCGGGTCTATCTCGAACTGGACGAGGATAAGGTCATGGGCTGGATGCTTGCCAACCTTGAAAAAGCATCCCTAGACGATCCCTCATAAGGCCCGCCTTTCGGCGAAGGCGAAAGGCGGGCCCGAGCACGGAAACCCACCGTTTGGAGCGGGACATACGAAGTCGGGCGAAATGGCCGTAAGGGTAGTTTTTCGAAATACGCAAGAGTCGTACGCTGCCGTACAAAACTGCGTTTTGCCCGTCCGCGTACACGCCGAAACCTGCGGTTCGGCGCTTGTTAGGGCTCTGCCCTAAAACCCGGCGCCCCGCGGGGCGAAACCCATGTTCTTGAAACCGTGCCACAACAGATGCGGAAACCCTGTCGCCAAAAAATGTCACCGATTGTCACCCCTTGGCACCAAATCGGTCCGCATGATGCCAACAGCCGACATAGCCTTGTTGTAGCGGGATAAGCCGCACAGTCTTCAACGGGCCATAGAGCCCAGAAAGGAGTCGATTATGCATAAGTCAGAGGAGGCCATCTTGCAGCGTTTCCGCTTGGGTGCCTACGACACGCTACCGCTACTCATCACGCCCACTACCGCCGAAGCGGCAATCGGCATTAGCGCCAAGCACCTGTTGAGAATGGTCGACCGTGGCGAGATCCGTGGTGTTCAAATCGGACGTCGCTGGAAACTCAACCGCGATGATCTGCTTGCGGTCTGCGGGCTTCGAGATAAGGGCGCGGCCTGATGGGGCGCGAGATAACCAATCTCGAGGCCATCGAAGCCGCATGGTCAGTGCAGCTACCTTCCATGCAGCTCGATATGCCTATATCTAGCAGCGAAGAGTTTATGCGACTCCGCGCCGCTCGAGGCCCCAAGACATACGCCGATATGGGTGTTTGGCTGGGTCTATGTTCCTTGGCGTCTCGGCGCAAAGGGCACGCATTGCCACTCGATTATGGCCTGTTGGCGCAATGGCTGTTTGACAATCAAGGCAAGTCGACCGTTGCAGCTGAGCACGTCAACGCTTTGATAGCAGCAGGACTCGCGTTTGCCACCGAGGATGAATGGCTTATGCTGCCTGCAATCAATGCCGCGGTGGTGCGTCACGGAAAAATGATCGTCGGCGGCACCCGTGGCGGTCGGCCCAAAAAGAAGCGGAGGGGATAGCAGTGGCTGACGACCCACCGAAAAAAGAAGTGCCGTTGGAATCATCACTTCCAACGGCACCAAGCATCACTCAGGATGCGATTAGCATTGTAAATACTATATCACGTGAACGGTTCGCACAGCTCAGCGGCGTTGAACCGCCACAAATCTGCGCTGCTGCCTTGATTCTCATTTTCATTGCAACAGCCTCAGGACTCAGCGCAACGCGTGGCGCTGTGTCCTGAGGCGCGAATCCGGGTAGGCAACCCCAGAGGGGCCGGAATCCCCCGGCCCGCGATGGAGGGAGGCCGGCATGTCCAGACCCAAGCCGTCCGGAAGGTCGTACGGGAGGCTCACGAGGCACGAGAGGAACACGGTC
>DBFVGT010000205.1:0-5310 GCA_048524725.1 Collinsella sp. | reverse complement strand
CTGGGACAATATGCGCGACACCTACGAGCACAGCGCCGAGGAGGCCCGTGCCGCGGTGAATGACTTTGGCCCGATGGTCGACGCCAAGACCGACGACCTGCGCGCCAAGGTCGACCTGGCCCGCGAGCGCATGGACCAGCTGCGCGAGCAGCTCAACGACGCCATTTCGGGCGGCAACGTGACGCCTGCCGCCGACGTCGTGGTCGAGAACGCCGTCGAGGCTGATACCGAGGCCGCGGAGCCCTCGACCGAGGCATAATGCGCGCCGGGGATTTTGTCGGCGCCAAGATCTATCGCAAGCCTACCGAGGACAAGCGCACCAAAAAGGACGGCACGCCGCGCAGCCCAAAAAAGCTCGGAAAGATTCACTTTCCGGTCTTTACCCCGGGCGGTACGCGCGTGGTCGGCTTTATGGTCCGCCAGTCCGATATCGCGGGCATGATCGAGCGTCCCGATCGATTCGTAGCGCTCGACGCCATTGGTGTCTACGAGGGCGCCATTGCGGTCGATGACGTCAAGGACACGTACGATGCTGCCGCCGCCAAGCGCCTCGACATCAACCTGGACGATTGCATCATCTGGGTTGGCATGGACGTGCGCACGGAATCGGGCGATGTCGTGGGCTACTGCTCGGACGTTGAGTTCAAGCCACGCTCGGGAATCGTACAGGCATTCTATGTGACCGCCGGTGCCGCTTCGAGCGTGCTGGTGGGCGACACGCAGGTGCCACCGACGATGCTGCGCGGCTACGAGAACGGAGCGATGGTCGTCTCGGACGAGGTCAAGTCGCTCGGGTATTCGGGCGGTGCGGCTGCCAAGGCCGCCGAGGCCAGCGTCGTGGTGGGCGATAAGGTCAAAAAGGGCGCCAAGGTACTCGACGACAAGGGATCGGTTGCCGTGGACAAGGGCAGTCGCGCGCTGGGCAAGCAGCTCGGCAAGACGCGCGGTATGTTCAAGGCCTTTAAGGACGAATATCAAAAGGCGAGCGGAGGCTCGTCAAAAGCTACAAAATAGCGACGTACCAAATGATGGGAGGCAAGCCGGAGACCTGTTGCTCCGGCTTGCTGTGTTTATGGGGGAGGGCACATGCGCCAAAATGGATCCAACTTAAACGGGCGTTCGGGTGCGCGTCCGACGGCGCGCCGCGACCTGGGGCAGCTGCCCAGCGGTCAGCGCAAGCGTCACCGTAAGCCCGGCGCGATGTACCTCAACCATAGCCGCGGCTTTAGCGATCGCAGCGCGCGCATCGGCAACAGCCGTACGCCCCGTCGTTCGTCTCGCCTGCCCTATGCGCTCATCGCCGTGGGCTGTGCGCTCGTGCTGTTTATCGCTGCCGTCGTGGGCTACGTCAACCGCAGCGTGGACGTGGAGCTCAACGGCCAGAAGACCGCGGTGCGCGTGGGCTCTACGCTGCAGAATCTCATCGACGACCAGGAGTTGACTGACGCCTACGACGCAGGCGACCTGCTGGCCGTCGATGACAGCGTGCTCAAGCGCCATGGCGGCGAAAAGCTGTCGGTTAAGGTGGACGGCAAGCGCATAAAACAGGGCAAATGGGATAGCCGCGAACTTGAGGGCGGCGAGAAGGTGACGGTCAAGGATGGCCGTAACACCTACGAGAAGCATGAGGTTCAGGCTACGGTTATCGAGCCCAAGCTCAAGGTCGAGGGCACGGGTGCTATCGAGTATGTACAGACGTGGGGCGTTCAGGGCCGCTCCGAGGTGTGGGTTGGTGAGCAGTCGGGCAAGACGCAGGACCGCGGCGAGGTTGTGCCCGCCACCGATTGCGTCGTTGCGTGCGCCAGCGTGGCGCCCAAGGGCAACAAAAAGTACGTGGCGCTGACGTTTGACGAGGGTCCGAGCGGTGCGACCAAGCAGATTTTGCAGGTACTCAAGGAAAAGGGCGTCACCGCGACGTTCTTCCTTTCGGGCGATGCGGTCGAGGCCTCGTCCGCCACGGCCAAGGCGATTGTCGATGCCGGGTGCGAAATCGGATCCAACAGCTACAGCGACGATTCGCTCAAGGGCCAGGACCGTGAGGCGGTACGCGAGCAGATCACGAAAGGCACCGATGCGATTAAGTCGGCGACCGGCGTGAAGACGATGCTGCTGCGTGCTCCCTACGCTGCCTTTGACGAGCAAAACTGGATCGATGCTATGGACCTGGTTTCCGCCGTGGTCTCGTGGAATATTGACTCGGGCGACTGGCTGCTCAACGGTGCCGACGAGCAGGTCTCGACGGTGCTCGATTCGGTGACGCCGGGCAATATTGTGTTGCTGACCGATAGGGACGAATGCGCCGAGCAGACGCTCGAGGCGCTGCCGCAGATCATCGACGGCCTTGTCGCCGACGGCTACAAGATCGTGACGCTCAGCGACCTGGTCAAGACGGACACATCGCTCAGCAAAAAGCTCACCTCGCTGACGAAGGTCACCATGCCCAAGGACGCCGTGTTCCCCCAACTTGCCGAGGACGATGACACCACAGAGTAGTCATTGGGTAGTCGTTTAAGAACGTCCCCAAGGGCTATGTCACGGATACGTCAGCGTTTGGTATGCCTGCAATGTGCAGCGCATAAATTCGATGCCGCAGGGCGATGCTGATGCTATAGTTACTGCGGTTAATGAGGGTCAAGAGAAAGGTTACAGGTGAAATCCAAACCTCGACCATACAGTCGATGACCCCATGCAGGTGCTTTTTGCGCATGCACGGGGTGTAAGCGTCGAGCGGCGTGCCGCCCGCGCATGCGTATACATATCCAGAAGCCCCCGGACGCCGCACGCGCGGCCGCGTCCGGAGGAATAATGATGGGGAGCACCATTGAATTATCTGAGTGAGATGCTCAAATTGCCAGTCTTGGACGTCGACGGCGAAAAGCTCGGCGTGGTGAACGATTTTGGCATTGCTACCGGCGAAGTTTTTCCGCACGTGACGTCGCTCGCGTTCCGCGGCCCCGGCAAGACGCCGTTTATGATCAGCTGGCGTAAATGGGTCGACCGTATCGACGAGACGGGCGTCTACCTTAAAACGTCGGCCACCGAAATCCGCTTTTCGTACCTGCAGCCGACCGAGCTCCTGCTGGCGCGCGACGTGCTCAATAAGCAGATCGTCGACACGCAGGGCATGAAGGTCGTGCGCGTCAACGACATCAAGTTTTCCATGTCGGGCGAAAACCAGCTGCGCCTGTTGGGTGCCGAGGTCGGTGCCCGCGGTCTGCTGCGCGCGATCAGCCCCGCACTCGAGCACGTCGTCGAGGGCTTTATGAAGCACCTGGGCAAGCCGCTCAGCGAGGACATCATCGCTTGGTCCTACATGGACCTGCTCGACCGCTCGACTAAAAACATCCAACTCTCGGTGTCGCACAAGACGCTCGGCGAGCTGCACCCTGCCGACATCGCCGACATTATCGAGCAGCTCGACCCGCGCCTGCGTGCGCAGGTGTTTGCGCAGCTCGATACTGCCCAGGCCGCCGAGGCCATCTCGGAGTTCGATGACGACGAGCTTATGACCGAGATGCTCGAGGGCCTGTCCGACACGGACGCATCGTCGATGCTGGCCATGATGGATCCGGACGACGCTGCCGATCTGATCGACGAGCTCGATTACGAGAAGGCCGAGAAGCTTTTGCGCCTGATGGGCGTCCAGGAGGAGAAGGCGATTCGTAACCTGCTGGGCTATGAGGACAACACCGCCGGCCGCATCATGACCTCGGAGTTTGTCTCCCTGCCTGCCACGGCGACGGTCGGTGACGCCATCGAGGCGATCCGCAAGCTCGACGAGGACTTCGAGAGCGTCTACTACGTCTATACCGAGGACCCGAGCGGCATGCTCACCGGCGTGCTTTCGCTGCGCACGCTGATCGTCGCCGACCGCGACGCCACGCTGGGTCAGCTGGCCTATCGCGACCTGGTTTATGTGTCGCCCGACGACGACCAGGAAGACGTAACGGACGAGATGACCAAGTACGACCTGGTCGCCATCCCCGTCTGCGACGAGAACCGTCACATCTTGGGTATCGTGACCTTTGACGACGCCATGGACGTTATCGCCGAAGAACACCAGGAGGACCTGCAGATCGCGGGCGTCGGCTCGGGCGATAGCGCGTCCGACGATTCGACGAATGTGCTCAGCTGGTTTGTGCATCGCCAGTACTGGGTTGTCGTGTGGGGTATTGCCTCGTGCATCATGGCAACGGTGCTGGGGACGGCACTGGGCTCCGCGCATCTGGTGGTGTTCCCCATGTGCGCCATGCCGCTCGTGCTGCTGGCTGCCTCGCGTATGGTGTCGTTCGTCAAGAACTACTTCCTGGAATACGACGGCCATGACGATGAGCCCAAGCCGTATCTGGGGTTCTTCTTCCAGAGCACGGGCATGGGCCTGATCCTGTCGCTCGTGACCTACCTGTGCGCCCAGCTGGTGCGCACCGCTGCGTTCCCCGACGCGCCCATGTTTGAGGAGCAGCTCTTTACCGGCTGCTTTAACATCGCGGCCATCGTCTGCCTGATTGGCAACATGAGCGCCGTGATTTACCTGATGGTGCTGTTCTGGCGTGACGAGCACGACCTCAATACGTCGGGTACCGCCATGAACGTCATTGCCGTCATGATCTCGTGTGTGGCGTACTGCATCGCTGCGGTGCTGCTCGCCATGTCGGTCATGGGTTAGGTGGTCGCGTGCAAAACACGAAGCAAAAGGCGAGCACCAAGCAAAAGTTGACCATCGCGGCCATCTTTGGCGCCATGGGCCCTGGCCTTCTGGCGGCGCTTTCGGGCAATGACGCCGGCGGCATCGCCACGTATTCCAGCGCCGGTGCCAGCTATGGCTACAAGATGCTGTGGATGCTTCCTGTCATGACCGTGCTGCTTATCGTGACGCAGGAGACGGCGGCGCGTTGCGGCTGCGTCACAGGCAAGGGCTTGGCCTCGCTCATTCGCGAGCGCTTTGGCGTGCGCAGGAGCGTGCTGGCCATGGCGGCGCTGCTGATCGCCAACACGGCTGTGACCATTTCGGAGTTTGCGGGTATTGCGAGCGGCCTTGCCCTCTTTGGCGTGCCGGCGAGCATCTCGGTGCCGTTGGTGGCGCTGCTGGTGTGGATGCTTACCATGTCGGGGAGTTTCCAGCGCATCGAGAAGATTCTGCTGCTGGTGAGCTGCGTGTTCGTGACCTACATCGTCGCCGCGTTTATGGCTGGCCCCAACTGGGGTGAGGTCGCGGTCGACCTGGTCGTGCCTAACATTCAAAATGACCCCAGCTACGTGTCGCTCGTGGTCGCAACGATCGGTACCACCATCGCGCCGTGGATGATTTTC
>DBFVGT010000204.1:0-2523 GCA_048524725.1 Collinsella sp. | reverse complement strand
CGAATCGATCTTAATGAGCTCGTTCTCGGTCGCGATGTACACAAAACCGTTAGCAATGACAGGCTCGCTGCAGTTGGCATACTGCTGACCAGACTCGGCCTTCCAATCGAAGGCCCACTTAAGACCGGCGGCCTGCGCAGGTGTCTTGGCATCCGTTACGGTCGAACCGTTGCCACTGTTGCCGTAGCCGGCCCACTCGGCATCCCAATCAGGAGTCGTCGCACTCGGGTCCACGACAATCTTATCGGGATCGGGCATGGGCGATTTATCGGTGGTGTAGGCAAACGTAGCCTTGTCGCCGCTCTTGAGCGTGACCTGGTTGGCGCAGAGAGAAGAGGGCTCTCCGTTGATAAACAGACGCCAATATTTCTTGGTCGCACCATCCCAGCCATACGGCTTGTGATCGAACGGCGAAGTAATGGAATTCAGGAACCAGTAAGCGCCGCCCTGAGAGGCCTTGTAATCGATAGACTGAGCCTTCAGAACCGCTTCGATAAGGTCCTGAGCCGTAGAGCCTTCGGGCAGAGAAACATTGCTTGCCGTGCCCCAACGCGTATCGTTCCCGTTGACATCGGGGCCGATAACATCGACAGACCCAAGAACCTGGCCAGGAAGGACATCGGCGTCAGCACCATACATAAAGGTGACGGCATCGCCCTCTTGGAGCTCGTAGTTGCCAGCCCCGACCTGGGCGAACTTGCCATTTACATAGAACTGCCAATAACTTTTGGTCGCAGGATCATACTTATAGGTCTTACCGTCGAGCGGCGATTTAATGCCACTGAGGCACCAGCCCCAAGACTCTTCACTAGTAACGAGATCAAGACCAGTCTGCTCAAGGAGATCCTTGGCAGTAGAGCCCGCCTTGAGACTCGTCTGACCCGTCGAAGCCCAAACCTGCTGCTTGCCGTCCTTGTCCTTGCCAAGCACCTGAACGGAAGCATGGACAGAATCGGACGGCAACTGGTCGCCCCAGCCACCGTAGAACCACGTGACGGTATCGCCGGCATGGATGGTGACATTGTCCGCCGTATAGTCACTCGACTTGCCGTTGATAAACAGCCGCCAATAGGTCGAATAATCGAGCGGCGTACCCAGCTCAACACCGTTGTACTTAAGGCTCAGAATAAAGGAGCCCGCAGCAACGGCGTCAATATCATTCGCCTCAAGCGCGACCTTCGTAAGGTCAAGTGCGCTCGAGCCGGACGTCACCACATACTGCGCGTTATCGACCCAAGTCTGAGTCTTGCCCTGGGCATCGCGACCAATGACGGTCACATTTGCGGCAACCTGGTCCTTAACGACAGGGGACGCGCTACCAGCCGTATAGGCAAACTCAATCTTCTGCCCCTGGGTGAGCTTAACGCCGCTCGCGCCAACCGAGGAAGACGCGCCGTCGACGAACAGCTGCCAGTAGGCATAAGTCGCCGGATCGAAGGCAAGCGTGCGGCCATCACTCGGGGACGTGATGCTTTCGAGGTAGAAACCGTATGCCGTGTTCGGATCGTATTTCGCCTTGAAGCCCGTCTTCTGCTGCAGCTTAATGAAGGCATCCGCAGCCGTCGCGCCCTCGTCGAGCTTGAGCTGCGTAGGCGCCACCCAGGTCTGAGCCTTGCCGTCGGCATCGGTGCCGATAATCGAGAACGAGACCTCGACTTGCTTCTTGGCGACATCGCCAGTTTCTGTCGGGCTCTCCGTCTGAACGGCAGCCGCGGCGGCAGATCCTGCTTGGCCAGCGGATGCCGTCGAAGACTGCTCGCTCGTAGCAGGGCTCTCCCCCGTCGCCGAGCCTTCGTCGCCAGTTGCTGCCTCTGTTGTGGCGGCACTAGCCGCAGGCGCGCTCCCGGAATCCGAAACCTCGGCCTTACCCTGGTCGGCGGCACCGCCCGCAAGCGCTGCGTCCTCACTCGGCGTCGCAGCCTGAGCCACAGCCTCGGCAATGCCCTCGGCGCCCTCGGCCCACAGCTGAGCCGGCGTGGTGCCAAAGGCCATCGCGAAGGCCAGGAATGCCACCAGGCCGCGCTTGGCTACGCCGCATGCAATCGCGCCACGGCGATGCAACGAGGCGCGCTCGCGCTCGTCCTCAAACATATCCATTTGTCCCCCATTGTCTGTACTTGGAGCGTTGCCTTGAGGCTGCCCCACGTCATCGCGCATGTTGCGCTCGAGTTCCCCCATCGGGGTCCCCCTTCCCTCCAGAGCCCTATGCACACCGGCGGCATACGCCGCAGCCGCACGCAAGATGGGAGGCGATCCGACTTAACCTTAACGACTCGGGCGCGCCGTCCGATCTGCGACGCGAACATCCCGAGCCAAGAGGAATTACGGTTACTGGTACAGCCGGGGACTTGCACCCCGATTCTCCCAAACGCGCAGGAAAACCGCGCATTCGTGCGTCTCCGCACCACCATCTAGGCCATCGATTATTACCGTCAAAATGGTATCACGCAAAAGGGCCTCGCACGCAGGCGAAGCCCAAGGTAAAAGCTATTGTTTGCGATAGGAAAATGCGGTGACGGTCGC
>DBFVGT010000203.1:0-3231 GCA_048524725.1 Collinsella sp. | reverse complement strand
TGTGACGGCAAGCACCGCGCCCTGGTAGTTGTGCAGGAAGTGCTCGAGCCACAGGATCGACTCGGCGTCCAGGTGGTTCGTGGGCTCGTCGAGCAGCAGCAGGTCGGGAGCCTCGAGCAGCAGCTTGCACAGGGCCACGCGACGGCGCTCGCCGCCAGAGAGCACGTTGACCGGCATGTCGGAATCGGGCAGCTGCAGGGCGTCCATGGCCTGGCCGAGCTTGGAATCGATATCCCAGCCGTCGGCGGCATCGATCTCGTCCTGGAGCTTGCCCATCTCGGCCATGAGGGCGTCCATGTCGCAATCCGGGTCGCACATCTCCTCGCCGATCTTGTTGAAGCGATCGACCTTGGCGATCATGTCGCCAAACGCCATGCGCACGTTCTCGATGACGGTCTTGTCGTCATCGAGCGGCGGCTCCTGCTGCAGGATGCCCACGGTGTAGCCGGGGGTAAGCCTGGCATCGCCGTTGGAGACTTCCTCGATACCGGCCATGATCTTGAGCAGGGTCGACTTACCCATGCCGTTGGGGCCCACGACGCCGATCTTGGCACCGGGGTAGAAGCTCAGGGTCACGTCGTCAAGGATTACCTTGTCGCCATGGGCCTTACGAGCCTGATACATCTGGTAGATAAACTCCGCCATTTGCCTGTTTTATCCTTTCTACCTTCTGTTTCCCTATTCTTGATTCGCTTTAGTGGAAACGAAATGAGGAAACCAGCTCTGAAACTAAACGAAAAAGGGGCATGGTTGCCCACACCCCCTAATACTACCTGGGAAAAATCCCCCGGAACATACTATGAACTGCGTACGCTAGTTTTCCGCAACCTTAACGAGCGGCTCGCTGCGATTTGCGCCACAGCAGATACGAATAGACGTAGGCAGCTCCAGCTGAACCAAACGCCAGAACCGCAATCACCGCGGCGACGACTTCACTCGAAAGCACGCTACCCGCCACGCCCATCACAATCAGGCCAACGCCCAGCACCATAAAGCAGGCACCGCCAAAACGCTGCGTACGGCGCCAGTTCTCGGGATCGGCAAGCGCCCAGGGCGTCTTGATACCGAGCGTGTAGTTCTGCTTTACGCGCGGTAAGTAGTTGCCCATACTAATAAAGAGCAAGCCGATAGCGCCTGATACCAGCAAATTGACCGTTCCTACCACCGGCACGATGCCCCACACCGTTAGCTCCCCCAGCCAGCTTATGGCACACATGAGCAGCGTGAAGGCGATTACGAAGCCCTGATAGAACTTACCCGAGGTCCGATACGCCTCGCCCTTGGGGTCAATGCGTGGCACGACGTAGAACATCGCGAGAAGTGCCAGAGGCAACACGCCGAGCGCGGAGGCCATCCAGCTAGGGCCCCAACCGTCGACGGCGCCATTCGCGCCCCAGTGCGTGGGAATCTGCGCCGGCAGGCTCGGCATCACTATCAGATGCGCTGCGACATTGGCAACGCACAGAGCGACCAGTGCAATCCACACGCGCGACGATACCCCCGTGGCGTGAATGCCCTTGTTTTCGTTATTCATCCTTATCACCTTCAGTGTTTGTAAAGCCCATAAACCAGCCAATCAAGTCCTGCATGACGGTGGTATTTAAGCTGTAAACGATGTTTTGGCCATGGCGCTCATCGGTCACCAGCCCGGCGTTTTTAAGCGTTGCCAGATGATGGCTGAGCGACGGTTTGCTTATGTCGAAATGCTCGGCGAGCTCCCCCGCCGTGCAATTGCCCTCGCGTAGTAGTTCCAAAATGTGACGCCGTGTAGGATCGGCCAGCGCTTTAAAACCCTCTCCCGGCATAAGACCTCCTCTCAGCACCCCACATGACGCGCACACTATACTCGATATTTAGATGTTTGTCTAATTGTCTAATTTTACACTCAAAAAATAGCCGTCCCGCGTAATGCGAAAACGGCCACTTCTCACGCCATAAACGTGTTTCGGAGTTGGCTAACCCGCTGCAACGGGTGCCATCTGCTTCATCCTATGCGAATCACTGCCTCATTTCAACAAGCCCCTAGGGCTCAAATGGAATCGCGATAATACCTATAATGGCGATAGCTAAAACACGAATCGCTTCCCCATCGGAGGATATTTATGACCGAAACCGCAGCCTCAACTCCCAACGAGACACGCGATACCAAGCTCGAGATCATCATGGGCCGCGAGGCACTCGACAAGCTCGCCAACGCCACGGTGCTGATACTCGGCTGCGGAGGCGTGGGCTCTAACTGCTGCGAGGCACTTGCCCGCGGCGGCATCGGGCATTTTGTGATTCTGGACAAGGACATCATCGCGCCCAGCAATATCAATCGCCAGGCCATCGCCTTTCACAGCACCGTCGGCAAGCGCAAGGTCGATGTTATGGAAGCCATGATCCACGACATCAATCCCGCCACCACCGTCATCAAGCGAACTGAATATCTGCTGAGCGACAATATCGACGAGTTCTTTACGAGCGTTTTTGAGCAGACGGGCGGCAAGCTCGACTACGTCGTCGACGCCATCGACACCATCTCGGCCAAGCTCACCATTGCCAAATATGCTCAGGACCACGGCATTCGTTTGGTCAGTTCCATGGGCGGGGCCAACAAGCTCCATCCCGAGTGCCTCCGCTTTGCCGACATCTTCGATACGGTACGTGACCCCATGAGCCGCATTATGCGCAAAGAATGTAAGAAGCGCGGAATCAAGAGCCTGCACGTGCTGTTTAGCTGCGAGGAATCGGTTAAAACCCAACCCCGCGACCCGTCCAACATCCACGAGCGTACCGAGTTGGGTACCGCCAGCTTTATGCCGCCCATCATGGGTCAGATGATTGCCGGCGAGGTTATCCGCCAGATCAGCGGGCGCGGCACCGAGCGTGTGCGCGCCGATGGTCAGCGCTTGGACTAGCAGGATGCCTTGCGATGGAACCGCGATTCTTTGACACGCATTGTCATCTTGATTTGATGCTCAGCCCCGATGCTGCAGCCAGTGAGTCGGCGGCGTTGGGTCTGGGGCTCTTTGACTGCGGGGTCGACCCACGCGACTTCGCGGCAGCAAAAAAGCGGGCCAGCCGATACCCAAACATTATCGCGGGCGCCGGCCTCCATCCCTGGTGGCTCGCCGACGGACGATGCGGTGCCGCCGAAATCAATCTGCTTTGCAAGGTCGCCGCACAAGAGCGCTTTATCGGCGAGGTCGGACTCGACTTTTCCGCGCGCTGTGCCGGAAGCGAGCCGCT
>DBFVGT010000202.1:0-2617 GCA_048524725.1 Collinsella sp. | reverse complement strand
CGACCACGGAAAGTCGGCCCTTATCGAGGCGCTGACCGGCAAAAATCCCGACCGTCTGGAGGTCGAACGGCGCCGAGGCATGACCACTGAGCTCGGCTTTGGCGAGCTCGAGCTTCCCAGCGGCAAGCTTGTCGGCTTGGTTGACGTGCCCGGGCATGCGCACTATTTGCGCGCCATGGTGCAGGGCGCCACCGGCGTGGACGTTGCGTTGCTGGTTGTTTCTGCCGTTGAGAGCGTGATGCCGCAGACCCGCGAGCACGTTCACGTGCTGGAGCTGTTGGGCGTGAGACACCTCGTGGTGGCGCTCACGATGCGCGATCTGGCCGATGACGAGACGGCGGAGCTCGCCGAGCTCGACGTGATGGACTTCCTCAGCGATACCGTCTTTGCCGATGCGCCCGTGGTGCCTGTTTCCTCGCGCACGGGCGTGGGCATCGAGGACGTTCGCCTTGCCCTCGATGCCGCCATCGACTCTTTCCTGGCCGATGCCGCATCCCGCCCGGTGCGCCCCGGTCTGGCCCCGCGCCTGCCCATCGACCGCTGCTTCACCATCAAGGGATCCGGGACGGTCGTCACGGGCACGCTTCACGATGCCCCCGTAGCGGTGGGCGACGAGCTCGTCTCATGTCCCGCGGGCGTGCGCTGCCGCGTGCGCGCGATTCAGGTGCATGGTGATACTCCTCGGGCGTTGCCCGGACAGCGCGCGGCGCTCAACATCGTGGGCGACGGTGCGGGCGACCTTCCGCGTGGCGAGGTCCTCTGCGGGTCTGGTGCTGAGGGCTCGACGCTCAGGCTCATCGCCCGCTTCACGTATCTGGGGCGCGAGGGCACCAAGCCCGCGCCCTTCGGGTCCGGTACGCGCGTTCATGTGATGGCGGGTACGGCGGAGGTCCTTGGCCGTATCATGCTCATGGAGGGTGAGGGACCCATTGAGGTTGGCGAGACCCGCATCGTGCAGGTCCGTCTGGAGGAGCGCCTTCCCGTGCGATCGGGCGACGGCCTCATTGTGCTCGCGTTCTCGCCGGTGGTGCTTATCGGCGGCGGTCGTGTTCTTCTTTCGCGGTGTCGCCGCTCGCGCGTCCTCTCCGCGGGCGAGTGTGCGCTGCTCGGGGCCCTGGATGCCGACGACCGCGCCGCCGCCGTTGCCGCATGGTTGGGGCTGCGGCGCCTGCCCGTGCCTGCCGCGGCCGCAGCCCGTGCTCTCGATCTTTCGGGTGCCGAGGCGGCTGCGCTCCTGCACGGGGCGGTTTCCTCGGGTCACGCCGTGGCGCTTCGTGCCGAGCGCTCGACCGAGGAGCTCTATGCCGCCCCCGCTGTGCTCGATGCCGCCCTCGCCACGCTCTCCGTCACGCTGGCCGCCATGCACGGGGCCGCGCCCAAGCAGACGGGTTTCACGCCGGGCGAGGTCGCGCATGCCGCCTGGCCGACAGCGGGCGAAGACGTCGCGTCCGCGCTCGTTCTCGAGGGCTGTGCGCGCGGCGTGTGCACCGTCGACGGTGCCGAGGTGTTCGACCCGCACTCTGCCGCTGCGGCGATACGTGTGGTGCGCGAGGCGAGCCAGCGCATCGTGGCCGCCCTCGACGAGGCGGGTCTCGGTGCGGCGACGCTGCCCGAGGTGGGTGAGCGTCTGCAGCTCGATCGCGACACCATGACGCGTGCCCTGCGCGAGCTTTCGCTCAACCGCGCGATCGTTAAGATCGAACGCGACGTTGCCTTGTCTGCCGCCGCCGAGGCCCATGCACGTGAGGTCGTCGCCGCGGCTATCGAGGCTGCTGGCGGCGTTGCCACGACGAGTGTGCTGCGCGAGGCCTTAGGCGTGTCGCGCAAACGAGCCATTAGCATCTTGGAGCACCTGGATGCGGTGCGTTTTACGACGCTCAACAAGGAGGCCGGCGGTCTCAGATCCCTGCGCTAGGGCTCCGAATCGCCGCTCGCCACAAAACCGGCCTATCTACTACGTTTAAGTGACTACCCTCGACCATTTCAAAAACCGCAAAAACAAAACCGCAGGTAGATGACTTGCCGATGTTACGAAAAAGTGGGTATGGCTAACCCTTGCTGGTTAAACGTAGTAGATGGGCCGTTTTCGTGGCGCGACACTGCGCGTTTGGTAAAATACCGCCACGTTTGGGAACGGATGGGCTCCGGTGGGCCCCGCGGTCCTCAAAACCGTTGTGAGGCGTGCAAAACGTCTTGGATGTGTTCGATTCACATACGTTCCCGCCAACGCATCCTGCCAACCACCACAAAGGTGCCTGTCCTCTTTGTGGTGGTATGGACCATGTGGACGAAACAGCTTCGAAACACGCGATTTGTACGTCGGGTGCTCAAAAACGCTTCTACCTGCATCGTAATCAAAACGAAACATCTGCTCGTCTGCTTATGCGAAACTTTCCCGCAACAGTGCGATATTATCCATACACGATAAAGTTCGCGGCGCACAGGGTGCCGCGACCGACACTTTTCGTTTCCTATCATTGGAGGAAGCATGAGCTACACGCAGAAAGTTCTCGACGAGCTCAAGGCCCGCTATCCCGAGCAGCCTGAGTTCATCCAGGCCGCGACCGAGATCCTCGGCACCATCCAGCCGGCGCTCGACGCCCATCCCGAGTACGAG
>DBFVGT010000201.1:0-9012 GCA_048524725.1 Collinsella sp. | reverse complement strand
CGACGCCTCCTCTACGCGACGGACCTCCTTGGCAGCCGCACGCGACGCCTTAAAGCAGACACGGTACTTTTCCAGCGCCTCGAGCGCAGAGCGACCAGCCCAGGCATCGACCATGGCAACATGATGTGCCGGATCGAGCAGGCGCTGATGTTCATGCTGGCCGCACAGATCCATCATCACGCCGACGCGCTCGGAAAGCTCGCGCACGCTGGCAATGCGACCGTCAATCTTCACGCGGCTGCGGCCCTCGGCAGAAAGGCTACGCTGTACGGTGAACCCCTCCGTGTCGTGCGGACCGTCGAACAGGCGCGCCTCGACGCTCGCCAGCGCCTCGCCCTCGCGCACCGTCGACGAATCCGCGCGCTCGCCCAAAATAAGCTTGAGGGCCGAGAGCAGCGCGGTCTTGCCGGCGCCGGTCTCGCCGGTCAAAACCGTTAGGCCCGCACTCGGAACCAACGTCGCCTCGCGAATGAGCGCGATGTTGGAAACCTGCAGCTCATCGATCATGGCGCACTCCATAGAACACGCGGCTCACCGAGTTATAGAAGCTCTCGGGACCGTAATCGAGCAGCAGCACGTCGCCGGGACCACGGCGCACCGCCACGCTCTCGACCGTGCCATCGCAGGTAATAAACTGTCCGTCGATGGCAATGGCCGGCACACTCGGGCGATCATCGGACATAAAGATCTCGACTACATCACTCGGCGAGGTCAAAAAAGCGCGAGCCTGAATGGTATGCGGGGCGATGGGCACACAGACCATACCCGTGTAATCGGGGCTGACAATGGGACCGCCGGCGGAAAGCGCGTAGCCGGTGGAGCCGGTCGCCGTCGATACGACCACACCATCGCCGCGCAGGCGGTCAATATGATGGCCGGACACCGTGATGTCAAACTCAACCATATCGGACAGGGGGCCGCGCGTAAGTGCCATATCGTTGAGGGCAAACGTGCGCACGACATCCTTCGTGCCGTCTTCGCGCACGGACACGATATCCGCGGCGATGGTGGCGCGGCGGCTCACGTGGAGCTCGCCGGACAGAGCATCGCTCACGACCTGCAGAATGTCGCGCTCCTCGGGGCTCGCAGCAGTTAAAAAGCCCAGGTGACCATAGGAAAGACCAAGGATAGGAATCTCGCGATGGTTGAGGATGCGGGCAGCGCGCAGCAACGTACCGTCGCCGCCGAGTGTAATGACCAGATCTGAGCCGTCAATATCAGGCGTGCTTTGAATCTTCGATCGCTGATCGGCCGCCCATGCGACCTCGTAGCCTTGGCGCGAAAGCCAAAGCTCGAGCATCAGGCCGCTCTCGACCGCCTCTTGCTTGTAGTAATTGGGAACCAGAAAGACCTTCATAGCGTTGCAGCTTTCTCGCTCAAAGCCGATACCTGGGATTGCAGCTCATCGTCGGCGCGCTCCCCGGAGACAAACCTTGTGCCGTACAAGAAAAACTCAACGTTGCCCTTAGCGCCATGGATGGGCGACACGCACACGTCAAGCGGGAACAGGCCCTTGGCGGCAAAAAGCTCAATCGCCGCCACGAGCGTATCGCGGCGGACGGCGGGGTCGGTCACGATACCGCCCTCGCCCACCAGCGCAGCCGGCGCCTCAAACTGGGGCTTTACGAGCGTGCAGAACGAACCCGAAGGCTTCAGGCACGCCAGCACGGCGTCGATGATATTCGCGATGCTGGTAAACGAGACATCACACACAGTCAGGTCGATGGCGCCGGCATAGCCAAGCTCAGGCAGCTGCGTCACGTTTGTGCGCTCATGCAGCGTCACGCGATCGTCCTGACGCAGCGACCAATCAAACTGGGCACGGCCCACGTCCACCGAGACAACGGTCGCAGCTCCGCGCTTGAGCAGGCAATCGGTAAAGCCGCCGGTAGAGCAGCCCACATCCAGACAGGCAAGGCCCGTCGGATTGATGCCAAATGCATCGAGCGCGCCTTCGAGCTTAAGCCCGCCGCGGCCAACATAGGGAATGCGCCCCTTCACGTGCAGCGGCAGGCCCGGGGTCACCTTAAGGCCCGGCGAAGTCAAGCGCTCGCCGCCACTCGAGACCAAGCCGGCCATAAGAGTGCGAAGGGCATCCGCGCGATCGGCGCAGATGCCCTGTGAAATCAGTTCGTCATCGAGACGCACGCGTTTCATGAATGCCATCAACCATTCGTATCCGGAGATGCGGCCTAGCTATCCTGGGATTCGTTTGCCGCATCCTCATCGTATTCCTGCTCGAGCTTATCGGCCTCACGAGGCGTCAGCTCAAACTTGTCGACCATATCGACCGCGCGGGAGCCCAGCTCAATCGCCTCGTCAAACAGATCGAGTGAACGCTCCAAGGACGTATCCTTGGAGCGAACGGTAGCGATGATCTGGTCCAGACGGTCCGAAATCTCATCAAAGTTGCGGACGAAACCCTCTGGCATGGCTACTCCTCGACGGAGTCGACATCAGTCTCGGCGGCGTCCGCGCCCTCGGCCAGCACACCAGCCTCAGCCTGGGCAACCGCAACTTTAGCGGCAGCCTCGGCAGTCTGGGCCTCCTCGCGAGCGCGATCCTCGGCGAGCAGCTCTTGGTACAAGTCCTCGCCCGGCAGCTCCTCGCTGCGAGCGATCTTGCCCAGCACGCCGTTGACGAACGACGCGGACTGGTCAGTGCCATAGGCCTTGGCGAGCTCGACGGCCTCGTTGATCACGATGGCGTCCGAGACCTCCTCGTCGGTGAGGAAACGCATCTCATAGACGGCGATACGCAGCAGATTGCGGTCGGCGCCGGGCATGCGCATAAGATCCCAGTTCTTGGCGACGGCGCGCAGAGCGCAGTCGATGCGGTCGATATGCTCGTAAGCACCGCGGCACAGCTCCAGCGCATAGGGGTCGAGGGGACCCTTCGAGATCAGGAAATCGCCCTCGAGGACGCGCTCGAGCGGGCTGTCCGTGGCCTCGGCCTGGAACAGCAGCTGCAGCGCCTGACTGCGGGCAAGCGTGCGCCCGCGATAAACCTTAAGGCTCAAAGGTTACTCCTTGGGGAAAACGAGGCCGTCGATGCAAACGTCAACGCGCTCGACCTCAACGCCCACCTGGGCATCGATGGCGGTGACCACGGCGACGCGAACGGCCTCGGCGAGTTTCTTGAACGGATAGCCAAAGAACACCACGACACGCACGGTGAGTGCGAGCTTGTCGCCGACGACCTCGGCCTCGACCGCCGGCTCGGAAGCCGGGGCCTTGGACGAGAGCATCATGGAGACAAGGTTGGTGGCAAGGTCCTTGACGCCAACGGAGGCGATGCCCTCGACATCCGACACGGCGCGCGAGACGATGGCGGTCAGAACATCGGGTGAAATGCCGATGCCGTCAATCTTGATTTCCTGGGGCATGAGTCCTCCTAGAAGAGTTGGTTGCTAGACGCGGGAGACGAACTTGCCGTCGCGGGTGTCAACCTTAATGACCTCGCCCTCGTTGAGGTACATGGGGACCTGGATGACAGCGCCGGTGTCGATCGTGGCCGGCTTGGTGGAACCCTGGACGGTGTCGCCCTTAAAGCCCGGGTCGGTCTGGACGATGGTGGTCTCGATGAACATCGGCGGGGTCACGCCCATTAGCTCGTCGTCGGCGAAGAGCAGCTGGCAGATGTCGTTCTCACGCAGCCACTTGGAGTTCTCGCCCACCATGTCCTCGGGAACGGGAACCTGCTCGTAGGACTCGTTGTCCATGAAGATGTAGTCGGTGCCGTCGTTGTAGAGGTACTGGAACTCACGGGTGGTGAGCATGACGCTCTCGAACTTGGTGCCGGCGTTGCAGGTGTTCTCAACGACACGACCGCTCTTGATATCGCGAGTCTTGTAGCGCACAAAAGCACCACCCTTGCCCGGCTTGACGTGCTGGAACTCGACGATGGTATAAACCTTGTCCTTAATACGGAGACCGAGGCCGTTCTTGAAGTCGGCGGTAGAAATGGTAGGCATAGCGACCTTTCTTCTTATGGGCAGAACGCACAGGCGTCCAAATTACATACGACCGAAATTATACACTTGCAGACGGCGCCTGCAGCGAGCGCATAAAAAGAGAACGCGGGGCGTCCGAATCGATCCGGACGTCCCGCCCCAAAAATCTATCGAAATGAGCTAGCAATCGATGACGTGAAGGTCATGCGGCGTCTTGGTGAAGGACTCGTAGCCGTTCTCGGTGACCACGCCGTAGTCCTCCAGACGCACGCCGCCCACGCCGGGCAGGTAGACGCCGGGCTCCATGGTGATAACCGAGCCGACCTCGATGATATTCTTGCTGCGGTTGAAGTTGGGCAGCTCGTGGATGTCAATGCCCACGCCGTGGCCCAGACCATGGTTGTAGTAATCACCATAGCCGGCATCGCCGATGATCTTCTTGGAAAGCTTGAAAATGTCGTTGCCCTCGACGCCCGGATGGATTGCGGCGACGCATTCCTCGTGCGTACGGCGCACGAGCGCGTACAGGTCGAGCTGTTCTTGCGTGGGCTCGCCCATCACGACGGTACGCGTCATATCGGAGCGATAGTCGCAGTAGCCCGCGCCATAATCCATGAGAACGAAGTCGCCCTTCTCGATCACACGGTCGCTCGGGACGGCATGCGGATTGGCGGTGTTGGGACCGCTCGCGACGATGGAGCCAAAGGCCAGGCTGTCGGCACCGTTAGCGAACATAAAGTTCTCGAGCTCGTTGCGGACCTGCTTCTCGGTCATACCGGGCTTAATATAGCCGAGCATGTGCTGGAAGGCGGCGTCGGTGATCGACTGCGCGTGGCGCATGAGCTCGATCTCCTCGGCGTCCTTGATGGCGCGCATCTTACGGATGTCGTCATGCATCAGCGGCAGCATGCAGGCAACGGAGCGGTCCTCCAGGCCACGCTGAATACCCTGGTAGAAATTGATCTGCATGTCGTCCTCGACAGCACAGACGCGGCACTTGTTGGCCGCGATCTTGCCGGCGACCCAACCGGGGATGGCGCCCTCGTCCATGTCGTAAACCCAGGGGCTGCCGGCGGGCGTGTTCTCCTCAAAGCTGTTGAGGTAGCGCGAGTCGGTATGGAACAGACACTGATCGGCCGTAATAAACGCGGCGTGCGGGAACTCGAAGGTGTAGTCAAAGACGCCCTTCACGCCCGTGAGCCAACGAAGGTTGGCCTCGTCGCGCACCACGATGGCGTCGTAGCCGCGCTCGACCATCAGGGCACGGACACGCTCGACACGACCGGCAGGACCGGCAGCAAACTCAGACATGCAGATTCCTTTCTTGTTGTCCTCAATAAAAGCGGGACGGGTCTCGATCGAACAACGGAATCGCGCGCGATTCGTAACCGATCAAAGCCCGTCCCTCAACATGATACGAAAGATGTTGGATGTCAATAAACTTAGAGAAGTTCCTTGCGAGAAGCCAAGTACGCCTGAGCGTGGCGCTCGAGAACCTCGTCCTCGACGTTCGTCAGGCGAATGGCGCCGAGCGCCGCGGGCAGTGGCAGCATACTGCGGTTGGAGCGAGCGAACTGCTGCTTGCGGAACTCCGCAATAAACGCGGTAGGCTCCAGATCGAAGGCGAGCTCCTCGATGCCAAAGTCCTCCAAGCAGTCATCGACCTCAAACACGTAGTCGATATCGAAGTCGCAGGCGTCGTGCGCTAGGCGCGCCTCAAAACGCATGCCCTCGGAAAGAAGCTTGTACGCAGGAACGCTTGCCGCGGCATCGCCCAGGCAGATGCGAAGGGTGCGCTCCCCCGTCTTACCAAAATCGAGCGCATGACGAGCGCTGGGGTTTGTTGCCATAAGCACGTCTTTGCGCGCGGTCTGGGACCACTGCACGGCATTGACGAGCGCGACCTCCTCGCCCGCGAGAATCTCGGGAATGGTCTCGGTAAACTGATTCCAGCGGGACTTGCTGCTCGAAAGCATGGTGCCAACAAGTACCGCATAACCGAGCTTAAGGTCCTCGGGGTCCGCCGCGCGAACAAGGTCGAGGTCACACACGACCAAGCCCGGCTCGGGACGGAACGCGATAGCGGGAAGCGCATTCTCCGACGAGGCGACGAGCGGCTTCATGGTCGTCGCGACCGTGAGCATGGCGTCGAACGTCGTCGGCAACAGCGCGCACTCAGTTCGGCCGCACCACTGGTTGGCGCACCAGCTAACAACCGAGCAGGTTGCGGCATCGCCAACGGCGACAACCAGATCGTCGCAGGTAACGCCGTTGGCAGACAGGGCGCCAAAGACGGTATCGGCATCGGCCAGCGTAGCACCGGCAGGCGAAACCTCGAGGACGAGCAGCGACAAGGCAAAACCGGCGTCAACCAGTGCATGCTCGACAGCCTCGCCAAAACGCTCGGATGTGGCGTCGTTCCAAACCACCATCGCGCGCTTAGGCTTGCCCACAGCCGAGGCAAACATGCGCGACAGTTCCTCGAACGCGCCCAATCCGACGCGGACATCGACACTGCGGTTTTGGAAATTGATAAGTTGGCGGCGAATCATAGCAGTCCACGCTCCAAAAGCATCTCGGCACAAAGGTAGGAAACGTCCTCGAAGGACTTGTTGCGAATATCAAGGGTAATATCGGCGGCTTGGCGATACAGCGGACGGCGATGCTCAAACAGGCGCGCAGCATGCTCGGGCGAGCGGAAATCGGGCCGGGTATCGGAGCGGCGAATCTGGCGCAACGAGTCCTCAAAGTCGCCTTCGAGGTACACGCATGTACCCATCTCGTGCATCAGTTCAATGTTCACCGGCGTCTCGACAATGCCGCCCCCGCACGATACCAGCAGGCTGCGCTCGCTTTGAAGCGAACGGAGTGCCGAGGTCTCGAGCTCGCGAAAACGATCCTCGCCCTCAGTCTTAAATATCTCGGTCACCGACTTGCCGCATCGACGCACAACCAAGCGATCGGTATCGATGAATCGACGCTTGAACATAGTGCCCACATTGCGCGCAAGCGTCGATTTGCCCGCGCCCAAAAAGCCGATAAAGAAGATATGGTCGCAGCCGTGTTTGATGTGCTGAGACATGGCGAAACCTATTCCTCACAGGGAAGGTCGCGCAGGGCCCGGCGCTCAAAGATACGGAAGATCTGCGTGTACCACAGGTCCTGGGTTGCCTGCGGCTTGACCAGAATAGTGTCAACGCCGGCAAAATTACCGCTCCACACGTCCGTGTACAGCTGATCGCCGATCAGCACCGCCTCGTCTGCCGTGGCGCCGAGGCGCTTAAGACCCGCCTTCAAGGCAAACGGGGCGGGCTTCATGGCGTGGCTGATGGCCTCGAGTCCCAGCTCGCGTGCAGAGCTCATGACCTGATCGCGATGCCAGTTGTTGGACACCATGCACAGCTTAAAGCCTTTGGCGCGGGCGGTATCGAGCCAAGCGGAAACCGCGGCGGGAACCTGCTCGGTGTCGCGCGGAACCAGGGTGTTATCGCGATCGAGCAGAATGGCGCGTTTGCCGTCGGCCCACAGGGTATCAAGGTCGATGCGATCGACCGAGGCAACGTATCGTTTGGGGCTAAATATCCTCATGCTAATTCCAAGACAGTTGATGCTCTTCGTAGGTTTGCGAGAAGTACTCCTCGTCCTGCGTAATGTAGAAATACAGGTCATCGGAGTCGGTCGGCTCAAGCGTGGCCTTGAGTGCCTCGAGCGACGGAGAGCAGATGGGCGTGGGTGGCAGGCCCTCGTGCTTATAGGTGTTATACGGGCTATCGCTCTGCAGGTCGTCGGCGGTAACCTCGCCACCGGTGACATACATCATGGTCGCATCGCTGTTGAGATAGCGCAGACCGTCGAGCTTGCCGGCAAGGCGGTTGTAGAAAACCGAGGCCACGTGCGCACGTTGATCGGCGTTGAGGCCCTCGCGCTCAACGATAGAGGCCAAGTTGACGATGTCGTAGTCGGACATCTCCACACCGTAGCGCTCCTTGATCTTGGCTTCGCAGCTCGCAAAGTCAAGCGACTTGTACTCGGTCTTAAACTGATCGAGCATGGCGCGAATCACGTCATCGGCCGTCGGCGAATCACCCAACGAATAGGTCTTGGGGAACAAGAAACCCTCGAGCGAGTCGTTGGCGGCGCCCTTAAGGAAGCTATAGTCGTCCACATAGTTGGAGGCCTTGGCCTGGTTGAGGAAGTCTTCCTTAGAGATGCTGTCGTAGGCCTGGGCCACGCGGTCGGCGACTTGATCGACTGTCAGACCCTCAGGGATAGTCAGCGCATTGGAGCCCGCGTTGGGGCCTTCCATGAGCTGCTGAACAACCTTGGTCGCATCCATGAGCGTGGTGAACGAGTAGGTGCCAGGCTTAAGCGACATATCGGCGTTAAGCTTTTTCACCGCCGCGTAGTAATCCTTGGGATTTTCGACGATATGGTTCTCGGAGAGAATCGAGGCGATCGTATCGCCCGAAGCACCGTCGGGAATGGTCACCGTAACTTGCTGGCCAGCAGCGACCTTCGTATCCTCACCGGCAAAGAAGCCCTTGACGGCAGGCACGACAAAGAAAGCGATAGTAGCAAGCGCGATTACGGCCACCACAACGCCGATGATCATAGGAACCGGAGAACTCTTCTTTTGTGCACCGCGACGAGCATGCGTGTTGTAGCTCGAGCGAGTCGCCGGAGCAACGCCATGCGAACCGCGAGCGTGATGCGAATGCGATTGGGGGGCCTGCGTTCGCTGGGTAGGTGCCTGTTGCTTAAAGCGAGCACCGCCTGCAGGCTGAGCTGCGCGGGCCGTGGGCTGCTGGGCTACACGAGCGGTGGGCTGCTGAGCAGGACGAGCAGCTGGCTGCTGGCTGGCGCGCTGAGCGGGTTGTGCGGCACGAGAGGAGGGCTGCGCCGAACGTGCGGCAGACTGGGCCGCACGCTGCGTCGGTTGCATCGGACGCTGGCCGGACGATACAGGGCGCGGCGTAGGCTGCCCCTGGCGATTCGGCTGGCGCGGATCGGAAGCGCTAGGCATGCGAAACCTCCTCGTTTTTGCGATCGAGCCACGTCTG
>DBFVGT010000200.1:0-12948 GCA_048524725.1 Collinsella sp. | reverse complement strand
AACTAAGTGAGTAGACTTTTGCCGAATCCCTGACCACACCGGCAAAACACAAGTCAATGACCTGCGGTTTTGTTGAGGCAAATTTGCCGGCTGCTCGGCATTTCCAAAAAAGCCTACTCACTTAGCCAGCGGGCAGCCAAATGATTTTAAAATCCCCGTCCCAGAGAAATCAATTAGCGGGCAGAAGGGCAAAAGTGGTCAAAAACCCTTCCCAAATTAGCTACCCCTTGCACCGATTATTCGCCCGGGTTGATGTTCGCGTAGAACTCCGCCCCGTCGTCCAGGCGCAGGATGCCCACGCGACCGAACTCGGAGCCGGTGGCGGCGGCGCAGTCGATATCGATGCGATCGGGCACACCGGCGGTATCCTCGCCGCCCAGGCGCACAATCTGCCCGCGACCCGACTCCTCATCGAGCCCCGCCAGACCACCGACCTCGCAATAGCGCCCAAGCGATACCGTGGGCGTGTGACCGCTAACCACGACCGGGCCCTTGCCCTCGGCAGAAAGCAGCCCGGTCGGCACATCCCAGTAGCCGTGACGAATCCACAGCAAGTCATCGGACGACTGCACGGCGAGCATTTGCTGCAGCAACTCGCGATCGGCATCAACCGCTCCCCTGCCGTCAGCGCAATCGACACCATGCTCAAGCAAAAACGCACGCGCCGCCTCGGTCTGAATACCGGCGTGCACCAGCAGGTACGGCTGCTCGGCAGTCTCGACCACCGCATAGAGCGGCAGGGCGGCAGCCCAGCGCACAAGCTCCTCGTACGCCTCAAATTCCATGTCGTTAAGCTGCTCGCGCGTCGTCCAGCCACCGTTGATATCCCAGGTCTCGGCATCGAGCGGGTCCTGCCCAATAATCGCGTCGAGCATAATCTGCTCGTGGTTGCCCTTAAGCACGCGAGCGTTGGGCAGCGACCGCACCAAGTTGATGACGCCGACCGGATCGGGACCGCGGTCGATCATGTCACCCAGCACATACAGCGTGTCGTCGGACGTCAGCGAGATCTTGGAAAGGGCCTCGTCCAGCGCGCGCACGTGCCCGTGAGCATCGGATGTCACATAGATCGCCATGGAACGCCTTTCCCTGCATTGCGGCCGAAGCCCGAAGCCACGGCTAAAACTTCAAGTTGAACTTAAACGTTATCCATTGTACTCCGTTGCAATAAAGCTGGAAAGTGCTACAAGTCGCCAACGGTCGCCGGCCCCCGCTCGCGTGTGCCAACCATGCCGCATCACCAGCACCACCAGCGTCAACGCCCCCGACCAGAGCCACACGCACCCCGGCCTCGTGTCGAAAATGCGAACGCCCGCCGCTCGGCCCCATAAACCCACCACCTTTGGGTACAAATAACTGCAGTCAACTGACCGTGCCACGCCAACCACCCAGGAGCGGACACCCCCTATGAACCAGATCCTTCTTTTTATCGGCCTCGTTATCATTTTGTGCCTGACCATTAAACCCGTCGGCAAAAAGCTCCCCTTCCCCACCCTGCTCATCTTTATCGCGCTGGGTATGCTGCTGGGCGTCAACGGGCCGGCGCACATCGACTTTAGCGACTACGCGCTTACCGAGACCGTCTGCAGCACAGCGCTGCTGTTCATCATGTTCTACGGCGGTTTTAACACCAACATCGACCGCGCCAAACCCGTCGCCGCGCCTGCAGTGCTGCTGAGCACACTCGGCGTGGTCATCACCGCCGGCATCACCGGCGTGTTTGCGCACCTGGTTCTGGGCTTCGACTGGATCGGCGGCCTGCTGCTGGGCTCGGTTGTGGCGTCCACCGATGCGGCGAGCGTCTTTAGCGTGCTGCGCGAGCACAACCTGTCGCTGCGCGGCGGCACCGACTCGCTGCTCGAGGTCGAATCGGGCTCAAACGACCCCGTCGCCTACATGCTCACCGCGGTGCTCGCGACCCTCGCGGCCGGCGGCAACATCGACATCCCCATGCTGCTGGCCAAGCAAATCATCCTGGGCGTGGGCCTGGGCCTTGTCATCGGCTGGGCATCGGGCCGCCTGATTGAGCGCGCACACGCAACGGCCGAGGGTGCGCAGACTATCTTTTTATTCGCCGTGGCGATCGTTGCCTACGCGCTGCCGAGCTATCTGGGCGGCAACGGCTTTTTGGCCGTATACCTGGCAGGCATTGTGCTGGGCGCGAGCGACATCACCGGCAAGGTCGAGATGGTGCACTTCTTCGACACCCTCACCGAGATGGCCGAGATGACCATCTTCTTCTTGCTGGGCCTGCTCGTGACGCCCGCCCGCCTGCCGCAAATGCTACTGCCGGGCCTGGCACTCATGGCGTTTATGCTCTTCGTGAGCCGCCCCATCGCCGTCGGTGTGCTGTTGGCGCCCTTTAAGACGAGCCCTCGCCAGGTAGCGCTCGTAAGCTGGGCTGGCCTGCGCGGCGCGGCTTCGGTCGTCTTTAGCCTCTTTGCCGTGGTGGCCGGCGTTCCCGGTGGTCACGACCTGTTTGACCTGGTGTTTGTGATTGCCGTGTCGAGCATTGTGGTGCAGGGCTCGCTGCTGCCGGCGGTGGCGAAAAAGCTCGACATGATCGACGCAGAAGGCGACGTGCGCCGCACGTTTAACGACTACCGCGACGAAGACGGCATGTCGTTCGTCAAGCTCAAGGTGGGCGAGGGTCATCCGTTTGCCGGACGCTCGCTCGCCGATATTGGCAGCGCTACGAACATGCTCGTCGTCCTGGTGCTGCGCGACGGCGCGCACCCGGTGTTACCCAATGGCGATACCGTAATCGAGGAAGGCGACCTGTTGGTGATGGCTGCCCCAACATTTGAAGAGCGTGCCGAGGTTACGCTGCGCGAGGTCACCGTAACGCCCCACGATCGCCTGGCCGGCCAGCGCCTGCGCGACGTGCCGCAAGGCAAGCACCCCTTTATCGTCGTGATGCTCAAGCGCGACGGCCAAACGATCATCCCCGACGGCAACACCCTCATATACGCCGGCGACGAAGCCGTCATCGCCACCCTGGCATCGTAGCGGCTATGGGGTAGCTAATTTGGGACGGGGGCTTTTTAGCTACCCAACTTTTTGTCACATTTCCATACCCGCAGGTAGATTGACGAACATGTGTTTGGTTAGTATAATTTCTACTTGAATAAACTCCTCGTCTCGTGGTATAAAAGGGTTGCGTTCCTTTATGGAGGGCAGTCAAGGGCCGGGGGATCCCCCCGGCATTTTTGTTTTTAGGGAGACTGCATCATGAGGGAGCTTTCCGTCTTCGTCGACGAATCCGGCAACTACGGAGGACAAAGTGCTAAGTACTATCTCGTTACGCTTGTTTTCCATGACCAGTCAGCGTCAGTTGCTGAGATTATTTATCGCTACGAACACACACTTAGATCGCGTGGGCTTCCCGATATCCCCCTGCACATGAATCCCCTGATGCATGGCAATGAATCCTACAGGGGCATGGACACCCACTTGCGGAATCGCCTTTTGTCGAGTTTTGCAACATTTGCCAACAAATGCCCCGTCACATACATGACGTTCAGCTACCAAAGAAACAAATTCAAAAGCGATGCGGCTATGTTCGCAAGAATGCGTCGTGACTTGATCCTCTTTTTGTTCGACAGACTTCAGTGTTTCCAAAGCTATGACGCTGTCAAAATCTATTACGACGACGGGCAAAACGAGGTAACGGCCATCCTTCACGCTGCATTCGAATACGTTCTCGGAAGGCAGGCGGTCATTTATAAAGAATGTGACCCGAAGCACTTTAGGCTTCAGCAAATTGCTGACTACATCTGCGAAATCGAACTGGCGCAAATTAAATATGGACGCTCCGAGCAATCAAATACCGAGCAGATCTTCTTTGGAAACTATCGTGATTTCAAGAAAAATCATCTTAGAAAGATTCGCGCTAAACGTCTCTTGTAGACCCGGCACGTGGCTTCTGTTATAAAGATATCGGTACCCTCCAAGAGAGGGGCCTCCAAGAGCCGGGGTTTTACCCCCGGCATTTTTTATGCGTAACGTCGCCGCAACTCCTACTTAGCCTCTAGGAAGATACGGCTAGCTAAAAAGCCCTAACCCAAATTAACTACATTTGAGTATTGGTCGTCCCGACTGGGGTCTCGTTGCGAGCAATTTGCGTCGCGCAAAACTAAGTGAGTAGACTTTTGCTGAATCGCCGACCACGTCACCAAAGCACAAGTATGTGACCTGCGGTTTTGCTGAAGAATACTCGTCGGGTGCTCAGCATCTCCAAAAAAGCTTACTCACTTAGCCAGCGGGCGGCCATAATAAAACCGCTGCGACGTCGTTGGACTCCGTTGCGACGGTTTATCATGCATTTTCTCACAGCCGCGGGCACAGGCACCCCGTCCCCCATGTGACAAAGGGACAGTCCCTTTGTCACATTCCCTTAGTCGTCATCGACGGCAAAGTCGCGGAGGTCGAGGCCTTCGCGTTCGGCTCGGGCTAGGAGCTCTTGAGGTGACTCGTCCTCGATATCCATCACGTCGAGCATGGCGGCCGGAAAGCCCACGCCGGCTGCACTCCCCGCACGGTCGATCATACTCTCGCGCAGCTGGTCAACATTAATGTCGATTTTCATGGTGACCCCCTACCGGATCAGGCCCCTACTCAGCAGCGCCGAGCGCATTCACAGCGGCAACAAAAGCCGCAACCTGCTTGTCATCCATCTGCGTGGCTAAACGCCCCACGGGCTCGTCGTAAGCAAACTGCACCTTATCGATAAAGCAATCCCAAGCACGCTCGTCCACACGCACGGCGGCCTCGCAGTACTGGCTGAGCTTTTTGAGTCCATACCAAAACGCATTCACATGGCGCGCAGGATCCTCATCCAGCACCCCATCGTAGCGCCGTCCGTTAAACTCACGCATGCGCGCCACGGCAACCTCGAGCGAGTCGCCGCCGTCGGCCGAAGCCTCGTCCACAAGCTCGGGAATCGCAACCTCGCGCCGGACATTGTGCCTGGTAGCACCGTCGTACTCGCCCACCAACACGTCTTCGTCAAACCGATCATCGTAGTCGAAATAACTGCTACCCCGGCAAATCCCATGCAGCGAACCGGTGCCAAAGGCACGGAACAACCCGCCATCGGCAACAACGCACCTATAAGTCTCAAACGACTTCTTAACCTGAGAGAGCAACTCGGAAAGCTCTCCGGCATCGCACCCCGTCTCGCACGCGACGCAAGCAGACTTCGGCAACGATACCGGCTCCACCGTGCTCCCTGCAACGCGGGCAGCGCGCTCGGCCCGATACGCTTGAGCTGCCAAGCGCGATCGCTGCGCAGCGCCACGCACATTCGCAAGCTCGCGCTCCAGCGCCACATCGCCAGTGACATCGCCAGCCACATCGTTCGCAAACCTGTCAGCACCCTGCGGGCCGGTCGCACTCAGCTCGGACTCAAACGTCGCCGTGATCATGCCGGCAAGGTCCGTTGCGTCGGCGGCACAACGCAGCTGCTCCAACTGCGTGCACAGCAGATCGGCATCCAGGGGCACCGCATCCACAACGCACACGTCACTCAGACGCGCCGCGCCCTGCAGCACCAAAGCCCCCGCAGCATCGTACGCCGCACGAACCCTGTCCGCCGTATTGGCACGCAGCTTTACCTCGATAAACGCAAGCGTCTGCTCCAAGCGGGCCAACAGCTCGGCCTTGTCCTCCATACGCAAAAAGGCAGCATAGCGCCGCTCCATCTGCAACGGGCCCACAACGCCTACCTGCTTGCGAGCGCGCGCAAGAGAATCAAATTCAACGCGGCTTACATACCCGTCAACGGCCCGCACGGCAGACTCACGCGCAGCACGCTCGGCAGCCTCGACGCCCCCGATCACGGCCAGTAGCTCGCGGGAGCGCGCCTTGCGCAATAACTCCCCGCGATCGTACTGCTCAAGCGCCGTCTGACGCTTGGCTACCGACTCAAAGCCAAAGAGCTCATCGAGCAGCTCGCCAACAGAACGCTCTTCCGCCATGGCAAGGCCTCCTCACACGCAGCGCGCCAACATGACCGCGGGCTCACGTGCGCGCCAAACATCTCGCGCACGCAAGCCCACACGCTCGCATCCCTATAGATCCAGCGCCTTCTTCGCAGCATCGACCGGGTCGCCATCCATGTAGAACACCGGGCTCAACCCCGAGATAATCTCGGACGAAACGCTCTGCAGGCCCGCGATGGCGCTCAGCGGCAATATCACGCGCTTGGCGCCGGCGTTTTTGGCCACGCGCATAATGTCCTCGAGCCCGCGAATCTCGTCCATAGAGCCCGACATGCGCAAGATTCCCGGAACCGCCAGCGCGGACATCACCGGGCGGTTGCACGCCGCGGAGCACAGGCCCACAAACTCGGCAAGCGAGACTTCCTCGGACAGGCCCTTGCTCTGCAGGTCGTTATAGAACAGCAGGTAGTCCTTTGAGCCAATGTGCATGCCCGGCGCCACACGGTTCGCCAGGTTCACAAAGTTGTCGAACGCGGCCTCCAGCGTATCGCGCACCGGCTTGTTAAAGGCAACGCCCTCGTGCTTAAACTTGCACTCGCCGGCGACAGCCTTGTTCTCCAGCTTGTACACGGCAACCTCGCCGCCCTGCGACCTACCCACGCCAAACACGTGACCGGACAGCAGCGGCCCGTCGGGAATCAACGTATCCTCGGACTGCTCCGGCACGCGCACCACGTGCACGTCCTGCGGATTGTCGGCATCCATATAGCCCAGGTTGACGTCGATAAACTCGACGCCCGCCATAATCTTGAGCTGCTCCTTTACGCGGCGACGGCCCTCGATAGCGTAGTCCAGCAGCCAACGAACGTCGTCCTTGTCCATAGCCTCGTCGGGGAACAGCAGCTTGGCCAGGCCGCTAAAGGACTTGCGCACGGCGATCTCGTCACGCTTGTTAAAGTCGCTGTTAAAGCGGAAGTAGCGGTCGATATGATGCGTAAAGTCCTTGCGGCGCATCTCCTTGCAAAACTCCGACAGGCAGTCGGTGATTAAGCCGTAATGCCCGGTCAGCAGGCTCGAGCGCATCTTGGGAATCTCCCAGCCCGGCAGGTAATAGTGGATACGGTCGAAGAAGGCCGAATCGTTGTTAAACTCCGGCGGGAACGGATCAAACAGGTGCGTGGTCTTAAGGACGTTTTGCACGGTGTCGTTGATGTTGCCCTCAAAGACCATGGAGGCATCAGCGTTAATCTGGTCGCGGCCGCGCGCGTAGCTGCCACTCGCCATATAGTCCTTCATGATCTGTACGGCGTTGGTGTCCTTAAAGCGCATGCCGGCAACCTCGTCGAACGTCACGCAATCCCAATGGCCCACCAAGCCCACGCGATCGGCGCGCATGGAGTTCATACGGCCGAACAGGTTGGCCGTGGTGGTTTGCCCGCCCGAAAGCAAAATGGCGTAGGGCGAGACCTCTTTGTAGATATGGCTCTTGCCGGTGCCGCGGGGACCCAGCTCGCACAGATTGTAGTTGCGCTCGATCAGCGGCACCATGCGCTCGATAAAGTGCAGGCGCTCCTTCTCCGAAAGCTCGCTGGGCTCATAACCGGCAGAGCGCAGCAGCATGTTGAGCCACTCGTCGCGCGAGAAATACTGACGCTCCTCGATCATGGCATCCAGGTCCAGGTTGGGCATCTGAATGGGCGTGAGCGACGCCACGCTAAACGGAGAGTCCTCGGGCCCGCGCTTTTTGCGCTTGGCCTTGGAGCGGCGCGGCGCATCGTCGCCAAAGACTTCCATGCCAAACTCGTCTTCCTCTTCCATGGGACGACGATACTCGATGCTCATAATGCACCAAATACCACCCTGGAGAATCTTGGAATAGTCGCGCACGTACTCGGCCGGCATCACAAACGGTTCAATGGTCAGGTTGGCAAACGACGCCACGTAGATGTCTTTGTACTCGTCGAGCTTGGCCGTCACCTTATCGATGATGGTAAAGCGACCCAGCTCGCGAATCTTAGACTTAATGCGCTCGGACTCGTCGGGACGCACGTAGTTATCGGTGAGGATCTTGCGGATGCGCCCCAGACCCTCCGTCACGGCGTCCTCGTCGTCGGTTGAGCAGTACATGCCCAGCAGGTACTCCAGCACAAAGGTAGGCACGTTGGCGCCACGCTTCATAAGGGCCGTAAGGTCCTTGCGCACGATCTTGCCGCCAAAGTGCTCGAGCAGTTTGCCGTCCAATACATCCATGTCGTAGCCGTCGTCCTCGGGAGCCTCAGCCGCGGCCTGGGCATAGCCATCGGTCGAGGACTCGTCCTCGGCGGTCGCCGCAACCTCATCGGGTACCGCGGCCACCGCCGGCTCCGGGACAGGTACGGCCTCCGGAGCCGACGCAGCAGCCTCAGCCTCCGGGGCAGGCACGGCCTCCCCTGCAGACACCGCAGCCTGCACCGGCGCATTCACATCAATCGAGGGAACTTCCCACAGATCGTCGTCATGGCTATCAAACATAGGGCACACTCCTAAAAACCAAAGTCAGCAACAGGGGCAAACGAAACAGCGATGGTGTACGTCTCGCGCCAAACGATCTTGCCCGTCTCGCGCTCGCGGCAGACCAGATAGTACGGACCCTTGGCCGAGAATCCATCCGCCGCATGCAACGCAAACTTGGCATGCACCACGCGCTCCTGCGAGTTAACAGAAGTCTTGTTGGCATGCGCCTTGACCGTATCGCTCACCTCGTTGCCGCTTGCATCGGTAAACACCAGCTCGTACTCGCACGGCAAAACCTTGCCTTGGGCGGGTTCTTCCTGGATCAAGTTGACCGAGAAGAGCGAGTTGGTCACTCGGCGTCCCTCACTTAGTACGCGCAGCGTCGCCGCGCGCGTGTCGACAAAGTCCTTGGAACCCGAGCGCGCACGCCAAAAACCGATAACGGGCACGCAGAGCTCCTGCAGGCTCATGCCGCCGTGGACGTAGTTGTTAGTGCCGCCGGGACGCTTGAAGTGTACGTTCTCGCGCGGGGCAAACCCCTCAAAACCGGCGCCCAAACGTCCCATGTCAACATTAACAAACACCCCGCATGCCTCTTCCGAAAGCTCGCCCACGGCCTCGTTGGGCACCACCAGATGACGCTTGCCGTACATGACAGGAGCGTCAAGGAAGGGAAGGTCTGGCTTGCCGAGCATCTGGCACTCGTTGAGCTCACGACGCGTGTAGATAAAGCCGTGATCCGCCGTCATAACAACACGCGCGCCCGGGGCGTCGGTGCACACGCGGCGCGCCAACGCGGCAAGTTCCTCCACGGTGTCCGCGCAGGCATCGAAGACGTCATCCTGCGTAGCGGCCTTCTCGCCCGTGGCATCGATCTTGTTGTGGTAGAGATAAACGAGCTTGGAGTCTTTGAGCAGCGCTTTGCGCTCGACTCCCGCCATGTTGAGGTATGCGCTCGAGCGCAAAGCGCGGGCCATGGGCTCAACGTGGGCAAGTGCGGCCTCGCGCTGCGGAGTCGTCGCAGTTGGCATGCCGTCAACCAGCACAAACGAACCATCCGCTGCAAGCTCAAGCGCTTGGTGCGGCAGCAGCGCGGGCATGCCCACCTCGGTAATGGAGGGAAAGACCGCCTGCATGCTAGAGACCTTGACGTTGCCGCCGCGCTCGCGCTCAAGCAGTGCCGCAACGTCGCGGGCCACCTCATAGCGCAGCGCGTCGCTCACGATAACGACCGTCGTTTTGGCAGAGCCCACAAAGGTGGGCAGCACATGCCAGTAGAACTCATCCTGCCGTTCGGGACCCTCGATGTAGCCGCAATCGGCCCACTCCCCTTGCGCAGCGACCGCCCAGCAGGCATTGGCATCCGCCAAGAACCAGTTACTGTAGAGATTCTCCGCCCAGTCCGCCACAGCGCGGGCAGGCTCCTCGAGTACATCGCACTCGACGGATCGCGCCCGCAGATACGCGGTGCACATATGGCGATAGGCAGCATCCATGGCATACCAATCGGACGTATAGGCATCCCATACCTGCTGGGGTTGCGCCAGATGGAAGCCGCCCGCGTGCGCCTGCCTAAACGCGCACATATCGGCCACAGCGGCGAGTAGGTCAAAGTAGCTCTCGACACGACGGTACCAGCTTAGGTCGCAGCGACGCGCAGCAAATGCGCGCGCATCCTCAACACGGTCCGCGCCCTGGGCAAACGAGCAGAACAACTGTGAGAGCACAGCCTCATTGACGCACGGGAACACGTCAAGCGAGGTCAGTACATCGATCGGCAAGGTCTCGAATCGTGCAAAGAGTCCGCGGGCGTCCTCAACCAAACGGCAAATCTCAAATAGGTCCTCGCTCGATGCCTGGGTATCGGCGGCCTGATCCCACGTACGCACCGCCTCAAGGCAATAGGGCCCGTAGGCGGGAGCCACATGGCTCTCAAGCCCCTTGAGCGCTCCCTCGGGAAGCGCGGTGGATGCCGCCGTAAGGAGCACATGGGATGCAAGCATAAGCAATGAGTCACGCTCGTAAAGCGGCCCATCAAACCCATAGCAACGCACGATGAAGGCAGAGAGCGCATCACGCGCGCAGTACTTGTCCACCAACTCGGCCAGCGCCTCGGGGCCCTCGTGCAGCAGCGTGGTCATACAGCCGCGCAGTACAAACGCGGGCCGCGCGTCGACAAACTCTTTACCGCCAAATATCACCGCAAGGATGCCGAGTTCGATATCGGATGCGCCCGAGACATGCGGAACACACGCGGCAAACTTAGCACAGCGGGTCTTGGCATCAAAGAACGTCTTGTGCTCGCGCAGGCTCTCGCGCACGGCGTCGATATTCTCGATGCCCAGCTGATCGGCCAAAAGCGAAAGATAGTCAGCCTGGAACTGATCGGCATACAGCTCAACATCGGCAAGCCAATCACCCTCAAGCCTGCCGCGCGGGCAACGGCGATACAGCAAGATATCGCTCGCAAGGTCATCGCGGTTGATGAGCTTCTTGACGGCAAACATGCGGCCCTCGCAGGCCTCAACAAACCGCACCGGGCGCTCAAAGTCACCGTGAGCAGGCATTACGCCGGCATCGGCCCCCACGCCGTCGAAACCCTCGGCAGCCAATCGCTCAAACTCAGGAGCAAACTCGCCGTCTGCATCGTGCCAAACCACCACACGGCGTGGCGCGCATGAGGACAACGGCTGCAAAAATCGCAGCTTGAGCTGTTCTTCTACATCGATCTTGGGCATGAATATCCTTACCGTATCTGCAGTTACTTAATCTTCGCCAGCACATCCTGAAACTTGGCGTAGTTGACCTTGACGCCGTCATCCAGGTCGATCTTAATCATCTGGTCTGCCAAGTGGTGCAGTTTCTCCTCGTAGGCAATAGTCTCTTTGAGCTGGTCGTTGAGCTTTTTGACGCGCTTATCCAAACGCACGCGCTCGCCGCGCTCGGCACCGGCAAGGGCATCGTTGGCGTAACCGATCTGGGCACGGTAACGCTCCTGCTGCTCATGCACATAGTCGATGCGGATGCGAGCCAGCAGGTCGGGCTGATAGCGATGCATGTAAACAAGGCACTTGAAACCGTTCTTCTTGCCACTGTCGAACAGCCAGTAGATGGGGCGCTTCTTGTAGGTCTGGCAGTGGTCCTTAAAGAAATCCTTCAAAAAGTAGGAGCGGATTACCTCGCGCGAGGTACCCTTGCCGCCGAGTGCCTCGGCAATATAGGCCAGGTTCTGCTCAAGCGTCTCCTCGCCGTACACGGTGCGCACAAAGTCGATAAAGTAGCGCACGATGTCATCGTCAAAGTACTCGTCATCGGTAATGGGCAGCGCGTTGTCGCTATCGGGCATAAAGGTCACGTGCGCGGGATCGGGCATCTTAGCCAGATAGTCGTCGACCGTGGCGCCCTGATCGGCCAGGACCAGCCCGTCCACATCCAGCGAATAGCGGCCAAACATGCAGCCCACGGCATAGCTTATGAGCGAGGTGATCTCGTCGCGCTTGGTGCGCACGTACTTGTTGCCCTTATAGCTCTCGGGAATCTCATCGGCGGTATCGAAGATGCGCGCCACCGAGACGTACTTATCCTCAACCTCGATGGGCACCTCGCCCTCCATGTTGTAGATCTTGGCAAAGATTCGGTTGAGCTCTTCCTCATTAGCGCGAAGCCGCTCAAAGCGAGCATTAACCTCGGCCTTGCGGGCCTCGTATTTATCTTGAAGTAAAGTGGCCATGGTGGGCCGTCCTTTCATTGTTGATGATTCGTCAAGGAGGGAAATAAGCTAGAAGCGAAGGGATGTAAGGTCATCTCGGCATTACCCATCGACTCTGGAAAATTCGCTCGCTGCATCGAGCATTTGTAGGAAACGCGCCAGGGTTTCAACGAAATCGCAAGTTAAATATTGCAAGCTGCGTCAGGCGCGCAGAAGACACGCTCAATGTCATTTCTCAACTCGTTACTCATAGCCAGTCCATCACCCAACGCGGGCTGAAGCCCATCAGCAGATGCTAGGCCCAGCCTTTATCAACTTCATCCATTTACATAATGTCGAATTCTTAATCAGAATTCTTGCCGTAAGTCTTCTAACATCAGTTGCCGGATCGTTCCCTCGTTTACCTGCAACATCTTCGATTGCGAACCATATATCGCCTTTTGCCTTAAACGCGCAGAATCTACCGTGAGCAAATCCATTTCTTAAGTGATAAAACAAGCTGAGCGTTTGATTACTTTTAGCGTCATAAAAGACCGCAGACTCAAAGGGCTTTGACACAATGTCACCGCAATCAAACAAATCAGCGCTCCGCAAAGCCTGTTCCATATCGCCAATGGTTGCAGCGGACCAATATAAAGATTTGTTTGAGCTTGCTGCCTTAAGTTTTTCTTTCTAAAATGTTCAGCTAAAGTAAACTTACATTCAGGATAATTTGAACAACCATAAAACGATTTTTTTAATACAATATTGTTGCCACACTTAGGACATTTTCCTACAAGGGGTCCCGAGCGCTTAGTGGGAATT
>DBFVGT010000199.1:0-49280 GCA_048524725.1 Collinsella sp. | reverse complement strand
CGTGGCGTTTGAGCATCGCTACCCGTACTACATCAAGGGCGGTTTTGCCGCCGTGGTAGGCGTGCAGGTTCTGCTCTTTGTGCTTTCGACGGTGCTCGATATCGACAATAACGGCAAGATCATCCTGCTCGTTATCTGGATCATTTCGGTTATCGCCATCTGCGGCTGGCTCATCAACATCGAATACATCCGTGCGAGCCTCAATACCCAGATGCGTATCTCGGCGCTTTCGGACGAGGACCTTCGCCGCGAGATGCGCGAGCACACGGCGGCGATCCCTGCCGCCCGTCGCATGTTTGGTCTCAACGCCAGCGAGCGTGGCGCCAAGGGAGGCGAACAGCCTACGAGCCGTCTGCCGCATATCGGTGCGCATCGTAAGGCTCAAGATGCCGACGGCGCTGACAACGTAAACGGAAACGACGGGGACACCACCCCGCTTGGCAAGCACTCTAAAGGAGGTGAGGCATAAATGAAAAACATCCTGCACCTGTTTAAGCGCGATGTCCAAAACGTGTCTCGCTCCGTGATCGGCATGGTCGTCGTGATGGGCCTGATCATCGTGCCATGTCTCTATGCATGGTTTAACATCGCCGGAAGCTGGGATCCCTACGGCAATACCGGCAACCTTAAGATCGCCGTGGTCAACACCGATGAGGGTTACGAGAGCGATCTGATTCCCGTCGAGGTCAACGTGGGCGAAAACGTAACCGCCACCCTGCGCGGCAACGAGAACTTCGACTGGGTCGTCCTCAACGACCGCGATAAGGCGATTGAGGGCGTTAAGTCGGGCGCGTACTACGCTGCCGTCGTTATCCCTAAAACGTTTAGCGCCGACATGATGACGCTTTTCTCGACCGAGGTGAAGCACGCCGATATCGAGTTCTATGAGAACCAGAAGGCCAACGCCATCGCACAGATCGTGACTGAAAAGGGTTCGAGCGCCGTCCAGAGTCAGGTCAACGAGACCTTTACCAAGACCATCACGACCATCGGCCTTAAGACCGTGTCCAGCCTGCTCGACTATATGAGTACCGACCAGGTGAGCAACTTTATCGCCAATCTGTCCTCGACGCTGGGCGATTCGGTCGAGGACCTGCAGGACGTTCAGACGAGTGCGACGTCGCTCGCGGGCATTTTGAGCTCCACGTCCGATTCACTGACATCGGCGGGCGGCATGCTCAAGCAGACGGGCACCGTTGATGAGTCGACGAAGCAGCTGATGGAGCACGCCAAGAGCGGCATCAATGATTCCAAGGAAGCGCTCAAGGCCGCCAACGATGCCGTTGACGCGGCGATTGACGGAAGCGTGGGCTCGTTCGACAACGTGTCCGCCGAGCTTGCGAAGGCATTCGATGCCGCGAAGCGGCATGTTGACCTTACGGTGTCTCAGCTCAACGAAGCCGCAGCGGCGCTCAATACGCGTGCTGACGATATCGATGCGATGGCCGATCAGCTCCGCAACCTTGCCGACCAGGTGAGTGATGACAAGCTCAAAGACGGTCTCGAGTCCGCTGCGACGTCGCTGGGCAGAATTGCCGTGGAGTACCGCAACAATGCGAAGGACCTGACGGCGACCGCAAAGTCCCTTTCGGACGGCATGGCGGAGGTCAACAACTCGCGTGCCGAGGTCGACCAGGCAATCGCCGATGCCAAGGCAGGTGTCTCGGGTGCCAAGATCGATTACGACTCCACGTTCTCGGTCAAGGCAAAGGAGCTCAAGAAGACCATCTCGGGCGTTTTGGATTCGCTGAACGGTATTTCGAGCAATCTGGATAGTGCCGTGAGCGGCCTCACCGATGCATCCGGCTCGTTGGCGAAGGGCCTCTCCAAGGCTGCCACGCTGGTCAATAAGGCTTCCGATCAGCTAGGTGAAGCGTCCGATAAGATCAGCGCCTTTAAGGACGAGCTCGATGGCGCCCTGATGTCGGACGACCTTGCCACGATCAAGACGATGATTGGCAACGACCCCGAGGGTTTGGCCGTGTCGCTTTCCGGTCCCGTCGCGCTCGATCGCAAGCCGGTCTATCCAATCCGCAACTACGGTTCGGCCATGGCGCCGTTCTACACGATTCTGTCGCTTTGGGTCGGCTCGATCGTGCTGGCAGCCATGATGAAGGTGTCGGTTGACGACGAACTCATCAACGAGCTCATCCCCGTGCGCCTGCACGAGATCTACCTGGGCCGTTACCTGTTCTTTGGCGGTTTGGCCCTGCTGCAGGCGACACTCGTGTGCGCGGGCGACATCCTGTTCTTTGGCATCCAATGCGACAATCCGCTGCAGTTTGTACTTGCCGGCTGGGTCGCGAGTCTCGTGTTCTCCAATATCGTCTACACGCTCACCGTGTCGTTTGGCGATATCGGCAAGGCGCTCGCCGTCGTGTTGCTGGTCATGCAGGTCGGCGGTTCGGGCGGCACGTTCCCCATCGAGATGACCGGCCCCGTGTTCCAGGCGATCTATCCGTTCCTGCCGTTCACCCACGGCATCAACGCCATGCATGCCGCCATGGCCGGTGCGTATCATATGGAGTACTGGGTCGAGCTGGGTATCTTGGCGAGCTATCTGATTCCGTCGCTGGCCCTGGGCGTCGTCTTCCGCCGCCCGGTCATCAAGGCCAACGACTGGATCATCGAAAAGCTTGAAAGCACGAAGCTTATTTAGTGCAACAGCGTGACATTGACAAAACGTCGAGGTTCACTTTGCTGACGCTTTAGTGGGCTGGATTGCGGTGCAACGCTGGTTGTTGCTACAGTAGCGGGGCGTGCCGGGGGTCCGGTGCGCCCCGTTTTATTTGACCATGAGGCGGCACGCGGCCATGCACGTGCGGACACCACGCCCAGACTGAGCGCGAGGATGCCCTATGGCTCAGAATGCCGTTGATGAAATCGAAAACATGCCCGATAGCCCTGTAGCGCGCGAAGACCTGGGTGCCGGCGGCACCTCCCGCGGCGCCGGCGCGCGTTCTCCGTTCTTCTGGAAGGTCTTGCTGCTTTCGGTGGCGGTCATCTGGGGCTATTCCTTTACCACCATGAAAGATGCGCTCGATACCATTCCGGTGTTCGAGCTGGTCTACGTTCGCTTTCTCCCGGCATCACTGGTTATGTTTGCTATTTTCCATAAGCGCATCATCGCTCATTTCAATGCCCGCAACCTGATCGTCGGGCTGGGCATGGGTGCGCTCATGTGGGGAGCATACGGACTGCAAACGATTGGCCTGGCACAGACCACGGCAGGCAAGAGTGCATTTTTGACGGGCACGTACTGTATCCTTGTGCCGTTTGCCAGCTATGTCCTGAGCGGCGAAAAGCTCACCCGCTATAACCTGGGTGCGGCACTGCTGTGCCTGGCGGGCATTGGCCTGGTGGCACTCGATAGCGTCGAGTTCAATGCTGGAGATGTCATCACGCTGGGCGGCGCGGTCTTCTTTGCTATCCAGATGGCAGTGACCGCCAAGTATGGCCGCAAGATGGACATCAACGTCATCACGTTTTGGATGTTTGTGGGCAATGGCGTTTTGAGCTTAATCACGTCGCTGCTATTCGAGACTCAGGCGCCTCTGTCCGTGTGGACGCCGAGCTTTGTCGGCGTGGCGGCCTTTCTCTCGGTGGGCTGTACGTGCGTGGCACTGCTCGTCCAAAACGTTGGATTGGCGCACGTCCCGGCCTCGACGGGCTCGCTGCTCCTTTCGATGGAGTCCCCCTCGGGCGTGCTGTTCTCGGTGCTGCTGATGGGGGAGGCGCTCACCTCGCGCCTGCTTGCCGGCTTTGCGCTCATCTTTTTGTCGATTATCTTGAGCGAGACGCATTTCGATTTCTTGCGCCGAAAATCTCGCCCGCAATTGTAAACAACTTGTTGCGCCGCCCTCCTGGGGCGGCGTTTTTTATGCCTCGCCTTTAAAGTTGTACCTTGCACTTTACGCTATCAAAGTGCTTACTGCAAAAACGCTACTGGAGGGCATTTATGGCACCAGCTCAGTCCGATCTTCAACCGCAATCAGCGCCCAAGGCCACCGCAGCGGCGCAGGCCGCTATCGGTGACGGTCTCGTTGCAGAAGCTCAGGCTTTTGCAGACGAGCTCGCTGCGTGGCGACACGATTTACACCAGATGCCCGAGCTGGGTAATAGCCTCCCACAGACCTCTGCGTATATTCAAGCGCGCCTGACCGAGATGGAAATCCCATTTGCCACGCTCGTCGATGGTTCCTGTGTCGTGGGCCTTGTCGGCGCCGGTGCCGCCGCGGCCCAGGGCAATGGCGTCTGCACGGACGAACAGGCCGGTACGGTCATCATGCTTCGCGGCGACATGGATGCCCTGCCCGTTGTCGAGGAATCGGGCGAGCCTTTCGCTTCCACCAACGGCTGCATGCACGCTTGTGGCCACGATATGCATGCGACGGCGCTGCTCGGCGCGGCCCGTTTGCTCAAGGCCCGCGAGTCCGAGCTTGTCGACGCTAACGCCACAGTTAAGTTGCTGTTCCAGCCGGGCGAGGAAACCTTTGAGGGTGCCCGCGCCGCCATCGCCGACGGTCTGCTGCAGAACCCGCGTCCCCAGGCCGCCTTTGCCATGCATGTCAATAGCCAGTCGCCGCTTGGCCTGGTGCTCTATGGGAGTCCGGCGCTCTCGGGCGTGTACGGTTTCCGCATCACGCTGCAGGGCAAGGGTGGCCACGGTTCCAGCCCCGAGATCTGCATCGACCCCATCACGGCCGGCGTCCATGTGCACCTGGCGCTCCAGGAGCTTATCTCCCGCGAGGTGCCAGCGGCCAAGGAAGTCGCACTTACCGTTGGTAAGTTCGCTGGCGGCTTGGCGGCCAACGTCATCCCCGACACCTGTGTGCTCGAGGGAACGCTGCGCGGCTTCGATGTCGAGCTCATGGCTCACCTTAAGACCCGCATCGCGGAGGTCGTCAACGGCGTTGCCGCAACATATCGTACGCCGGCAACCATCGAGACGCTTTCGGACGTTCCGCCGCTCGTGCTCGACAGCGATATGACCCAGGCCTCGCTTGGCTACGTGGGCGCGGTGCTGTCCAAGGCTGCCTTCCTGCCGCTATTCCACGCCATGGCGAGCGAGGACTTCGCGCTTATCTCGAGCGAGATCCCAAGTGCGTACTTTACGGTGGGCGCGGCCGTGACCGATACGGACGAGCATTTTGCCCAGCACCATCCCAAGGCGCGCTTTAACGATGCCGAGCTGCCGCTCGGTGCCGCGGCCTATACCGCCGTCGCTCTCGGATACATTGCGGACCACAAGGAGTAATCCATGTCCTAGCAACGTAAATTTTTCCCTGGCTGGTTCGTGGTGGCCTCCGGCTTTGTCATCATGGCCACGTGCTACACCATTTTCGTTAACTGCATGACTATTCCTTCCGCACCAAGCCTTCCGAGATTGGCCTTAAGCCGCTCGGCGAGAACCCGGGCGATCCGTCCGTCTCGACGGCTGGCGACAAGGACGAGCACACGGCGCCCGAGGTTAGCGTCGGCTGGTCGTGTATCAAGAAGAGCCCGGCGTTTTGGCTGCTCGTCGTTGCCTTCCTCTTTATGGGCTTGGTCAATGGCGCCATCCTGCCCAACCAGGTTACCAACATGACGAGCGTTACCGTCAACGGCGCCAAGATTGTCACGGGCGGCCACGATCCCATGTGGGCGGGTACCGTACTTTCGGCCTATATGGTCACCGTCGTTATTGCCAAGATTTCGCTCGGTGCGATCTATGACCGCTTTGGCCTGCGCTTTGGCAATGTGCTGGGTTCTGTCGCGTGCATCATCGCCTGCGCCGCCCTGTGCTTTCCCGCAACCGACCTTGGCCCCATTGTGGCTGCCATTAGCTTTGGAATCGGAACGTGCATGGGCACCATCACGCCCACGATCGCGGCTTCCAAGCAGTTTGGCATGGCCGACCTGGGTAAGGTCACGGGCACCATCACCTCGCTCGAGATGATCGGTGGTACCGTGGGTGCCATCGTCTCGGGCGTGCTGTTCGATGCCACGGGTTCCTTTGCGAGCACCTGGATCGTGTGCCTGGTGTGTTCTGTGGTCATGCTCGTATTCCTGCTGGCCTCGGAGCCCATCGCCGCCAAGCTGCGCGCAAGCGTGGCGGGGGAGTAGGGAAGACGTCGCTCGTAGCTCTTTGCCCCGTTTTGTCCGTGGCTGCCTTGGAAGCCGAATGGATGCTCGTGCCGTCATTCGGTTTCCCATGCAGCCACGGGCTCAAGAGATGACCTGAAGTCTTTCCGTCCAACGGATTTTGTGATCCGAAGAGGCGGAAGGATTGCAGATTGCACACCGCGGCGGCGCATCTGGCCGAACGAGTCCCCATACCCTCGTTCGGTCAGACGCGCCGCCGCTGTTTGTGTTTGTGCCGTATAATGTCCACTACCTATGACGCGATACAAAAGAAAGGTGTTTGCCCATGCAGGCACAGAAGGCGGAGGGAACCCGCGACCTTATCGGCGCCGAGATGCGCGCTTGGCAAAAGATGCAGCAGATCGCTGCCGGCGTGTTCGAGCCGTTTGGCTTTAAGCCCATCGAGACGCCCGCCATCGAGCAGGTGGACGTGTTTGTCCACGGCATCGGCCAGTCGACCGACGTCGTGCGCAAGGAGATGTTCCGCGTGTTTAGCGGCGCCAACCTGGAGCGCGTCTTTACCGAGGGCACCGATACCAAGCTCAAGCCCAAGCAGCGCCTGGCGCTTCGTCCCGAGGGCACGGCTGGCGTGGTGCGCGCCGTCGTGGAGAACAACTTGGTGCCCCAGGGCTCCACGCCGTTTAAGGCTTACTACGCCGAGGCCATGTTCCGTGGCGAGCGTCCCCAGAAGGGTCGCCTGCGCCAGTTCCACCAGGTGGGCATCGAGTGGCTCGGTGCTCCCGATCCGGCGGCAGACGCCGAGTGCATCATTATGCTCATGGAGTTTTACAAGCGCCTGGGCTTCGATCTGTCCAAGCTCCGTCTGCTCATTAACTCGATGGGCGATGCCCAATGCCGTCCGGCCTATCGCGAGCAGGTTAAGCAGTTCATTCTCGACCATGCCGATGAGATGTGCGACGAGTGCCGCGAGCGCGCCGAGCTTAACCCGCTGCGCGCCTTCGACTGCAAGAACGACCACTGCCGCGAGATCATGGCCGACGCCCCGCTGATGGGCGACAACCTGTGCGATGAGTGCCGCGAGCACTACGAGCAGGTCAAGCGCTATCTGGACGCCGCCGGTATCGAGTACGTCGAGGATCCCACCCTGGTGCGCGGCCTGGACTACTACACCCGTACCGTCTTTGAGGTCGAGGCTCCCGGCGCCGGTGTCGGCTCCATCGGTGGCGGCGGTCGCTATGACGGCTTGGTAGAGCTCGAGGGTGGCAAGCCCACGGCAGGCGTTGGCTTTGCCGTCGGTTTTGAGCGTGCGCTGCTGGCCCTTCAGGCATTTGGTAACGACTTGGGTGCCGAGGAGGCCCCGTGCGTCTACGTCGCCAATGCCGGCAAGGAGCTGCGTCAGAACGTCTTTGCCATCACGCAGGAGCTTCGCGCCGCTGGCATCGTGACCGAGGCCGACTACCAGGGTCGTTCGCTCAAAGCTCAGTTCAAGCAGGCCGACAAGGTTGGCGCCAAGCTCATTTTGGTCCTGGGTGGCGACGAGCTTGCCGCCGGCAAGGTCAAGGTGCGCGACATGGAGAGCCATGAAGAGGTCCTTGCCGATCTGGCCAACGTCGTCGAGGCGGTTCGCGAGCGCCTGTAGCGCATCATTTTGAGCTGCGGGTCCGCTAACACGTCCCACTCGCGGCGAGCGATTGTTACGGGGGTGTTTCGCATTTATGCGGAATGCCCCCGTTTGCATATGCCGTCTACCGAGAAATACGACCATTTAGAGCAAAAACCCTTGCAATGCAGAAAATACTTTTGTGTGGTAAAGCGCAATCAGTGTCGAAAGTATTTCTCAAGCGCCTATAATGAATACCGCATGTTACGTGCATAGAAGGAGGAATGGGAGGAAACGTGGCTGAGAACCTAAGCAACCAGTCTGTACCCGAAGCCGCGGCGCGCGTCGCTGCCGTGGTCAACCGCCTCGTTAACCGAATCGGCTCGAATGCCGAGTCCAGGGAGCGTCTCGCCGAGATCGAGATTCCCGAGGAGCTGCGCGACAATCTGGCGTTGTTCCTGCGCCTGGAGCGTCGTGTGCTTAGCGAGTATGATCCTGAGATCGCGGACCTGTTCGACAAAATCCTGTCGGCCGAGATTGTGGCCAATGCCGGCAACCCCGGTACCCGCGCTGCCGACGAGGCCGTCGACGAGCAGGGCGTGCCCACCGCCGACGAGCCCACCGCCGTGGCGTTTCGCGAGGTCGTCGATCTGATTGACAGCCTGCCGCTCGATAAGCAGCAGGTCATCGTTCGCGCCTTTACGAGCTTCTTCCACCTGGCAAACCTGTCGGAGGAGAACTACCGTGTGGCGCAGCTGCGCGAGCGCGAGGCCGGTGCGTCGACCGATACCGAGGTCGATCCCGCCAACGAGCTCACCGTCGCCTATCACCAGCTGGTGAATGAGCTGGGCGTCGAGGGCGCCAACGAGCTGCTCGGCAAGCTTGAGTTCCATCCCGTCTTTACCGCGCATCCCACCGAGGCCCGTCGTAAGGCCGTCGAGGGCAAGATTCGCCGTATCTCCAACCTGCTGGAGGAGCGTCCGCGCCTGGGCGGCTCCGACCTGGTGGAGAACGAGCGCCATATGCTGCAGGAGATCGACGCTCTGGTGCGTACGAGCCCCATCGCGCTCAAGAAGCCCACGCCGGTCGAAGAAGCCGATACCATCATCGACATCTTCGATAACACGCTGTTCGACGTCATTCCCGTTATCTATCGTCGTTTTGATGACTGGGTGCTGGGCGACAAGGCCGGCACCGTGCCGCCGCTGTGCCCGGCGTTCTTCCACCCCGGCAGCTGGATCGGTTCCGACCGCGACGGCAACCCCAACGTCACCGCCAAGGTGAGCCGTGAGGTCGCCGCCAAGTACTTCACTCACATGGTGCTCAAGCTCGAGGACAAGTGCCGCCGCATCGGCCGCAACCTGACGCTTGAGGCCACCTACAGCAAGCCGTCTGCCGAACTCATCAACCTGTGGAACCATCAGGTCGAGATGAGCACTCAGTACACCGCACGTGCTGAACTGATCTCCGAGCACGAGCCGCATCGCGCCGTTATGCTCGTCATGGCCGACCGTCTGAACGCCACCGTACGCCGTATCACCGATACCATGTACCACAGCGCCGATGAGTTCCTGGAGGACCTGCGCGTCGTCCAGCGCTCGCTGGCCGCCTGCGGTGCCGTCCGTGCTGCCTACGGCCCGGTCCAGACCATCATCTGGCAGGTCGAGTCCTTCGGCTTCCATATGGTCGAGATGGAGTTCCGTCAGCACTCCGTGGTGCATGCCCGCGCCCTCAAGGATATCCACGAGAACGGTATCCATGGCGACCTGCAGCCCATGACGCGCGAGGTCATCGATACCTTCCGTGCCATCGGTTCCATCCAAAAGCGCTACGGCAAGAAGATGGCGCACCGCTACATCATCTCGTTCACCAAGAGCGCCCAGCATGTGGCCGACGTCTTTGAGCTGGCCCACCTGTCCTTTGCACACGAGGAGGATGTCCCCGAGCTCGACGTGATCCCGCTGTTCGAGCAGCTCGAGGACCTCGAGGGCTGCGTCGACGTGCTCGACCAGATGCTTACGCTGCCCGTGGTGCAAAAGCGCCTTGCCCAGACCAACCGCCGCATGGAGGTCATGCTGGGCTATTCCGACTCCTCCAAGGATGCCGGTCCTACCACGGCCATGCTCGCGCTGCACTCCGCGCAGGAGCGCATTGCCAAGTGGGCCGAGAAGAACGATATCGACCTGGTACTCATGCACGGTCGCGGCGGTGCCGTGGGCCGTGGCGGCGGCCCGGCCAACAAGGCCGTGCTGGCGCAGCCCAAGGGTTCGGTCAACTGCTTCTTTAAGCTCACCGAGCAGGGCGAGGTCATCTTTGCCCGTTACGGCAACCGCACGCTGGCTCAGCGCCATGTTGAGTCCGTTGCCGCCGCAACGCTTTTGCAGTCGGCCCCGAGTGTCGAGAAGACCAACACCGAGACCACGCAGAAGTTCTGGGATATGGCCGACAAGCTCAACGCCGCAAGCCACGAGCGCTATCTGGACCTGCTGAACACCGAGGACTTTACACCGTGGTTCTCGACCGTGACGCCGCTGACCGAGGTCGGTCTGCTGCCGATCGGCTCGCGTCCTGCGAAGCGCGGCTTGGGTGCCAAGTCGCTCGACGACCTGCGTACCATTCCGTGGATCTTCAGCTGGAGCCAGGCGCGCATCAATCTGGCCGCTTGGTACGGCCTGGGTACCGCCTGCGAGCAGTTTGGCGATCTGGACCAGCTTAAGGCTGCCTACCAGGAGTGGCCGTTCTTCCGCACCTTTATCGACAACATCGAGATGTCGATCGCCAAGACTGACCAGCGCATCGCCAAGATGTATCTGCACCTGGGCGATCGCCAGGATCTGTCCAAGAAGGTCTTCACCGAGATGCAGCTCACGCGCAAGTGGGTCCTTGCCATCGTCGGTGACGAGTGGCCGCTGCAGCGTCGTCGCGTGCTCGGCTGCGCCGTCCGTGTGCGTAACCCCTACGTTGACGCCCTGTCAATCGCCCAGGTCCGCGCCCTACGCGAGGTGCGCATGAACCAGGACGAGATGGCCGAGGAGAAGAAGGCCGAGTACATGAGCCTGATTCTTTCGACTGTGACCGGCGTCTCGGCAGGATTGCAGAACACGGGGTAATCGATAGCCCTGTAGTCGTCCGGGCCCGCCATCAGCTTACTTTTAGGCACGTCCTCGGACATGCAAGAAGCCCTCGCTGCGCACTTCGTGCGGCGAGGGCTTCTTGCGTCCTGCGGAGTGTGCCTAAAAGTAAACTAATGGCGGGCCCTACGATGTCCGGTCTTCGGCGGATTACTGCTGGGGAAAGATAGCGCGCTTCGCGCACTTTGATGGGGCTTCGTGCTGCGGAATGCATTCAGAGGGAAACCCATCGGGTCCCTTCGTCCTCGGTCTTCAGGGATTAAAGTTGAGGAGAAGAATGGCGCGCTTCGCGCGTTTTGGAGGGGGTCTATCCTGGTGGCGCATTTGGCGCTTCTCGCCTTACGACTGTTCCGGCCGTAGTCCCGTTTGGGGTCGCGGCCGTTTTGTTGTGGGTCAAATATGAACGTTGTGTTAATGAGTCGGTGGACGGTGGTGTTTTTCGGTGAGCGGCGTATCCTTCCAACGGTTTATCTAGTGTGTCAGTTGAAAGGAAGAGGGCGCTCATCATTGTTTGAATGTGAACTGCCGTTTGACCACAAAACGTTGCATCTGGAGCTCGAGGATAAGAACTTCGCGGGTGTGATGGAAGGTCATCAAAACGAGTTTAAGACCACGAAATCGCAGGAAGAGCTAGTAGAGGAGTCGCTTGCCAACCCTTATGGCTCGCCTTCGCTCGAGGAGCTTTGTGCTGGCAAGAAGGATATTGTCATCATTAGCTCCGATCATACGCGTCCCGTTCCCTCGCGTGTGACGATGCCTATTCTGCTGCATCACATCCACTCCGCTGCGCCTGAGGCGCGCGTTCGCATTCTGGTTGCTACGGGTATGCACCGTCCGTCGACGCACGAGGAGCTCGTCAACAAGTATGGCGAGGAGATCGTTGCCAACGAGGAAATCGTTATGCACGTCGCGACTGACGACAGCATGATGAAAAAGATCGGCACCCTGCCTTCTGGTGGCGAGTGCATCATCAACAAGATTGCTGCCGATTGCGATCTGCTGCTTGCCGAGGGCTTCATTGAGCCGCATTTCTTTGCCGGTTTCTCTGGTAGCCGCAAGTCCGTCCTGCCTGGCATCGCCAGCTACAAGACCATCATGTACAACCACAACGGTCAGTTTGTGAACGATTCCCACTCGCGTGCCGGCAACCTGTGCCACAACCACGTGAGCGAGGACATGTTCGCCGCCGCCGAGATGGCTCACCTTGCCTTTGTGCTTAACGTTGTGCTCAACGGCAAGCACGAGGTCATCGGCTCCTTTGCCGGCGACATCCACAAGGCGCACGAGGCCGGCTGCGAGTTCGTGAAGAGCCTTGCCGGCGTTGAGCCCGTCGAGTGCGAGATCGCCATTACCACCAACGGCGGCTACCCGCTCGATCAGAACATCTACCAGGCCGTGAAGGGCATGTGCGCTGCCGAGGCCACGCTTCCCGAGGGCGGCGTGATCATCGACGTCGCCGGTTGTGCCGACGGTCACGGTGGCGAGGGCTTCTATCACAACATCGCCGACAACGATCCGGCGGAGTTTGAGCGCGCCTGCATCGATCGTCCCAAGGACGAGACCCTGCCCGACCAGTGGACGAGCCAGATCTTTGCCCGCATCCTGGCGCATCACCCTGTGATCATGGTCACCGATCTGTGCGATCACCAGATGCTCAAGGATATGCACATGACGCCGGTCAACACTATCGAGGAGGCGCTCAAGCTCGCCTTTGAGATGAAGGGTGCCGATGCCAAGGTTGCCGTCATTCCCGATGGCCTGGGCGTTGTTGTTGCGCAGCACTAGTGCGCGGCCTAAACGAATCGTTTATAACCGACAAGAAAGATAAGGTTTTATGCTTACCAAACTCCTCTGCGAATTCGGCGCGACGGCCCTCATGATCGTCTTTGGCGTGGGCGTGCACTGCGATACCGTGCTCAAGGGCACCAAGTATCAGGGCTCCGGCCATATGTTTGCCATCACCACCTGGTCTTTTGGCATCTCGGTCTGCCTGTTTGTCTTTGGCGGCGCCGTGTGCATGAACCCCGCCATGGTGCTTGCCCAGTGCATCGTCGGCTTGGTGCCGTGGGGCAGCTGCATCCCCTTCATGATTGCCGATATGCTCGGCGGCTTTGTGGGTGCCGTAATCGCCTGGTTTATGTATGCCGATGAGTTCAAGGCTTCCGAGGGCGTCGTCGACCCCATTGCCCAGCGCAACATTTTCTCGACCAACCCCACCACCGAGGGTACGAACTATGCCCGTAACTTCTTCTGCGAGGCTATCTGCACCTTTGTGTTCATCAGCGCCATCCTTGCTGCCGCTAGCCGCGCCGGCGAGAACGTTCTGATGCTCGCCATCTGCGTCGGTCTGATTGTTTGGGCTGTTGGCATGGGCATGGGCGGCATCACCGGCTTCGCCATGAACCAGGCACGTGACCTTGGTCCTCGCATGGCCTATCAGGTGCTGCCGATCAAGAACAAGGCCGACAACAACTGGAAGTATGGTCTGCTTGTTCCTGGCATCGCGCCGTTTGTCGGTGCTATTGTGGCCGCGCTGTTTGTGCATGGCTTCTTGGGCATGTTCTAGTCCAAGGCAATTGATATAACGTCCGGGTCCGGCATAGGGTAACTTTCCGCCGCGTCCTCGGACATGCAAGAAGCTCCCGCTACGCACTTCGTGCGGCGGGAGCTTCTTGCGTCCTGCGGAGTGCGGCGGAAAGTTACCCTATGCCGGACCCTGCGGGAATCCAGTTGGATTGGAACAAGCAACCCTACATATATATCTGAATTTGGATGTGAGGGGCGCTTTGTTTTTGGGTGCCCTTACAAGAAAGCGTGACTTGGGGATGGGATGGGCACTTTGCTTTTTGGTGCCCTGAGATGGGGGGGAGACTTTGGAATGAGAGGCTAACTTAGTTGAAGAGGGGTTTTATGGCTGATAGGTAGTCTTTGGCTACGTCGGCCTTATCTGCTTGGAAGTTGTGCCAGGCCCACCATTGGACCATTCCTACGAAGCTTGAGGCTATGTGGTGTAGTAGGAAGCTTCGGTCCATAGTGGCGGCGGGGCCGTTTGGGTCGGTAGGGACGGTTTCGGCTGCTCGTGACATGATGGTCTTGCGTAAGCAGTCGGCGAAGACGCGTGAGCCGGCGCCGGCTACCAGTGCCCGTACACCCTGACGGCGCTCCCAGAGGTTGTTGAGGATATGCTCGACCTGAACGAGTGGGTCATCGAGGGGCGTACCGTCATCGTCGAGGGCGTGGGTGCAGATGTCGCTCACGAGCTCAGCGAGCAGATCATCTTTGCTTTTGAAGAGGCCGTAGAACGTGGCCCGACCCACATGGGCGCGAGCGATAATGTCGCCGACGGTGATCTTGCCGTAGTCCTCTTCGCGCAGCAGCTCGGAGAACGCCGCAACGATGGCAGCGCGGCTTTTTGCCTTGCGGGCATCCATGGCTATGCGTCCGCGTCAACGAGCAGGCAGCGGAGCGTGCCGGAGCAACCCTCGTAGGGGCGCTTGCCGGCGCCGTAGCCGACGGCCTCGATGCGGTAGCGGGCCGGCAGGTGCTCGGACGTGCGCAGTGCGGCGACGATGGCGGCGCCCGTGGGCGTCACAAGCTCGCCGGCGACTGGTGCGGGCGTGAGGGCGATATTGCCCGCCTGGCACAGGTTGACGACAGCGGGGACGGGAATGGGCATGAGACCGTGGGCACAACGGATGGTACCGTGACCCTCGGAGAGCGACTCGACCACGATGTCCTCAATACCCAGGTCATCGAGGCAGATGGCGACAGAGCAGACGTCGACGATGGAATCGACGGCGCCCACCTCGTGGAACATGACGGTCTCGGGCGTTTTGCCGTGAGCCTTGGCCTCGGCAGCGGCGAGTACGGAAAAAATGGCGAGGGCGCGACGCTTGGCGCCATCGCTTAACTGCGAGCCATCGATGATGGCGGTGACGTCTGCTAAAGAACGGTGGTGATGGTGGTGGGCGTGATGATGACCCTCGTGGTCGTGGTCATGCTCGTGGCAGTGCTCGTGTTCGTGCTCGCCATGATCATGATGGTCGTGGTCATGCTCGTGCGTGTGCTCGGCAGCTGCTTCGTTGCCGTAGAGCCAGACCATATCGTGATCGTGGTTCTCGAGCTCCTCTGCAAGCTGGACGTCGAAATCGCAGGCGTCGATGCCATGCTTGCTTACGCGTGTGACGGCGATCGTAAAGCCGTCGACCGGCAGCGTGGCGAGCTGCTCGCGCAGGTGCTCCTCGCTGGCGCCTAGGTCGAGCAGGGCCGCGACGGTCATATCGCCGCTGATGCCCGAGGTGCCGTCGATGATAAGCGTGTGCTGATGATTGGACATGGAATGCTCCTTAACGGGCGCAGGGCGTGCCGGCGCTCAGATGATTGATAAGACTTGCCTGATAGGCGGCGCCAAAGCCGTTGTCGATATTGACGACCGAAACGCCGCTGGCGCAGGAGTTGAGCATGGCGAGCAGCGCGGCTACGCCACCAAAGCTCGCGCCGTAACCCACGCTGGTGGGAACGGCGATGACCGGACAGCTTACCAGGCCGCCGATGACGCTCGCCAGGGCGCCTTCCATGCCGGCGATGGCGATGACCACCTGCGCCTGGGCAAGTTCCTCAGCATGAGCGAGCAGGCGGTGCAGGCCGGCGACACCCACGTCGTAGAGGCGGTCGACCTCGTTGCCATAGAACTCGGCCGTCAACGCGGCTTCTTCGGCGACGGGCAGGTCGCTCGTGCCGGCGCAGGCGACGACGATGCGTCCGTTGCCGGTGGGGGAGGGCTTGCCGCCCACGAGGGCGAGCTGGGCGTCCGGGACATATCCCAGGTCGATGCCGTTGCCGAGAAGCTCAGCGGTGCGCGCGGCTTTTTCGGCATCCAAGCGCGTGACCAGGATGCGTTCCTGGCCGGCATCGCGCAGTGCTTCGATAATGGCGGCAATCTGATCGGCGGTTTTACCGGCCCCGTAGACAACCTCGCCGGCTCCCTGGCGCACCCCGCGCGAAAGATCGAGCTGCGCAAAGCCCAAATCGGCGGTCGGAGCCGTCTGGATGCGCGTGAGGGCGTCGGCAGGGGTGACTGCTCCGCCGGCAACATCGCTCAGCAATTGCTCAAGATCTCGCTTATCCATATATGTTCCCTTCGACGGCGCAAAGTCTAGCACTCAAAGGGTATGTTTCCGAACACTAAGACAAAATTGTTCGGAAACTATAGGACAGACTGATTCAATTGTTAGATGGATTGACTAGTCGCGCAGGATGATGTCCATGGCGAGCATCAGGTTGCGTTCGTCGATGGCAAACGGGGCCGCCTCGCGCGTCTTGGGCTTGGCGCAAAACGCGATGCCCGTGCCCGCGGCCTGAATCATGGGGATGTCGTTGGCGCCGTCGCCGATCGCGACCGTGTGGGCCATATCGACGCCGCACTCAACTGCCCAATCTAGCAGCTGGATGAGCTTGGACTCCTTGGTCACGATGTCGGCCGCCAGCTTGCCGGTGAGCTTGCCGTCCACGACTTCCAGGCGGTTGGCCAGGCAAAAGTCGATGCCCGCGGCGGCCACGATCTTGTCGGCGACCTCGTGAAAGCCGCCGCTTACCACGCCGACCTTCCAGCCCTTGCTGTGCGCCGAGCGTACAAGCTCCAGCGCGCCGGGGGTAAACGTCACGCGCGCAAAGGTGCGCTCGAACACGCTCTCGTCCAAGCCGGCAAGCAGCCCCACACGCTCCTCGAGCGCCTGCTTAAAGTCGAGCTCGCCGCGCATGGCGCGCTCGGTGATCTGCGCCACTTGCTCGCCTACGCCGGCCTCCTCGCCCAACAGGTCGATGACCTCCTGGTTGATGAGCGTGGAGTCGATATCCATAACGATGAGGCGTGCAGTCATGGCGGGCCTTTCCGAGTGCAGTTGTATTGGGGCACATTGTCGCACGCGGCGCGCCTTGGCGACGGCCACGGCGCGTCAATTGTTTCGTCTCCGTCAAGTCTTTGGGCAGGAGCTACTTTTCCGCGGCACATCGACACAGGTGCGATAAGATAGAACGCCATGTCTGGCTGCGCGGTTTACGCAGGCCGGGCAAATCTGTACGACGCTGCCCGGAACGACACGGGGCGGCACAGATCCATAAAGGAGGATCACTGGTATGAGCCAGACCCGTCCCATCGACGAGCATTCCATGCACACCCGTACCTGCGGCGAGCTTCGCCGCGAGAACGTGGGCGAAGAGGTCACCCTCACCGGTTGGGTGAGCCGTCGCCGCGACCACGGCGGCCTTATCTTCTGCGACCTTCGCGACCGCGAGGGCATCACGCAGCTCACCTTCGACCCCGAGCACTCCGACGGCGACGCCTTTAAGATCGCCGAGACTATGCGTCCCGAGTGGCCCATCAAGATCCATGGCGTCGTGCGCGCCCGTGGCGAGGAGACCACCAACACCAAGCTCGCGACCGGCGAGATCGAGGTCCTGACCGATCATGCCGAGGTGCTCAACACTTCCGTCACCCCGCCGTTCCAGATCGAGGACGGCATCGAGACCAGCGAGGACACCCGCCTGCGCTATCGCTATCTGGACCTCCGTCGTCCCGAGATGATGGCCAACCTCAAGCTGCGCTCCGACTTTACCTTTGCCATTCGCGAGGCGCTGCACAACCGTGAGTTCATGGAGGTCGAGACGCCCTCCCTGTTCAAGTCCACGCCCGAGGGCGCCCGCGACTTCATCGTCCCCAGCCGTATCCAGCCGGGCAACTTCTACGCCCTGCCGCAGTCCCCGCAGCTCCTGAAGCAGCTGCTTATGGTCGGTGGCGTCGAGCGCTACTACCAGGTTGCCAAGTGCTTCCGCGACGAGGACCTGCGTGCCGACCGTCAGCCCGAGTTCACCCAGGTCGATATCGAGATGTCCTTCGTGGACCAGAACGACGTCATGAGCGCGCTCGAGGAGGTCCTGGCCGATGCCTTCGGCCGCATGGGCGTCGAGATGCCCACGCCGCTGCGTCGCATGAACTACTGGGAGGCCATGGACACCTATGGCTCCGATAAGCCCGATACCCGCTATGGCATGCACCTGGTCGACCTGACCGACATCTTTGCCAACTCCAAGTTCAAGGTCTTTGCGACTGCCGCAAACGAGGAGGGCTCTGTCGTCAAGGCCATCAACGCCAAGGGTGCCGGTGCCTGGGCTCGCGCCAAGATCGACAAGCTCGCCGGCGTGGCCTCCACGTTTGGCGCCAAGGGCCTTGCCTGGATCGCCTTCCGCGAGGACGGCTCCATTAACAGCCCCATCGTCAAGTTCTTCTCGGACGAGGAGATGGCTGCCCTGCGCGAGCGCATGGACGTCGAGCCCGGCGACCTTGTGATGTTCGCCGCCGGCCCGCGCCTGCTCTCCGACGAGATCCTGGGCGGCATGCGTTCCCACATGGCCAATGCGCTCGAGGTCAAGCGCGAGGGCCACGACTTCCTGTGGGTCGTCAACTTCCCGCTGTTCCACTGGGACGAGGATCGCAAGGCCTATGCTGCCGAGCACCAGCCCTTCACCCTGCCGACCGAGACCGACATCGCCAAGATCGAGGCCGACCCGCTGGCAGCCGGTTCCTGCACCTACGACTTTGTCATGGACGGCTTTGAGGCCGGCGGCGGCGGTATGCGTATCCACAACGCCGAAATGCAGATGTCCATGCTCAAGCTCCTAGGCTTTACCGAGGAGCGCGCCGAGTCGCAGTTCGGCTTCCTCATGGAGGCTCTCAAGTTTGGTGCGCCCCCGATGGGCGGCTTTGCCCTGGGCCTGGACCGCGTGTGCATGCTGCTCACCGGCTCCGACTCCATCCGCGACGTCATGGCGTTCCCCAAGACGGCCAGTGGCTCCGACCTCATGTCGGGCGCCCCGAGTGCCGTTAGCGGCGCCCAGCTCAAGGACGTCAGCCTGCGCCTGATGTAGGCAAGCGGCTACCTATTGCCTGTAACGAGGGAAGGACGTGTGCCTTCCCTCGTTTTTTATACGCCGAGATTGTGAGGGCATGGGGTGACCGGACGTCGCGGAAACTGCGACCCGGAATCTGTGTCCAGAACGGGTCGCGCTTTCCCAAAGGGAATCCTCTGGGAAAGCGCGACCCAGAATTCGGCAAAATAATGGGGCGGAGTTTCCGGTTGAGCTGTCTAACGGAAACTGTGCCCCAGAATGAGCACTCAAAACGGGGCAGGCTTTCCGCAACAACTGTCTGGCGGAAAGCCTGTCCCAGTTTCTTATAGCGAGTCTCTCTGGATTAGCTGTATGTGCATCACGGAGGTGGTGGGCTCGGCGCCCTTGATCATGTCGAGCGCAATGTTGGCGGCCATGTGGCCTTCTTCGCGCAGGGGCTGGCGGACGGTCGTGAGCGCGGGGACGCAGCGCGCCGCAATCTCGTGATCGTCGAAGCCGACGACGGAAACGTCCGCCGGAACAGATAGGCCTGCCTCGTTGAGTGCGGTGATGACGCCAGCCGCGATACGGTCCGATCCGCAGAGCACGCCATCGAAAGCAATCTCGCGCGCGAGGATCTGGTGCATGGCCTGATAGCCGTCTCCGCTGTTCCAGCCGGTATAGATAACGTTTGCGTCTGGGAGGTCTTCGCCCAAGACGGCGCGGTAGCCGCGCAGGCGGTCGACAACAGCGGGGTTGTCTTGCGGTCCCAACACGGCGACGATATCTTTGCGCCCGCGCTCTTTCATAGCGAGTGCCGCAAAGCGTCCACCCTCTTCGTCGTCAGAGTAGACTGTCGAGAACACATCGCGATAGGGGTGGCCCTCGAGCTGGCCGCACAACACGGTGGGTACGCCCAGCTCGCGCAGCACCTCGAGCAGCTCGCTGCCCTTGTAGGGGGAGACGTCGATCACGGCGTCGAACGAGCGGCGCTCAAAGTGCTCGCGTGCGCGGTTGCGCTCATGCGTAGAAGACGCCTGCAAGATAACGGGCAGATAGGACGACTCCGACAGTTCCTCGGTAATGCCGCTCAAAAATTCGCTATAGGTGGGGTCGCTGAAGAGCTCACTCAGGGGCTCGGTCACGAGCACGGCGATGATTTCCGTGCGCCCGACAGCGAGCGCTCGGCCGCGAGCGTTGGGGACAAAATTGACTTCCTTGGCCGCTGCGCGGACGCGTTTTTTGGTTTCCTCGCTAATGCGGGGCGAATCGTTGAGGGCGCGTGAGGCCGTGGAGCGCGACACGCCGGCAGCTGCGGCAACCTCGGCAAGCGTAGGTGCGGTGCGAACTGGTTGGGTCATGGCGTCTCCTGGAAAATGCGGTCGATGTTGTCACTGATACGGGCTGGTGCGGATACAGCTTACTATAGTGCACCTGAACAGCGTTCATGATATCCGGTGACAGGTGTCGTTTTGCAACCAAGCCGCAATCGAATACGTCTCGTGTGGGTGAGATATCAGCGGGCGTGGCGGTTGCCTACGAGCTTAAGAACGATGTTTTGCGTTGAGTTTCGATACTCAGGGTGACATAAGTGAGGCGGTTGTACAACCGGTTGCACCGTTAATCCGGCAGAATCGACCGTTCAGCGGACAACCGGTTGCACAGGTTTTTGCATCGCCCGTAAGATAAGGACAACCGGTTGCACAAGAATCACTACGATGACGAAGGAGCATCACCATGGACGCCATTAACGATTGGGAAAACCAAGCGCTCACCCACAGGAACCGCCTGGCACCCCATGCGTACTTTATGGGTTACGAGACCGCCGATCTCGCCGCTACGTACAGCCGCGAGCTGTCGCGCGGGTTTGTCCAGCTGTCCGGCTCGTGGCAGTTCCACCTCTTTGAGGGGCCTGCTGCCGTTTCCAACGAGGAGCTCTCCACGTACAAGTCCGAGTGGGATCACGTGGAGGTTCCGCACCTGTGGCAGGTAGACGGCTATGGCAACCTTGCCTACACCGACGAGGGTTTCCCGTTTCCGGTGGATCAGCCGTTCGTTCCCTCCGACGACCCCACGGGCGTCTACCAGCGCATCGTCAACCTTCCCGCCGTTCCTGCCGGCGCCCGCGAGATCATTCGCTTCGACGGCATCGAGAGCTATGGCGAGCTGTACGTCAACGGCCAGTTTATCGGCATGACCAAGGGTTCGCGCCTGTCTGCCGAGTTCGACGTGACCGACGCGCTCGTCGAGGGCGACAACCTGTTTGCGGTCAAGGTTCTGCAGTACAGCGATGGCAGCTATATCGAAGATCAGGACATGTGGTGGGCCTCGGGCATTTTCCGCGATGTGTACCTTATGCAGCGTCCCGCCGCGCACCTGGTCGACTTTAGGTTCCGCACGCACCGCGAGGGCGATGCCGCTCTGATCACGCTCGATACGGTGGCCGAGGGCGCTACCCGCGTCGTGTTTACGCTCAGCGATGGCGAGAGCGTGGTCGCTACGGGCGAGTGCGTCGACGGCCATGCCGAGTGCAGCGTTGCCGATGCCCACTTCTGGAACCCCGAGGACCCCTTCCTCTATGACCTTACGTTTGAGGTCTGCGACGGTGACGAGGTCAGCGAGTACGTTCCGCATCGCCAGGGCCTTGCCGAGGTGACGGTCGAGGGCAATCATATCTACCTCAACGGCACTTACTTTAAGATGCATGGCGTCAACCGCCACGATCACGACGATCACAAGGGCCGCGCCGTGGGCCTCGATCGCATGCGCCGCGACCTGGAGCTCATGAAGCAGCACAACATAAACGCGGTGCGCACCTCTCACTATGCCAATGACCCTCGCTTCTACGAGCTGTGCGATGAGTATGGCATCATGCTGGTCGCCGAGACCGATATGGAGAGCCACGGCTTCGAGAATATCGGCAATATCGCCCTGGTCACCGACGACCCGGCATGGGAGCCGGCCTACGTCGACCGCATTGAGCGCCTGGTGATGCAGGAACGCAACCATGCCTGCATCATTATGTGGTCGATGGGCAACGAGAGCGGCTATGGCTGCAACATCCGCGCGATGTACGCCAAGGCTCACGAGCTCGATGATCGTCCGGTCCATTACGAGGAGGACCGCAACGCCGATACCGTCGACGTCATTTCCACGATGTACTCCCGTGTGTCGCAGATGAACGACTTTGGTGAGCATCCGTTCCCCAAGCCGCGCATCAACTGCGAGTACGGCCACTCCATGGGCAATGGCCCCGGAGGCCTGTCCGAGTACCAGGAGGTCTTCGATCGCTGGGATTGCATCCAAGGCCAGTTTATCTGGGAATGGTGCGACCACGGTTTGGCTGCTGTGACCGAGGACGGCGTTGCCTACGATATGTATGGTGGCGACAACGGCGATTACCCCAACAACAGCAACTTCTGCATCGATGGCATGGTGTTCCCCTGGCAGCAGCCGAGCCCGGGCCTTACCGAGTACGGCCAGGTCATCTGCCCGATTCGCATGGCTTATGACGCCGAGGCAGGCGAGCTGACCGTTACCAACAAGCGTTGGTTCACCACCCTCGAGGATGTCTGCCTGTCGGCCGAGACCCTGGTGGACGGCGACGTGGTCTGTCGCAAGACGCTCATGCCCGGTGCGGTTGCCCCCGGCGAGTCCGTCCAGCTTCCGCTGGTGATTCGCGAGGCCGCGGTAGGCGAGACCCTGCTGACCGTGCGCGCCTACACCATGGCGGCTCACGCCTGGTGCGAGCCGATGTTCCAACTGGGCGCAAGCCAGTTTGCCATCGCCAACCATCCGGCGCCGGCCATCGCGGCCCCCGCTCGTCCTGAGCTTACGGTCGAGGAGACCGAGCAGGAGATCCGCATCCACTCCCTCAACGGTGAGCTGACCTTCAGCAAGGTAAACGGTACCGTGAGCGAGTGGAAGGCATCCGGCCGCGACGTCATGGCCTCTGGTCCCCAGGTTGGTTTTTGGCATCCGCTCGTCGACAACCACGCTCAGGAGTATGACTCCCTGTGGAAGGACAACTTCATCGATGTGATGCAGACGTCTACCCGCAAGGTTTCTTGGAAGCAGGACGGCAATGCGGTCGTCGTTACCGTGAGCCAGCGTATCGCTCCTCCCGTCCGCGCGTTCGGCATGCGCGTCGAGCTCGTCTACACCGTGCTTCCGAGCGGTCGCGTCGACCTCAAGGTTTCCGGCGAGCCCTACGGCGATTACTCGGATATCATCCCGCGCATCGGCATCTCCTTCGAGGTCCCCGGTTGCGATCGTGCCGTCGAGTGGTATGGCCACGGCCCGGGCGAGAACTATCCGGACTCGCTGCGCGCCAACCCGGTCGGTCATTACCGCACCACGGTCGACGACATGTTCACGCCCTACGTGATGCCTCAGGATTGCGCTAACCGCGAGGGCACCCGCTGGGTCGCCCTGCGTTCCAGCCACGGTGACGGTCTGGTCGTGACGCGTCCGGCTGACGCCGCCTCCAACCCGTTCTCGTTCTCGGCATGGCCCTATAGCTGCGAGGCTATCGATAACGCCAAGCACGTCTACGACCTTGTCAAGGGCGACACGGTCACGGTCAACATCAACGACCAGTTGCTCGGCCTTGGTTCGAACTCTTGGGGTTCTGAGGTACTCGATTCCTATCGCACCCGTTTTGAGAGCTTCAGCTTTGAGGTATCCCTGCGACCGCTGACGTCTGCCGATCTGGCTCAGGCGCTGGCACCCATTAAGGAGGCATAAGTCATGCATGTCTTTAACTCGCGCGCCGATTTCGACGCTCAGATGAAGTCCGTCAAGAAGTGGATGCGCACCGGCCAGGCGCTCGATGGCGTTGCCGACCTGCAGCACGACGTGGCGTACTCCATCGGCGACTCGCTGGTGTATTGGTGGGTGAACGCTCACGAGGCGGCTACTGCCGATCTGGTCGGTCACCGTCGCTACCATGCCGTGCTCGCTCCGCTCGACGGCGACCTGACCGTCGAGGTTGCCCCCAAGGCAGACCTCACCTGCATCCGCGCTTACAGCGATATCGATGATCGCGAGCGCTTTGAGGGTGCGGGGGAGACCGTGACGATTCCCGCCGGCGGCGTTGCCGTCGTCGAAATTGACGAGGCCTACCGTGTCGTGGCCGATGCCGCGGATTCCCGCGTCGTGGTACTGCACGTGACGGTTGAAGGTTGTTCCTTCCCCAACAAGTAGTATTCGTCCGTTTGGACGTTTGCTTCGCGCCGTTAAGGGGGATGGCTTTGTTGACTCCCTTTTCCCCATTCCCCTTAGCAGGTGCGCCGTCCACGATTGCGCTTGCAGTCCGGACGGTTTTAGATGAGATATAACGGATGATTGGGAGGGCTTATGAGCTCTGAAAAACGAGGAACGATTGGTTCGTTCGCTCTGCTGGGCATGACGGTCGCCGCCGTGTTCGGTATCAAGAACATCATCAACAACAACGCGGCCATCGGCTTGGCAGCTGCGCCGTCGTTCTTTTTCGCTACGCTTTTGTACTTTGTCCCCTATACCCTGGTTACCGCCGAATTCGTCGGCCTTAACAAGGACTCCGAGTCGGGCGTGTACGCCTGGGTCAAGACCTCGATGGGCGGTCGCTGGGCATTCCTGACGGCATTTAGCTACTGGTTCGTTAACCTGTTCTACTTTGCGTCCGTCCTGCCTAACGTCATCATCTACGCGAGCTACGTGTTCTTTGGTGCCAATGCCGAGCTCTCGCAGCTGTGGATCACCATTATCGAGATCGTCGTCTTTGCTATCGCCACGTGGGTTTCGACCAAGGGTGCTAAGTGGATCGGCTCCATTTCCTCCTTCGGCTCGACCGCGGCTCTCGGCCTGACTGCCGTGTTCATCTTGCTGTCCCTGGCTGCTGCCTTTGGCGGCGTCGAGTTCGCTACGGCTCCTACCCCCGCTAACATGGCCCCCGACACGAGCAACTTCGCAACTATGTGGGGCTTCTTCGGTACGCTTGCCTGGATCATCCAGGGCGTTGGCGGCGCTGAGTCTGTCGGCGTGTTCCTTAACGACCTTAAGGGTGGCGTCAAGGCCTTCGTGCGCACCGTCGTTATCGCCGGCCTGACCATCGGCCTTCTGTATGCAGGCGCTTCGCTGCTGGTCAACCTGTTCATTCCCGAGGGCGGCGTTGCCATCTCCACCGGTATCTTCGACGTATTCGGCGCTGTCTTTGCCCACTTTGGCATTCCCATGGAAGTGTCCACGCGCGTCATTGGCCTGATCCTTCTTGCCGCCACGCTGGGCTCCCTCATGATGTGGACCTCTGCTCCCATCAAGGTCTTCTTCACCGAGATCCCCAAGGGCGTCTTTGGTAGCAAGATCGTCGAGCTCAACGAGCACGGCATTCCTGCCCGCGCTGCCTGGCTGCAGTTCGCCATCGTCGTCCCCATCCTGATCATCCCGGCCCTGGGCTCCGGCAACCTAGACGACCTGCTCATGATCGTCACCAACATGACGGCTGCCACCGCTCTGCTCCCGCCGCTGCTGATTCTGCTTGCCTACTATATGCTGCGCAAGAACTTCGACGCTGCGCCCCGCGACTTCCGTATGGGTTCGCGCACCTTCGGTCTGGTCATTGCCGCCTTCCTGCTCGTTGTCTTCTGCTTCGTGCTTATCTGCGGCACCATTCCGCTCGATCAGCCTCTGTGGCTGACGCTGGTCTACAACGTTGGCGGTGTGGTTGTCTTCCTGGGCCTTGCCGTGATGTGGTACAACCGCTATATCAACCGCCTGCGCGAGACCGATCCCGAGGCCGCCGAGAGCGAGCTGCGCCCCTCCGTCCTCGACATGATGGAGTAGCGGCTAGGATTAATCTACGGCTGTGGAATAAATCGGTTCCCTTTCCTAAGGAGGGGCCTTACGAGGCCCCTCCTTTTGTGTTTTGGGGCATGGTTTTGGACCCCGTGGTCAAAAAATGCCAAATATGAGTACTGTTGTAAAAGAGGTGTCATATTTTTCGGCCTGTTCTGAGCAAAACGGGCTCAAAATCAATTTATATAACCCCCTTTAAAGGGCGTTTGACGGCTTTCAACCTCTTCGAATCGCTCAAAGGAGGCAATTTGCTCTCGATTTTGCTGCTACTAAATTGGTGACAGTACTCATATTTGCCACTTTTTGCCCACGAGGTGTTCAGAGGAGCTCTCGACAAGCATCTAACGCTACAATAACTACCACGTGGCTGGGTTTGCCGGCCGAATGTGCGATGCCGTGGGAGGGGACATGGTCGAGTTTACAAAGACGATTAAAGATCCGTTGGGACTACATGCCCGCCCGGTTGCGCTGCTCTATGACATTATTGCCAAGCATCGTAGCGACGTATCGGTCAGCATCGGCGATCGTCACACGGATGGCCGCGATGTGATGGGGCTCATGGCCCTCTACGGCGAATGCGGCGAGGATATCGTCTTTCGCGTTTCGGGCGTAGACGAGGCTTCCTGCGTCACGTCGATCAGAAACCTCTCGCTTTAACCGCAATAATGTGGCAAAGGGGCAGCCCCCTTTGTTGCATAAATTGGTATGACAAGGCACCGCAAAGAGATGGTCTTTGCGGTGCCTCTTTTGTTTCGTATAGGAAACTTTTTCGAAATCTAAATGGGGACCCTTCCCAAAAAGTTAACCACGTGTTAGTTTACTAAAGCGAACATAGACGTGGTTAACTTTTACCGCGTCGATGTTGAGGACGAACCGACGTTAGGAGCTCACTCATGTCTTGCGGACCGCAGATGCCGGCCATGCCGCTTTCGATGGTAAAAGCAGGCGAAACCGTGCGTGTGTCTCGTGTAAAGGGCAATGAGGACATGAAGCACCACCTCAAGGACCTCGGCTTTGTCGAGGGCAGCGAGATTCACGTGGTGAGCTCGAGCGGCGCCAACATCATCGTCACGGTGCTGGGCGCTCGCTTTGGCATCGATTCCAAGGTTGCCATGCACATCATGACCGTCGGTTAGTCCGCAGCATTTAAAAACTGAAAGGGGGACAAGTAAATGATGACGTTGGGTGACGTTAAGGTGGGCGAGAGCTCTACCATCGTCAAGCTTCACGGTGAGGGCGCGCTGCGCCGCCACCTCATGGACCTGGGGCTCATCAAGGGCACGTCGTTTAAGGTCGTAAAGGTTGCACCGCTCGGTGATCCGGTCGAGATCAACGTGCGCGGCTACGAGCTTTCCATCCGCAAGGAGGAGGCGGCCGTCGTCGAGGTCCAGTAAGGGCTTGCGGCGTATATTTCTGCAGGTAAAGTTAGGTTTTTCTAACTTAATGCAGCAACTTTAAAGCACATTATCCAGCCTACGCGGAGAAAGCAGCGCAGGCACACAAGGAAGAAGGATTGAATGGCGGATTCTCAGATCCATGTCGCGCTGGCGGGTAACCCCAACTGCGGCAAGACCACGCTTTTCAACCTGATCACCGGCGCCAACGGCTACGTTGGCAACTGGCCCGGCGTCACGGTTGAGAAAAAGGAAGCCAAGCTCCTAAGCGACAAGAACGTTACCATCACGGACCTCCCCGGCATCTACTCGCTTTCCCCCTACAGCCCCGAGGAGCAGTGCTCGCGCGACTACCTCATGAGCGGCGAGCCCGATGTCGTCGTCCAGGTGGTCGATGCCACCAACCTCGAGCGCAACCTGTACCTGGCGCTTCAGGTTATCGAGACCGGCCTGCCCGTGGTCGTCGCCCTCAACATGGCCGACCTGGTCGAGAAAAACGGCGACAAGATCGACACGGACAAGCTCTCCAAGAAGCTCGGTTGCCCGGTCATGATGATCTCGGCCCTTAAGAACAAGGGTATCAAAGAGCTGTTCGAGCAGGTCAAGAAGTCCGCTGCTTCCAAGGGCCAGGTGCCGGAGCACAAGTTCGATTCCTCCATCGAGGACGTTCTGGACCACATCGAGAACAATCTGCCGGCGAGCGTTCCCGCCAACAAGCGTCGCTACTACGCCGTCAAGCTGTTCGAGCGCGACGCGGACGCCTGCAAGCTCATCAACCTCACCAAGGAGAAGGCCGCTCGCGTGGAGCAGCTGGTCGCTCAGTGCGAGCAGGACTGCGACGACGACGCTGAGTCCATCATCACCGGCGAGCGTTATGGCGTGATCGCCCACATTATCGACGAGTGCATGACCAAGGCTCCTGCCAAGATGAGCACCTCCGAGAAGATCGACCGCGTGGTTACCAACCGTATCCTGGGCCTGCCGATCTTTGTGGTCATCATGTTCTGCGTGTACTACATCGCCGTTTCCACCCTGGGCGGCACGGTGACCGACTTCACCAACGACCAGCTCTTTGGCACCGACGGCTGGTATGTGCTCGGCCAGGGCCGCGATGCCTACGACGCAGCTGTTGAGGCTGCGGGCGACAACGCCGACTCGGTCGACCCGGCGCAGTATGGGCCCTATGTCCCGGGTATCACCACCATGGTGCACGACGCCCTCGTGGCGGGCGGCACCGAGGACGGTGGCCTGGTCGATTCGCTGGTCTGTGACGGTATCGTCGGCGGCCTGGGCGCCATCTTCGGCTTCGTCCCGCAGATGTTCCTGCTCTTTGTGATGCTGTCTTTCCTGGAGGACTGCGGCTACATGGCTCGCGTCGCCTTCATCATGGACCGCGTGTTCCGCCGCTTCGGCCTGTCCGGTAAGTCCTTTATCCCCATGCTCGTGTCCTCGGGCTGCGGCGTCCCCGGCGTCATGGCCACCAAGACCATCGAGAACGAGAAGGACCGCCGCATGACGGTCATGACCACCACGTTCATTCCCTGTGGCGCTAAGCTGCCGATCATCGCCCTGCTCATGGGTTCCATCATCGGCGACTCTTCCACCACCGCCGCATGGATCAGCCCGCTGTTCTACTTCTTGGGCGTCTTTGCCGTCATCGCCTCGGGCCTCATGCTCAAGAAGACCAAGCTCTTCGCCGGTCGCCCGACGCCGTTCGTTATGGAGCTCCCCGCTTACCACTTCCCGGCGATCCGCTCTTGGGCGCTGCACGTGTGGGAGCGCTGCTGGGCCTTTATCAAGAAGGCCGGCACGGTCATCTTCGCCTCTACCGTCGTGGTTTGGTTCCTCTCCAACTTTGGTAGCTACAACGGTTCCTTTGGCTTCCTGCCTGCTATGGACGGCATCCCCGAGGAGTTTATGGACTACTCCGTGCTCGCCATGCTGGGCAACCTGGTCGCCTGGATCTTCGCCCCGCTCGGCTTTAGCACCTGGCAGGCCACCGCGCTGACTGTCTCTGGCCTCGTCGCCAAGGAGAACGTCGTCGCCACTGCCGGCTCGCTGCTGTCCGTTGCCGACGCCGCCGAGACCGACCCGAGCCTGTGGACCGCGTTTGCCGGCATGTTCCCGACTATGGGCGCTTGCGTTGCCTTTGGCGCATTCAACCTGCTGTGCGCCCCGTGCTTTGCCGCCATGGGCACTATCCGCAACCAGATGGACTCCGGCAAGTGGACCGCGATTGCCATCGGCTACGAGTGCGCCTTTGCCTGGGTGATCGGCCTGTTCATCAACCAGTTCTACAACCTGCTTGTCCTTGGCCAGTTTGGTATTTGGACGGTTGTAGCCATCGTTCTGCTGGTTGCGATGCTCTTCCAGATCTTCCGTCCCATGCCCAAGCACGCTTGGACCGACGAGGACGAGACCAACACCGCTTCCGCCGCAGTTTCCGCTTAAGTCCGAATAAGGATTAGCCCCTTTCCACGAGCCCGGGTGTCCCAGCGACACTCGGGCTTTTTGGTGAGGGAGATGTGGCGTTTCCGCAGATAAAACCGACCAAAATAAACCTGTCCCTTTTTGGTAGGTGGAGAATGGGGTAAAGTAAGTGATGGTTAACTAGAGGAGGCTTGCTATGGCACCTATCGATATTGTTGTACTGGCTGTTATCGGCATAGCGTTTGTCGCGGTATGCGTGCGCATCTATCGCAAGGGCACCTGCGCCGACTGCGCCCAGGGTGGCGTTTGCACGGGACATTGCTCCAACAAAAAGACCTGCGCTGCGCTTAAGGGCGTAGACAAAATCGCCGAAGACTTGGGCCGCGGTATCAAGTAAGGTCCGTCATCCAAGCGCCTCGCGAGCATCCGTTTGCGGGGCGCTTTGCACATTTGGGGGAGAGCGCGGCGAGTTGAAGAGTGATTTTGGGGTATCGTTACCTGTACTGTTAATTGGCAACTTATCTATAACGGAGTAACCCCATGAGCGCTCGCGTAACCATGAAGGACATAGCCGCCGAGCTTGGCGTTTCCATCAATACCGTGCATAAGGCCCTGACGGGTAAGGCCGGCGTGAGCGAATCCGTGCGTGCCAAGGTGAATGCCAAGGCCGAGGCCATGGGTTACCACCGCAACACAAGCGCCTCGAGCCTGCGCCGCAAGGATATCAACTTGGTGTTTTGCCTGCCCCGCGCATCGCGCGAGGGGGCGTACTTTTTCCGTTACCTTTGGGAAGGCTGCAACCGCTTTGAGCAGGAGGTCATCGATCAGGGCATTACGGTTGAGCGCGTAGAATTTGGCGTGGGCGGCTACGCCGATGCGCTCGAGCAGATTGATGAGCGTCTGCAGGTAGGCGAGAAGATTGACGGCCTGCTTGCCTATGTTCCGGGCGATGACCGCGCGACCGAGCTTTTGAGGCAGATTGCCGAGGCGGGCGTGGCGATTGAGCTCGTCGACGGCGACCGACCGCACCTCGATCGCCTGGGTGCCAGTCTGGCGGACTATTCCGCGGCGGGCAGCCTTATGGCAGAGCAGGCGGCTAACCTGGTCCACGCTTCTGGGGCTGACGCCCGCGTGCTCCTGTTGGCGGGCGATCCCTATACCGACTCACACTACCTGACCGCCCGCGCCTTTCATAATTACCTGCGCGAACACGATATTCCATGGCAGGTTGAGGACCTTGCCGGCGCCCATGCGCAAGTCAAACAGCTCGAGCGCGAGCTTGAGCAGCGCTTGAGTGCGCCGGATGCTCCCGAGCTCATCTGTAGCGTTTTTGCCGTTGGTTCCGAGGTGGTCGCCGACGCGCTTGTTTCAAGCGGCAAGGCCGGCAAGGTCATGGTAATCGGCAACGACCTGTTCCCCGAGAGCGCCTTGGCCTTGCGCCGTGGCATCTTTACCAATATTGTCTATAAGGACCCGGTGAGCCTGGCCTACCGTGGCGCCAAGACCTTGGGCGAGTATCTGCTGTGGGGTAAAACTCCGGCGGAGCCCGTGCAGAAGGGTGCTGTGGAGATGGTGTTTGCCAGCAACGTCGACCGCTACTGCGAGCTTGCGGGAATTTAGCCGTTTAGTCAGGTACCCCCTCTTGCGACGTGTATTTTTTGGAGTATTCAGCAATGGCGTGTCCCGAAAGAGGCTAGGACGACTGTTTTAAATGCCCCCGATGGCGTAATTCGCCATCGGGGGCATTTATTTATGCCGATTGGGCGCAATATGCATATCGAGTAGGGCATTGAGGACGGTGCGCGGTGCGCTCCGATGCTGAATACTCCCAAAAATGCACGGCGGAACATGACCCACCTGGCCAAAGCGCTCAAGTTCGGTATTCGGGGACGCCTGCCAATTCGCAATACATACAAGTCACGGCTCCAGTAACCGTTGAACGGGCAAAACCGACCGTTCACCCCATGGTGGTAGGTGAACGTTCACCTTTTAAGTCGCAATGAATTAGTATAGTGAACGTTCACCTAGAGGATAACGAGCGCATCGTGCGCCCGCTCCGCCAACAAAGGGGTTGTTTGATGAAAAACTTCATGGACGATCAGGATTTCCTGCTGAGCACCAAAACCGGTGAGGAGCTGTTCCACAACTTTGCCGAGGGCATGCCCATCGTTGACTACCACTGCCACATTTCTCCCAAGGAGATCTGGGACGACAAGCGTTTTGAGAACATCACCGAGGTTTGGCTGGGCGGTGACCACTACAAGTGGCGCCTGATGCGTGCCAACGGCGTCGACGAGCGCTTCATTACCGGCGATGCCCCTGCTCGCGAGAAGTTCCAGAAGTGGGCCGAGACCCTGGGCCGTTGCGTGGGCAACCCCGTCTTTGAGTGGAGCCACCTGGAGCTTAAGCGTTACTTTGGCTACGAGGGCGTCCTGAACGGCAAAACCGCTCAGGAGGTCTGGGACCTTGCCAACGCCAAGCTCGCTGAGGCCAGCTTTACCTGCCGCAACCTCATCAAACAGTCCAACGTCCGCATGATCTGCACTACCGACGACCCCGCCGACAGCTTTGAGTGGCACAAGAAGATTGCCGCCGACGACAGTTTTGACGTTCAGGTCGTTCCCGCCATGCGCCCCGATGCCGCCCTGCGCATCGAGCGTGGCCAGGAGTTCGCCGACTACTGCAAGCATCTCTCCGAGGTTGCCGGCATTGAGATCAGCGACTTCGAGGGCATGAAGGCCGCCATCTCCAAGCGCTACGACGTTGCCCACGAGCTGGGCTGCCGCGCTTCCGACCACGCGCTCGACTACGTTATGTACGTTCCGGCTACCGCCGACGAGATCGAGACTATCTTTGCCAAGGGCCTTGCCGCCGAGCCGCTTACCGAGGACGAGGTCCTCAAGTACAAGACGGCCTTTATGCGGTTCGTCGCCGGCGAGTATGTCCGCCTTGGCTGGGCCATGCAGCTGCACTTTGGCTGCAAGCGTGACAACAACCGCGCTATGTTCGCCAAGCTCGGTCCCGATACCGGCTACGACTGCATCTCCAACTACACGCCGTCCGACCAGCTGGCCGATTTCCTCAACTCCATCCAGGAGGCCACGGGTCTGCCCAAGACCATTCTGTACAGCCTGAACCCCATCGACAACACCATGATCGATACCGTGATGGGCTGCTTCCAGGAGGCTCCGACCGCCGGTAAGATTCAGAACGGCTCTGCCTGGTGGTTCAACGACAACGAGATCGGTATGCGCGAGCAGCTCACGGCTCTGGCTAACGAGGGCGTGCTGGGCAACTTTGTGGGCATGCTTACCGATTCCCGCTCCTTCCTGTCCTACCCGCGTCACGAGTACTTCCGTCGCGTGCTGTGCGGCGTGATCGGCGAGTGGGTCGAGCAGGGCAAGTATCCGGCCGACATGGAGCTGCTGGGAGCCATCGTGCGCGACATCAGCTACAACAACGCGGTCCGCTACTTTGGCTTTGACCTGGATACCGTCGAGGCCTAAACCCGCATCGAACCACACCGAACTCGGGAGCGCCGTTGCCACACGCGGCGCCCCCGTTTTGCCTGCACGCTAACAGCAATCTAAGGAGAGACATCGATGGAGAACATCAGCTACGAGACGCTCGAGAAGATTGGCTACAAGGGCTACCTGCTGCCCAAGGACGCGCCCGAGAAGGTTCTGCAGTTTGGCGAGGGCAATTTCCTGCGCGCCTTCGTCGACCGCTTCTTTGACATGGGCAACGAGGCAACCGGCTGGAACGGCAAGGTTGTCATGGTACAGCCCATCAGTGGCGCCTTTGGCTTTGCCGATGGCATCAATGCCCAGGACGACCTGTACACCGTGCTGGTGCGCGGCAAGGAGAACGGCAACACGGTCGACGAGTCCCGTGTGATCAGCGCCTGCAGCCGCTGCCTCAATCCGTATCGTGAGGACGACTACCGCGCCATGATGGAGGTCGCCGTCTCCGACGATTTGGAGATTATCGTCTCCAACACCACCGAGGCTGGCATTGCCTACGATCCGTCCTGCAAGGCCGACGACATGCCGCCCGCGAGCTTCCCCGCTAAGCTTGCCCAGGTGCTCCACACCCGCTGGGCCGCCGGCAAGCCGGGCGTCATCGTGCTCGCCTGCGAACTCATCGATCACAACGGCGAGGAGCTGCTGCGCATCATGAACCAGTACGTGAGCGACTGGGGCTGGGAGGACGAGTTTGCGCAGTGGATGGCCAACGACTGCGCCGTCTGCACCACGCTCGTCGACACTATCGTCCCCGGCCGCATCCGCGACCCCAAGGAGGCCGCTGCCGTGGCCGAGCGCCTGGGCTACGAGGATCCCTTCCTGGCCGTGCGCGAGCCCTTCCAGATGTGGGGCATCCAGGGCGATGAGTCGCTTGCCGAGAAGCTGCCCTTCGTGAAGGCCGGCCTGCCGGGCGTCTTTGTGACCCCCGATGTCACCCCGTACAAGAAGCGCAAGGTCCGCATCCTCAACGGCGCCCACACTGCCTTTGTTCCGGGCTCCTGGGTTGCCGGCTTTGACATCGTGCGCGATTGCATGCATGACGAGACCGTTCGCGGCTTCATGAACACCATGCTCTACGACGAGGTCATCCCGACGCTTGCCGCCGATCTGGATGTCGAGGACTGCAAGGCCTTTGCCGCCGCCGTCGAGAACCGCTTCGACAACCCGTTTATCGACCACGCGCTGCTCTCCATTTGCCTCAACTCAACCGCCAAATGGCGCGCTCGCGACCTGCCCACGCTCAAGGACTATGTTGCCGAGACCGGCAACCTGCCCAAGTGCCTGGCGACGAGCCTCGCTACGCTCATTGCCTTCTATACGCAGGAGCTCGTTGCTCGCGAGGGTGACGGCCTGCACCTGCGCCGCGCCGACGGCACCGAGTACACCGCTCAGGACGATGCCTTCGTGCTCGATTTCTACGCCGCCCACGCCGGTGCAGACGATGCCGAGCTGGTGCACGACGTGCTCAGCAACGAGCAGATGTGGGGCGAGGACCTTACGCAGATCGCCGGTCTTGAGGAGTTTGTCGTCAACGCCCTCGCCGTTGTGCGCGCCGAGGGCGCCAAGCAGGCATTTGCCAACGCCCAGGCCTAAATTCTTCTGTGCGCCCGCCGGGCAACTGGCGAGCGCCCGCTGACTTCTGCTCAACCTGTAGGGTTAGGACTCTTTGTAATGAATACTATCCAGATCAATCCGGTCGACAACGTGATCGTCGCGCTGTCGCCGCTTGCCAAGGGCACCGCCGTCGCGGTTCCCGGGGTGGGCGAGGTCGTTGCCGCGGAGGATATTCCGCAGGGCCACAAGATGGCCGTGCGTGCCATTGCGGCGGGGGAGGACGTCGTCAAGTACGGTCTTCCTATCGGTCACGTGACGGGCGACATCCAGCCCGGTCAGTGGCTTCATACGCATAACGTCAAGACCAACCTTTCGGGCGAGGTCGAGTACGCTTACAACCCGACGCATCCGGTCGTTGAGCCGGTTGAGCCCGAGACCTTTATGGGCTTCCGCCGCGCTGACGGCCGCGCCGCCACGCGCAACGAGCTGTGGATCATCCCCACGGTCGGCTGCGTCAACGAGGTCGCACGTGCCATGTGCGAGCAGGCTCAGGATCTGGTCGAGGGCTCGCTGGAGGGCGTTTACTACTTCCCGCATCCCTTTGGCTGCTCGCAGACCGGTGCCGACCATGCCCAGACGCGCCGCTTGTTGGTGGCGCTCTCGCGTCACGCAAACGCTGCAGGCGTGCTGTTCCTGTCGCTCGGTTGCGAGAACTGCACGCACCAGCAGGTGCTCGACGAGCTCGGTGACTTCGATCACGAGCGCGTTCGCTTCCTCACCTGTCAGGATGTAGCCGACGAGCAGGTCGAGGGCCACAAGATTCTGTCCGAGCTTGCTGACCTGGCCAAGCAGGCCAAGCGTGAGCCCATTCCGGCCTCCGAGCTGGTCATTGGCCTTAAGTGCGGTGGCTCTGACGGTCTTTCGGGCATTACCGCCAACCCCACGATCGGTCGCGTGAGCGATATGGTCGTCGCCCGTGGCGGCACGTCGGTGCTCACCGAGGTGCCCGAGATGTTTGGCGCGGAGAGCATTCTGCTCGATCGCTGTGAGAGCCAGGACGTCTTTAACGCAGCTGCCGACATGCTCAACGGCTTTAAGGACTACTTTATCAGCCATGGTGAGGTCGTCTATGAGAACCCGAGTCCCGGTAACAAGGACGGCGGTATTACCACGCTCGAGGACAAGAGCTGCGGCTGCGTGCAAAAGGGCGGATCTGCCCCCATCGTCGACGTACTGCCGTATGCCGGTCAGGCTACCAAGCATGGCCTGAACATGCTGTGTGGCCCGGGTAACGACATGGTATCCACCACGGCCCTGACGGCTGCCGGCTGCCACGTAATCCTGTTCTCGACCGGCCGCGGCACGCCGTTTGGCGCACCGGCGCCTACCCTCAAGGTGTTCACCAACCAGCGTCTGTGCGACCACAAGGCCAACTGGATGGACTTTAACGCCGGCGTGGTCGCCACGGGCGAGCGTACGCTCGACGAGGCTGCCCACGACCTGTACCAGCTGGTGCTAGAAACGGCGAGCGGCAAGCTTACGAGTGCCGAGCGTCGCGGCTGCCACGAGATCAGCATTTGGAAGGATGGCGTCTGCCTGTAGCGGTAAATGGGTTCGCATAGGGCGCTATTGACTATGGCCCCGTCGGGAGTGTTCCCGGCGGGGCCATGTTTGTTCTGTCTGTTCGGGCGTGTCTTTCTGAGGGTACGGGAGCGGCGAAAACAATAAACGTTCACCTAATCGACCTCAAATCTAAACCCACTCAATACCCATGTAATCGTGATTTTTTTTCAAGTCAGATGTCCGTTTAACGGCAAAAAACGACCGTTCAAGGATAATATACAAGTGAACGTTCACCTATCATATGCAATCGCGCATAATCTAGCTAAACGTTCACCCTACGAGTGGGCGATATGCAGACAGACATCGGTATGGACTCCAATGTCTTGTTACAAGACAATCGAGAAAAGAGAGGGAGCTCGATGACTAACAAGATCGGTAAAAAGCGCAAGATCACATTCTGGACGCGCTTGGGCTTTGGTATGGGCGGCATGCTCAACTCCGGTGCCCTGAGCTTTACGCACAGCTACATGGTGCTGTTCCTGTCCACGGAGTGTGGTCTGTCCGCAGGCGAGGCTGCGCTGATCAGCTCGTTCGCCATCTATCTCAACGCCATTCTGTGCCCGCTCATGGGCTTTGTGGCCGATAACTTCTACGCTACTAAGATCGGCCGCATCTTTGGCCGCCGCCGTTTCTGGATCTTGCTGGCTATCCCGATGATGGTCGCCGAGCCGCTCATCTTTGTGGCTACGCCGTTTGGTTTCCCGTACTACTTTGTGTTGTACCTGATCTACAACGTCGCGTACACGTTCTGCACCGCCAACCTGTCGCCGCTTACCATCGAGATGACCGATGACTTCAAGGAGCGTACGTACCTCACCGGCTACAAGCACCTCTTTGGTAACGCCGCCGGCTTCCTGATGGCAGCACTCGTCGGCTTTGGCTTTGGCACCTTCGGCGAGACCAACCCGTTCAGCTACTTCATTATTGCTACGATTAACGCTTCGGTCATGGCAATCTCGCTGCTCTGCGTGTACCTGTCTACGTGGGAGCACACCCCCGAGGAGGTCGCTCAGGAGAAGATCGAGAGCGTCGGCGAGGGTATCAAGAAGTTTTTCATCGACGTTATCTCTACCTTCCGCAACAAGTCCTTCCGCAAGGTCCTGTATGCGCAGGTCTCCACGAAGCTCGCCGCTGCCTGCTGGTCTGCGTGCCTGTCCTTCTTCATCGTCTACTGTCTGCAGATTCCTAAGTCCTACGAGTCCGTGATGGAGATGCCCGGCAAGGTCGTCGCTATCGTCTGCACCGCCATCTGGGTCGCCCTCATGGCCAAGAAGGGCTTCCACAAGTCTTGGTACCTGGCAAACGTCGGTTGCGCCGCGTGCATCATCGCCTACAACTACTTCGCCTTTGGTCAGATCAACGGCACCTCCACGGTCGCCATCGCCATGATCGCCTACCCCATCATCTTCGCCATCTGGAAGTTCTTCTACGTTGGCTTCCAGTATCTGCCCGATGTTCTGCTCAACTACATCCCCGATGTCGATGAGCTCATCACCCTGCGTCGTCGCGAGGGCATCTACAGCTCCGCACAGCAGCTCTGCCAGCAGATCGCCCAGGCTGTTGCCGTCAACGTATGGGCTATCGTCCTTGCTGCCTCCGGCTTCATTCAGACCGCCGGCAACAGCGACGCCGTGACCCAGCCCGCCACCGTGCCTCTGTACATCTGCGGCTACATGCTCATCGGCTGCGCCGGCTTCTTCCTGCTCGCGGCCGTCCTTGCCCGCGGCATCAAGATTGACAAGGAGCAGTGCGACATCCTTTGCGACGAGATTCACCGTGTCAAGGAGGGTGGCAAGATGGCCGACGTCAAGCCCGAGGTCAAGGCGCTTTGCGAGGAGCTCTCCGGCTTTAAGTACGAGGACTGCTTCGCTCACAACAATGTTGGCTTCCAGGACGGCAGCGTAATTCCCGCCGAGTAGGGCCAACGCATTGTCCAAACCAAAGGGCCGTGCCACCGGAGATCCACCGGCGGGTGCGGCCCTTTTTTAAAAACGAGTAGTATGAACTTCTGATTACATTTGAGGGAGAGACCCATGGAGACGAACGTTATCTGGCGCAATGCCCGCGCGGCCGTTATCGAGCTCGACGATGGCGGCTACTTTACCTGTGCCGATACGTGGGAGATCTTTGTCAACGATGAGCCCGCCGGTACCACGAATACGGTCGAGACCTATGTCGATGGCCTGACCCCCGGCAAGCGCAACCTGATCCGCTTTGTCTGCGGCGAGCGCGAGTTGAGCGTAGGCGTCACCACGCCGGCGGAGCCCTTTACCATCAACGTTCGCGACTGCGGAGCCAAGGGCGATGCCGAGCACGATGACACCACCAACATTCAGGCTGCCATCATGGCCTGCCCCAAGGGCGGGCGCGTGCTGATCCCCGCCGGCAACTACCGCATCAAGTCCCTCTTCCTTAAGAGCAATATCAACATCGAGCTTGCCGAGGGCGCGGTGCTGCTGGCCCGTCACGACCGCGCGGCGCTTGCCTACATTCCGGGCACGGTCACGGGCGACGAGGGCGCCGGGTATGCCGGCGCCGACATGCTGCCCCTGGGCCGCTGGGAAGGCGAGAGCTTTTCGACCTACTGTTCGACCTTTACGGGCCTGAGCGTGCACGACGTGTGCATTTATGGCCGCGGCGCCATCGACGGCCAGACCGATTTTGCCGAGGACAACTGGTGGAACAAGGACTTTAAGAACATCTTCCGTCCCGAGGAGGGCCGCGAGATCGCCCGCCCGCGCATGATTTTCCTGTCCGAGTGCGAAAACGTGAGCCTTGCCGGCTTTACCGTGCGCAACAGCCCGGCGTGGAATATCCATCCCATTCTGTGCGAGCACGTCGATGCCCTGTGCCTGTCCATCGAGGGTCCCAAGAACTCCCACAACACCGACGGTTTCGATCCCGAGAGCTGCGGTTTTGTCCGCATCCTTGGCTGTCAGTTCTCGGTGGGGGACGACTGCATCGCCATCAAGAGCGGCAAACTGGGCATTGAACCCGAGCTCCGTCCCGCCACGCACGACGTGCTGATCTCGCACTGCTACATGCACGACGGCCACGGCGCCGTGGTGCTGGGATCCGAGGCCGCCGGCGGCATCAAGGATCTCACCGTGAGCAAGTGCCTCTTTGAGCGCACCGACCGCGGCCTGCGCGTCAAGACACGCCGCGGACGCGGCAAGGACGCCGTCAACGAGGGCATCACCTTCGAGCACATTCGCATGGATAAGGTGCTCACGCCCTTCGTGGTCAACTCGTTCTACTTCTGCGACAAGGACGGCAAGACCGACTACGTGCAGTCTCGCGAGGCGCTGCCCGTCGACGACCGTACGCCCGGCTTTGGCGCCACGACGTTTTGCGATATCGAGGCCACCAACTGCCATGCGGCCGCGGCCTATATCACGGGCCTTCCCGAGAGCAAGGTGACGCGCCTGACGTTCCAGGATGTCCATGTGACCTTTGCCGCCGATGCCGAGCCCTTTGTGCCGGCCATGGCCTGCGGCGTGGAGCCCATGGTGCGCCAGGGTATTATCGCGCAGAACGTGAAAGTCCTCGACCTGCAGAACGTGCGCATCGAGGGTCAGGATGGCGACGAGCTGCAGCTGCAAAACGTCGACAAGGTTATCCGCGCGTAGGGTAGTGCTCCTGCACAAGTGAATACGGCATGTTGAGGCGTGCGACGGTCGGGTCTGCCCGGCTGTCGCACGCAATCTATAGGTGCCGGTATTGCATGGTGGGTGTTCTGTGACAGAAAGCGTAATGACAGATGAGTGGCAAAGAACAGCTCTTTGAGGTATCGCTCGAACGCGAAGGCGCGTATCGCAGCATTTCGGCGGCGCTCGAGGCGGCGGAGCGGTGTGTGCCCGATGCGACCGTACCGGTGCGCGTGCTGGTGGCGCCGGGTGAGTACCGCGAACGGGTTGAGATTCATCGCCCGCACGTGAGGTTGGTGGGCGAGACGGCCGATAGCGTGCGTATCGTGGGAGGCTTGGGTGCCAAGATGCCCTCGGGGGATGGGTCGGGCATCGACGGAATGCTCGGCACCTTTAGGACTTATACGGTTCTGATCGATGCCGATGACGTGCGGCTCGAGAATCTTACGATCGTCAACGATGCCGGTGATGGGCGCGAGGTCGGCCAGGCGATTGCCCTGTATGCCGATGGTGACCGCCTGGTTGTCGATGCCTGCTGCATTAAGGGACACCAGGACACGCTCTTTTTGGGGCCGCTGCCGCCGCGCGAGGCCAAGCCGGGCGGCTTTATAGGCCCCAAGCAGTTCGCCCCGCGCCGCGTGGGGCGGCAGTATTTTCGACGTTGCCGGATCGAGGGCGATGTCGACTTTATCTTTGGCGGCGCGCGTGCCTACTTTGAGGGGTGTGAGATTCGCTCGCTCAACCGCGATATGGATGTCAACGGGTATGTAACGGCAGCCTCCACGCCTCAGGGCGAGCCGTACGGATTTGTGTTTCATGGCTGTTCGTTTACAGCCGATGAGGGCATTGCCCCCGGATCGGTCTATCTGGGTCGTCCATGGCGCGAGTGGGCCCAGACCGTTTTGCTCGAATGCTGGCTGGGCCCCCATATTTCACTCGAGGGCTGGTGGGATTGGAATAAGCCAGCGGCACATGACGGCACCCTGTATGCCGGCGGTGCCCTGTTTGGCCCGGCGGGCGATACTGTCGCTTGGGTGCCGTGGGCGCATTGCCTGACTGGTCAGGATTCCGAACGCTATGCGCGTGACCGAGTGCTTGCCGGCACGGATGGTTGGGATCCCGAGGGCGGCGACGGTGATGCGGTAGAGACGGTCGGGCTATCTGCCAATGGCCGCACCGTGCACATCGAGACGTACTACGAGGACGAGCCTGCGCTGCGCGCCCGACTGAAGCGCGAAGGGCGCTCGGCCGCATTTACGGGCAAGACTCCCACAGACTTTGAGGCATGGAAGGCTGCGACCAGGACTCGTCTGTACGATATTTTGGGTCTTTCGCTTATGGACCGCGCCCCGATTGAGATTCGTGAACTCAATCGCGTGCGGGTTGCCGGCAGCATCGTGCGTACTCATGCGGTGTTGCAGGTTGAGCACGATGTGTGGATGCCGTTTTACCTGTTGGAGCCGTCCCGCCCCAAGCTTGACGAGCGGGGACTCAAGCGCTGTTATATCTGCCCGCATGGTCACCAGGGGGCGGGTGCTGCAAGCATAGCCGGCGTTGTGGGCGTGCCGGCGGTCGACGATGCCGTGCGTAAGTTCAATTACGACTACGGTCTGCGTTTGGCGCGCATGGGTTACGTGACCGTCTGCCCCGATGCGCGTGGTTGGGGATACCGTCGTGACTGGAAGGGTCAGGGCGACGACGAGAACAGCTACCTGCGCGGTACGTGTCTGAATCAAGCACGTATGGCCGAGCCGCTGGGTCTTACGGTCGCGGGCCTCAACGCCTGGGACAACATGCGCTTGATTGATTACTTGGAGACACGCGGTGACATTGCCATGGACGACCTGGGCTGCTTTGGTTTTTCGGGCGGCGGTTACATGACGTTGTACCTGTCCGCGCTCGACCCGCGCGTGCGCAAGGCGTTTGTCTCGGGCTATCTGTACGGCGTTGATGATTCGCTACTGCACCTCAACGGCAATTGCAGCTGCAATTACACGCCTGGACTCTGGCGTCTGCTCGACATGGGCGACATTGCATCGCTTGTCGCGCCACGGCCGCTCTTGGTTCAGAGCTGCGAGAAAGACCATCTCAACGGCGCCCGCGGGCTTGCGAACGTAGACGAGCAGCTCGATATCGTTCGCGACGCCTACGCGCTGCTGGGCAAGGACGAAAACCTTCTGCACGAGGTCTGCCCGGGTGGACACCACCTGGGCGTGGCGCATCTTGCCGAGGATATCGAATGGCTCGATTCGCAAGTTGCGGAATACGCCCACGCATAGTCTCTCGGTATGTTGTGAATGAACGGTATGTACCTGTATGACCGCCGGTGTGCGGGTGAGGAGAAGAATATGGAAACGAAAAACTTGAGCGAATCGACCGTCTGCTGCTTTGGCGATTCGACCACCTGGGGCGATAACGGATGCGGCGGGGGAGGCAACGACATCTCTTGGACCTCGCACCTGGGTGCGCTGCTGGGCGGCGCTACGATCGAGAACTTTGGTATTAAGGGTTCGCGTATTGCCGTCAAGGCCGACCGTAGCGATTCGTTTGTTGAGCGCTTGGACGGCATCGATCACACGGCAGATATCTGCATCGTCTTTGGCGGCGTTAACGACTTTAGCCGTAACGTGCCGCTGGGAGAGCTGGGCAGCACGGACGTGCACGAGTTCTACGGTGCGCTCGACTACCTGATCCGCACCATCACGGCGCGCTCGCCTCAGGCAAAGCTGGTGTTTATGACGCCGTGCAAGACGAGCGGCAAACACGAGAAGGATATTCCGGCAAGCAACGAGGCCAACCATCTGGGCCTGACGCAAGACGCCTATGTGCGCGCGATGCTGGAGGTCTGCGATCGCTACTCGGTGCCGGTGATCGACCTGTATGCGCAAAGCGGCATCAGCCCGTTTTTGCCGGAGCACCGCGAGCTCTACATGCCGGACGGTCTGCATTACAGCCCTGCCGGCTATGAGCGCCTGGCGCATCGCATCGCTGCGGGCCTCACCGCCGTTTGCCGTTAAAAGTTTGCCGTTCACGGGGATTATAGGGTTAACGTTCACCCTATAATCCCCGTTCGCGTTACACTAGGGGAAACGTTCACCCATCAATAACGTCAGAGGGGACAGCAATGGGTTGCAATCAGATTCTGGACCGTTATATCGAGCAGTTGATCGAGACCTCTACGCCTCAGGCGCCGGCCTGGAATATCGAAAAGCTTCGCGCCGGCAAGGAGAACACCTGGAATTACATTGACGGCTGCATGATCAAGGCACTCATCGAGCTGTACGAGATCACCGGCGAGCAGCGCTACCTGACTTTTGCCGATGACTACATCGATTTCTTTGTCCAGGACGATGGCACCATCAAGCATTACAATCCCCAGGAGTACAACCTCGATAACGTCAATGCAGGCAAGACCCTCTACAAACTCTATGACCTGGTAGGCAAGCCCAAGTACCGTGCCGCCATGGATACCATCTATCGTCAGCTCGAAACCCAGCCGCGTACCAAAGAGGGTGTGTTTTGGCACAAGGCCGTCTACCCCAACCAGATCTGGCTCGACGGCATGTACATGGCGCAGCCGTTCTACATGCAGTACGAGCTGAGCTTCCACAACCGCCGTGCCTGCTCGGATAGCTTCCATATGTTCCAGGTCGTGCATGACCTGATGCGCAACCCCCTCAACGGTCTGTACTATCACGCCTACGACGCGAGCCGCAAGCAGTTCTGGTGCGATCCCGTCACCGGTCTTTCGGCCAACTTCTGGCTGCGCGCCGAGGGCTGGTTTGCCATGGCGCTCATCGATACCTGGGAGCTCATGCCGCCCTCGATGTCGGCCGAGAAGGACGAGATCCGCAAGATGTTCCACGACCTGATCGACGCCATGCTGCCGTATCAGGACGAGAAGACCGGCATGTGGCACCAGGTCATCAACCTGCCCAATATCGCCCCCAACTATCTGGAGGAGTCGGGCAGCGCCATCTTTGCCAACGCCATCATGAAGGGCGTGCGCCTGGGCGTGCTGGGCGAGCGCTACTACCAGTACGGCCGCCGTGCGTTTGACGGCATCTGCGACACGTGCCTGTCCGAGCGCGACGGACAGCTGGCGCTCGACAACATCTGCCTGGTGGCGGGTCTTGGCAACACCGCGCACCGCGAGGGCACGTTTGGCTACTACATGAGCGAGCCCGTCGTCAAAAACGACGCGAAGGGCGTGGCGCCGCTGGTGCTTGCCTATATCGAGACCATGCATCATGACAAGCTTGCCGGTAAGCGCGATCCGCTTGCCCCTTCGGGCGTGTGCTCCATCGACGACCCGTTTGGCGGCTACACGCCGGGCATCAATGCGTGCAAGGAGGTCTAGGCATGGCGCAGTCAAAAGGCGCACTGAGCGTCGGCGTGCGCCTGCACGACCTGCCCGAGGGTACGGTCGAGGAGCGCATTCGCATGGCAGGCAAACTGGGTTTCTCGTGCATTCAGCTGCCGAGCAAAGTACTCTACAAGTCCTTTGGCATTAACCGTTCCGGCCTTACGCACGAACTCGCCGACCATCTGCGCGAGGTGCTCGACACCAACGGCGTGCAGGTGGCGGTGCTCGGCTGCTATAAAAACCTGGCAACGCCCGATCAGAATCAACTGGTGGATACCTATGCCGAGTACGAGGCGTGCCTGAGGTTCGCGCGCTGGCTTGGGGGCTGTCCGGTGGGGACCGAGACGGGGCGCCCTAACGCGCAGAACAAGATGGCCGATGACCGTTTTTCGGCCGCTGCGCTCGATGCGTTTTGCAAAGGACTCGCACGCGTGTGCTCGATGGCCGAAAAGGAGGGCGGCGAGCTTCTGATCGAGCCCGGTTGGAACGAGATCGTCAATACGCCCGGGCGCTGCCGCGAGGTTCTGGAGCGCGTCCCGAGCCCGGCGCTCGGCGTGATCTACGACCCGGTGTCGCTGCTGCATCCCACGATCGTCGGTGAGGCTTCCGAGCAGGTGTCGCGTATGTTGCACCTGTGCGGCAGCAAGATTCGCGTGCTGCATGCAAAGGACTACGAGATCGTAGACAACGAGGACCAGGATGGCTGGTGTGATGGCTCGGGCTCTCGTTTGGTATGCCACGGCGCCTGCACGTGCGGAAACTTTGATTTTGAGGCCATTGCCGCCTGGGCAGCCGCCGCGCGACCGGGCATTATGACCGTTATCGAGAACAGCACGCCGTCCACGGTCGAGCGCTCGCGCGACGAGCTGCTGCGCATGGGGCGCAGCGTGATGTGCGAGCACGTGATTCTGTAACAAAGCAGGCTGGGCGAAAGAGATTGTCGTAGAGGTTCAAGAGGGGTACCGATGGCTATTCATATTGTTGAGGAAGCGAACCGCTGCCTTGGGTGCAAAAAGGCGTTCTGTCAGCTTAAAGGCTGTCCGGTGCAGACGCCTATCCCGCAGATCATCGACCTGTTTAAGCAGCGCCGTCTGGAAGAGGCAGGTGAGCTGCTGTTCCAGAACAACCCCATGAGCGCGGTCTGCTCCATGATCTGCAACCATTCGGGCCAGTGCGAGGGCGCGTGCATTCAGGGCCGCAAGGGCGCACCGGTGCATTTTTCGAGTATCGAGAACTATATCTCGACGGCATATTTGGACCGTAAGGAGTGGAAGCCCGCGCCGTCGTGTGGCAAGCAGGTTGCCGTGGTCGGTTCCGGTCCTGCCGGCATTACCGTGGCCATTAAGATGGCCCAGCTGGGCTGTGCCGTCACGGTGTTTGAACAGCGCCCCGAGATCGGCGGCGTGCTGGAGTACGGCATCCCCGAGTTTCGCCTGCCCCGCGCGCTCGTGCAAAAGTACCGTCACGTGATGTGCTCGCTTGGCGTACGCGTCCGTCCCTCGACCACCATTGGCGGCGCGCTGCATATCGACGACCTGCTGCGCGACGGCTACGATGCGGTCTTTGTCGGTACCGGTACCTGGCGCGCCCGCAAGCTGGGTATTCCCGGCGAGTCGCGTGGCAACGTACTGTTTGGTATCGATTACCTGGTCGATCCCACGAGCGTGGCGATCGGTCAGAACGTGGCGGTTATCGGCGCTGGCAACGTGGCCATGGATGTTGCCCGTACGGCCCTGCGCTCGGGCGCTCGCAAGGTTACCGTGTATGCCCGATCGCGCCATATCTCGGCCATCGATGACGAGGTGGAGCTGACCGAGCTTGACGGTGCCGAGATCGTGCGCGGCAAGGCGATCTGCGCCATCGACGATAACGGTCCGGTGTTCGAGACGGCTATCTTTGACGAGGACGACAACGTGGTGGGCTACGAGGAAGAACTTGACCATGTGCCCGCCGACACGGTTGTGATTGCGGCCTCGCAGGTGCCCAAGGACAAACTGGTGCTTACGACGGGCGGTCTGGAGACCGACCATCGCGGTCTGCTTTCGGTCGATGAACGCGGCATGACCACCGTGCCGGGCGTCTTTGCCGCCGGCGACGTGGTCAACGGCCCGCTCACCGTGGTCCATGCCGTGGCCGGTGCCAAGCTCGCCGTCGAAGGCATGACCAACTACCTGGGCCTCTAACTCCATCCCACCCATCAGTTGCGGTGAAATACGGACTGTTTTGGCTGTCAAAGGCCTCATCTACTCCGTATTCCACCGCAACTTTTTTGTGGGCTGAGTAAAAGTCGGGGGAACGTGCACGGTCGGGTACAGCGCAGTTGCTGATACGATAAGTACGTTAGCAACTGCCGCCGAGCGGCTCAAACGAAAGGAACCCTGTATGGAGTCCTCCGCCTATCCAATGCTCTTTAGTCCGATCAAGGTCGGTACGACCGAGGTCAAGAACCGCGTCTTTATGCCGCCGGTATCTACCAACCTGGCCGATCACGGCTATGTGACCGACGACTTGGTCGATCATTACCGTGCCCGCGCCAAGGGCGGCGTGGGCCTCATCATCACCGAGGTCGTGACGGTCGAGCCTACCTATACCTATCTGCCGGGTGACATGTGCTGCTACGACGACACGTTTATCCCTGGCTGGGAAAAGCTCGCCGCCGCCGTCCACGAGTACGGCTGCAAGATCATGCCGCAGCTCTTCCACCCCGCCTACATGGCCTTTAACATTCCGGGCACGCCGCGCCTGATCGCTCCGTCCTTTGTGGGCCCGTCCTATGCCCGCGAGGCGCCGCGCCCCATCACGGTCGATGAGATTCACGAGCTCACGCATCAGTTCGGTGACGCTGCCGTGCGTATGCAGAAGGCCGGTGTCGATGGCGTCGAGGTCCATGCGGCGCACGCCCACGGTATGCTCGGCGGCTTTTTGACTCCGCTCTACAACAAGCGCACCGACGAGTACGGCGGCTCGCTCGACGCCCGCATGCGCTTCTTGCTCGAGGTCATCGCCGAGATTCGCGAGCGCTGCGGCAAGGACTTCATCATCGACGTCCGTATCTCGGGCGACGAGTACACCGATGGCGGCCTGACCCTCAACGACATGATCTATGTCTCGCGTCGCTTGGAGAAGGCCGGCGTCGACATGATCCACGTGTCGGGCGGCACTACCATCAAGCGCGGCTCCGCCATTCCCGCCGCCGGTACGCAGCAGGCCTCGCACGCCGCCTGCTCGCGCGAGATCAAAAAGCACGTCAACATTCCCGTCGCCACCGTCGGCCGCATCAACGAGGCATGGATCGCCGAGGAGCTGATCGAGGACGGCGCTGCCGACATTTGCATGATGGGCCGCGCCAATCTGTGCGATGCCGAGTTCTGCAACAAGGCTGCTGCCGGCAACGCCGACGACATCCGCCCCTGCATCGGTTGCCTGCGCTGCCTGAACGGTATCATGTTCGGCAAGCGCATCTCCTGCACCGTCAACCCGGATGTGGAGCGTGACGAGGCTGGCTACGAGCCTGCCGCCGAGGCAAAGAACGTGCTCGTTGTGGGTGCCGGTCCCGCGGGCATGGAGGCAGCCTACATTGCCGCCAAGCGCGGTCATAACGTGGTGCTCGTGGATAAGCAGGACGAGCCGGGCGGCGAGATGCGCATTGCGGCCGTTCCGCCGGCAAAGCAGGAGCTCACGCGCGTGATCAAGTATCAGTACCGTCGCCTGGCCGAGGCCGGCGTCACGTGCGTCTTTGGTACCGAGCTTTCGGCCGAGGACATCCAGCGCGACTACGCGGGCTACGAGGTTGTCCTGGCTTATGGCGCCGAACCCATCGCCCCGGCCTTTATGCAGGGCTTTAAGCAGGTCATGACGGCTGACGACCTGCTGGGTGGCAAGGCTTTCCCGGGCAAGAAGATCGTCATTGTGGGCGGCGGCACCGTTGGTTGCGAGACGGCCGATTACCTGGCCCCGTTGGTCAACGACCTGTCGCCGGCCAACCGCGATGTCACCGTCATCGAGATGACCAAGACGCTCGCCGCCAACGAGGGCGGCGCCGGCCGCGCGGTGCTCATCACGCGCATGCTCTCCAAGGGTGTTCACGTGCTGACCGAGGCCAAGGTGACCGAGATTACCGAGGACGCTATCAGCTACGAGAAGGACGGCGAGGTCCACACCATCGCCGATGCCGATACGCTGGTGCTTGCCATGGGCTATCGTCCCAACACCAAGTTGGCCGATGACCTTGCCGCTGCCGGCGTTGCCACCCACGTGCTGGGCGATGCCCAGAAGTGCGGCAACATCCGTGATGCCATCGGCGACGGCTACAAGGTCGCCTGCGAGCTGTAGGCTCTTGGCAAATAGGGGAGCGGCCGCCTTGCGGTGACTCAAGCGATAGCAATCTAAAAAGGCGCCGCGACACATGGATCGTCGCGGCGCCTTTTGTCTGGCGGTTTGTTGGGGGTCGGTGCGCCCCGTGGGCCTTATTACAGGCCCAAGAGCTCCTTGACCTTGGCGATGATGGCCTCGTCGGTGGCGTTGGCAAAGAAGTACTCCTGGAAATGCTCGCCAGCGAGGGCGCCCTTCACCAGGTCCTGATCGATCTCGCCCAGGACGTCGACGAGCGGGCGCATGGTCACAGCGCGCACGCCGTCGAGGATCTTCTTGTTGCGCTGCTCGGGCTCAACGCGCTCGGCGGGGTAGCCGTTACCCGAACCAAAGCCAAAGAGCTTCTCGAAGGTGTACTCGAGGTTGAGCTCCTGGCCCCAGCCGTTCTTGAGGGCGAAGGGCATGGCGACGGCATTGCCATCGTTGACCTGGGCAAAGGTGTAGGCATCCAGCGGGTCGGCAACGTGGCCGCACAGCACGCCGGGGAAGGAGTTGCAGGCGAGCATGGCGCCCTCGCCGGTGCCGCATCCGGTCACGACGTAGTCGGCAGCGCCGGAGTTGAGCAGCACGGCGGCAAGAATGCCGTTCTGCACGTAGGTGAGGGGCTTGGAGTCGGCGTCGGCATACATGCCATAGTTAAAGACGGTGTGCCCCATGGGCTCGACAACCTTCTTAAGGGCAGCCTCGATCATAGGGTTCTTGGAGTTCTGAGAATTCTCGTTGATCAGAGCGATCTTCATAGGAGTTAACCTTTCTACCAAGCGTTTTTTCTTTTTGTTTCTGTATGCGGGCGGCGGCTAATCCAGCCCAGGATGAGCTGTGCGGGCGGCGGGGGAAA
>DBFVGT010000198.1:0-5691 GCA_048524725.1 Collinsella sp. | reverse complement strand
TTCTTCTGAGACTTGATGTTTGCCACTTCTGGAGTTCCTTTCGAGTTCCTTGCAAAAAATGTATGACACCTCTGAGACACGGTGAGGTCATGCAAGCGCCTACTATAGCACGCTCCCCCTCAAAGGGATAGAACGAATTTGTCAAATAGGCAGGTATCATCACGATTTTCTCAAGATGTTCGTAATCCAGAGCAAAAGCGCCGTCTGAGAATCGGCCGAACCCTTGAGCGCGAGCTCCACATCAACGGCACCCTCGAGCGCTGCGACGAGCTCGGTCATCGAAAAACGACGCGCCCAGGTAAGGTGATTCTTGACCTGCCAGGACTGGAGCTTGAGCGTTGCGGCCAGCTCGCGACCCTGCCCACGCGCGTCGAGCGCCTTGGCGACGATAAGCTCGCGAATGCGACCGCACAGCAATGTGTAAGTCCACACGTAGCTCTTGGAGGGCAGGAGCTTAAAGAGCTCGAGCGAACGCCGCATATCGCGAGCCGAGACGGCGTTGAGGAAGTCCCAAGGTTGGACCTCGGCCGTACGTACAATCCAGCGCTCAACATCGGCAAGTTCAATCTGGGGCGACTCGACCATCTGGGCAAGCTTAGCCAAGTCGTTATCGAGCATGCGCGTGTTTTCGCCCGAACGCGAGACGAGCTCCTCGGCGGCCGCCGTCGAAATCGACTTACCGCGCTGCCTCGCCATCTGCTGAACACGGCGCGGCAGTTCCCAGCGCTTGGTACCCGAGCAATCGACGATAGCCTTCTTGTCGATCTTGGCGATTGCCTTATACAGGCGCGTATTCTTGGCAAGTGAGTCGGCGATGATGAGGCAGACCGTTGTGGGGCTGGGACTCGCCAGATACCCAACGAGCGGCTCCGAGACCGCCTTGGCGAGCTTTGAGCAGCCATCGAGGATTACCAGACGAAACTCACTGCCCATCGGAAAGGTGTTAAGCGATCCGATAATGGACTCGATATCGGGGTCCTTGGTCATGTCTCGCTCGTCGAGGTTGAACTCGACCATACCCGACTTTTCCAGACGCGCTTTCATACGCGAGACGGCGTGGTCGCGCTTAACTCCGTCGGTACCGACGATCAGATATGCCGGCAGCAAACCGGTTTCGGACATTGCGCTCCCCTCCCGCAGGCCTTCGTATTCGTTCCGTGCCATTTTAGCCCAGGGGCCCACCACACGCCAACGACGTCGTCACGGTCGCTGGCATCGCATCGCAAAGCCATTCGCAGTCGGCGTGACGGTAATGTCGCCGTGTTCGATGGTACACGCGAACACACCACCCGCTTCCTTCACGGCATCGATGCAGGCATCGGACGGATGGCCGTATCGATTCCCCTCGCCCGCGCTCGCGAGGGAAAGCTCGGGCTTCAGGACGCCCAGCAACTCACCATCGACTGAAACCTTGGAGCCGTGATGTCCAAGTTTAAGGACATCGATGTCCCCCACCTCCTGCACGAATTCCCGCTCTTGGTCGAGCTCGGCATCACCGGTGAGGAGTATGCGCAGGCCCTTGCCTTCCTGAACATAAGAGAGCAGCAGGACAAGCGAGTCCTCATTTCCCTCGCCATCCACGGACTCGAATGGCCACATCACACGAGCGCAAAATGAGCCGATGTCGACCGTATCCCCACGGCGCACCTGCCGATACTCCACGCCAGGTCGGTTCAATACCTCGGCAGGAGCATCCTCCAGCGCATCCGCCGCCACGGCAATCGTTCCGACCGAAAACTGTTCGAGCACGGCAGGCAGACCACCCCAGTGGTCCTCATCCCAATGCGTCACAAAGACGGCATCGATATGGTGCACGTTATTGCGAACCAACGCCGCAACCACACGCTCGTCGAGCCCGCAGTCGACGAGAGCTACTGCGCCGCCTTGGCGGATAAGAATCGCATCGGCCTGGCCCACATCGAGCACCGTCATCGAAGGCGGAGCGAATCGATCCCAATAGACGTACGGAATCGCAGCCAAGAGCATCAGGCATGCAAGCCCCACCGCCATAGGACGTGCACGGGGACGCGGCCACCAGACCAGCAGAACCGCCAGCAAACACGGCACTAGGTAAATCCACATGCTATCGGGCGGCACGCTCACGTATGCACCCGGCACGGCGGCAAACAGCTGCTCGAAGAACAGCGCGCAACGGGCGGCAATCATGGGCACAACGAGCGCCCAAGTCCGCAACGGTCCCACAAGCGAAAAGGGAGCCAGCACGATCGACACAGCGAGCAGAACGCTCACCACCGGACCGATGACCGCATTTGCCAACGGAGCAATGAGCGAGAATGTACCGAAGGCAGGAATGGTAATGGGAAGTGTCGCCAGTTGCGAGCACAGCGTGACGGAAAACACGCTGGCAACGCCCGATGGCACACCCAGCTCACCCAAAGCATAGGTCGCATAGGGGCAAAAGCACAGAATGGCTAAGACGCTGGCACATGATAGCTGAAAGCCCATCTCGAACAGCACCGTCGGCCGCAGTAGCACAAAGATGGACATGGTTACGAAGAGTGCCGAAAGGCCGTGCCGACGACGCCCCGCGTCGTTTACGACAAGCGTCACGAACACCATGCAGCACGCGCGCACGGCCGAGGGAGACGCGCCCGTAAATGCAGCGTAGCCCACAAGCGTTATCGCCAATATCGCCCGCTGAAGACCACGTGAGCACCGAGTCTTTTGCAATACGCCCTCGATTACAAACCCCACGATAGCCAAATGGCTGCCCGAGACGGCGATAAGATGCGCCGTTCCCGTCACCGAAAACCAGTCGCTCGCCGGCTGGGCGCGCAGCTCGGCCGAACGACCGCAGACGACTCCAGCTATGAGCGCACGCGCCGGATCGGTCGCAGGCGAGATGGACGCAAGCAGCTCATTTCGCAGTCGAAGCAGCGGCCCCGGAGAGCCCTCGTCGACCGACACCAACCGGATGACCTTCACTTTTCGGAGCTCGCCTCGAAGCACGCGTGAGCGCCCATACGCATCGTTCTCAAAACGTAAAACGCGACCGATAACACGCACGTGCGCCCCGACCTTGAGCTCACGATCACACGATAGGCGAACCGTTGCTAAGTTCTTGCCGTCCGCGCGTGCCTCGCAGGTATAGGAATACACGTCGTCGTTTATGGATGGGTCACCCTGCACGACAAACTCGAGGCCGCTTGCCGCTCGACCGTCGAGCGCCTTCGAGGCGCTGAGCGCACCCACAGCCCACCACGCCGAGACGACCGCTCCCGCCACGAGACCGACGGACGCGGCATACAGCCACCGCTTCAAAGGGGCAAGCCGCGCACAAGAGTGAGCCAGCACAACGAAAACCGCTGCCGCAACGGGAATGGCCCATAGCGGCCCGACCGCCGTCGCCTGCTCCCTCAGCAGCGCATCAGCGGCTATGCTGAGCACCAAGGCGCAGCTCACGCACATGCCGGCACACAGGGCCATCGTCCACGGAATCAGGGGTCGCGGAGGCATCACGTGCTCGCGCTCGGTCGCGCTCATACGCAGATGCAATCTTTGATTTTGGCAAGCTTCTTCTCGCCGATTCCCGACACACGCATCAGATCGTCAACCGAGGCGAAAGCACCGTTCTTTGTCCGTTCATCGATAATCGACTGGGCCATGGAGGGGCCGATGCCCGAAAGCGTCTGCAGCTCTTCTGCGCTTGCCGTATTGATGTTTACTAGGCCTGTTGCGCCACTAACGCCCGACGATGCGGAAGTCCCACCATCAACACCGGCTTCCGCAATGGACGCCTGCTGCTCCCCTACCGTTGGAACGTGAATTTTTTGTCCATCAGTGACCTTGGATGCACGATTAAGCCCCGTAACGTCTGCTTCGGGCGCCAGCCCGCCGGCGGCATCAATCGCCTGAGCCACCCGCGCCCCGTCTTTGAGGCGATATACACCGGGTGACACCACGGCGCCATCAACATCGACATAGACCTCTGCCGCGGCAGACGCCTTAGGCGAAGAGCCTTCGGATGTCTTTCCGCTCGAAGCATCGCCGGATCCCGGCTCCACTAACGTGCCCGAACCATCAGTGCGCTCAAACGACACACCGCCGGCACCGCCGCCAAGGTTCGCCATCGCCAGCCCACTCGCCATCGCAATGACGACCAGCATCGCCATCACCACTGCCTTATGACCGAGCAGTTTGCCCGCCCAGCGGTCCATCTTTTTGACTCGTTCGTGTTGTTCGCGCCGCGCCATAGCAAAACCTCCCAACACCATCGTGTCAGGAAAGGAGCTCCACAACAGCCACGCCCCAAAACCGGTTTTTGCGGTCAAACCAAAAACCGACCAAAACCTTGCACAAATCTGTCCATTTATTCAGGCACACGTCAGCAAATGAACGCTTAGCCGCAAAATGCCCAGATAGCAAAAGACCGACGATGCAGGCGCATCGTCGGTCTATGCACAAATTTACTCGTAATCTTGGTAAATCTCACGCGGAGCAAGCTCCGAATGTTTGCGTTTTAAGGTCTTAGGGGCCTTATACGTGTTGCTCTCGAAGTCGATGTACTCGGTCTGCTTGAGCAGGCGCTCGATCATCTCCTCATGATCGAACAACTCCCAGGCCTCATGCACGGCATCGAGTTTAGCGTGCGTCTCGGGTCGGCGCGGCATAAACAGCGTGCAGCAGTCGGGAGCGGCCTCAGTCGAGATATCGAACGTACCGATCTCCTCAGCACGCGCGATAATCTCCTGCTTGTCCGAACCGATGAGAGGACGGAACACGGGGATCTTCACGGCCTCGTTGACGGCCATGATGTTCTCAAGCGTTTGGGAGGCAACCTGCCCAAGCGATTCGCCCGTAACGATGGCCTTGGCGCCCTCGATGTGCGCAATGCGCTCGGCAACCGAATACATAATGCGACGATACATGATCACACGCAGGTTGCTGGGGCAGGTGACCGAAATCTCACGCTGGCAGTCGCCAAACGGCACCACGTACAGGCGGCCGATCTGGACACCCGGCTCAAGCGCACGGATGATGTCCTGCACCAAATACTCGCTCGTATCAGGCGTCTGCGGACGACCGGAGAAATGCACCGGCACGCACACCGCGCCGCGACGCGCGAGCATCCAGGTCGCCACCGGAGAATCGATACCCGACGACAGCAGCGTCACGACCTTGCCGGCAGAACCCACCGGCAGACCGCCCACGCCGCGCTCGGAGCGCGCGTACACATAAACGCTACCCTGGACCACCAGTACGTGCACCATCGCATCGGGGTCGTGCATTTGAACCTTTTTATCGGGGAAGGCCTCACACAGCACCTCGCCCACCTGACGATTAATATCGATCGAGGTGAGCTCATAGTCGGTATTGGAGCGCTTGGCGTGCACCTTAAACGAATCGAAGGAACCAAACTCGCGCAGTGCCTTCACGGCGGCGGCGCAGTACTCCTGCGGGTCGCGGTTGGTGTGATACGCCATAGACACACGGGCAACGCCGGGGACGGTGCGAATGACACGCGCCGCCTCGTCGGCCTGATGCTCGTTAAAGGTCACGAGGATATAACCGGAAATTCGAGACACGGCGTTCACGGAAAAGGCGGCCAAGGCCGCCTTGATGTTATCCATGAGGATATGCTCAAAATGTGCGCGGTTCTTGCCCTTCAGTCCAACCTCGTGATAGTGGACCAGGCAGACGCGAGCCGCCATTTAGGCTTCAGCAACCTTG
>DBFVGT010000197.1:0-4629 GCA_048524725.1 Collinsella sp. | reverse complement strand
CGGCTCCCCGCCAACAAGAGGGGGAAACCATGGATCAAAAGGCTTCCGCAAAGGTCCTCGTACTCGACTTTGGTGCGCAGTACGGTCAGCTCATTGCCCGTCGCGTCCGCGACCTCAACGTGTATTCCGAGATCGTTCCCTGCGACATCTCGGCCGATGAGATTCGCGAGATGAACGCCTCTGCGCTCATCCTTTCTGGCGGCCCGGCTTCTGTGTATGCCGAGGACGCTCCGTCCATCGATCCTGCCATCTTTGACCTGGGCCTTCCCGTCCTGGGCTTTTGCTACGGCCATCAGATCACGGCCGTGACGCTCGGCGGCAAGGTCGGCCACTCCGAGGTGGGCGAGTACGGCCGCGCCACCATCACGCGTACGGCCGGCGCCAAGCTCTTTAACTCCACGCCTATGGAGCAGACCGTGTGGATGAGCCATCGCGACGCCGTGTCCGAGGTGCCCGAGGGCTTTACCGTTACCGCCAGCACCGACGTGTGCCCGGTTGCCGCCATGGAGTGCGTCGAGCGCAAGATCTTCACCACGCAGTTCCACCCCGAGGTCAAGCACTCCGAGTACGGTCAGCAGCTGCTGAGCAACTTCCTGTTTGAGATCTGCGGCCTGGAGCCCAACTGGAGCATGGACAACCTGGTCGAGACCATGACGGCCGAGTTCCGCGAGAAGGTCGGCGACGACCGCGTGATTCTGGCCCTGTCCGGTGGCGTCGACTCCTCCGTCGTGGCTGCGCTGGGCGCTCGCGCCGTGGGCAAGCAGATGACCTGCGTGTTCATCAACCACGGTCTGCTGCGCAAGGGCGAGCCCGAGCAGGTGGAGGAGGTCTTCACCAAACAGTTTGACGTCGACTTTATCCACGTCCACGCCGAGGACCGTTATGCCGAGCTTCTGGCCGGCGTGACCGAGCCCGAGGAGAAGCGCCGCATCATCGGTACGCAGTTCTGGAAAGAGTTCTTCGCGGTTGCTCAGCAGCTCGAGTGCGATGGCAAGCCGGTCAAGTACCTGGCTCAGGGCACCATCTACCCCGACATCATCGAGTCCGGCGCTCGCAAGACGGGCGGCAAGACGGCCACCATCAAGAGCCACCACAACCTGATTCCGTTCCCCGAGGGCGTGCACTTCGACCTTATCGAGCCGCTCGATCGCTTCTTTAAGGACGAGGTCCGCGCGCTTGGCCTTGCGCTTGGCCTGCCGGGTCACATCGTGTTCCGTCAGCCCTTCCCGGGCCCGGGTCTGGCCATCCGCATCATTGGTGCGGTCGACAAGGAGAAGCTCGAGATCCTCAAGAACGCCGACGCCATCGTGCGCGAGGAGCTCGACGCCTACAACCAGCGCCTGTTTGAGCAGACCGGCGAGCGCAACTCCGAGCACAGCTGCTGGCAGTATTTCGCGGTCCTGCCCGACATTAAGTCCGTCGGCGTTATGGGCGACGAGCGCACCTATCAGCGCCCGATTATCCTGCGCGCCGTCGAGTCCAGCGACGCCATGACCGCCGACTGGGCCAAGCTGCCCTACGACGTCCTGGCCCGCATCTCCGGCCGCATCGTTGCCGAGGTCCCTGGCGCCAACCGCGTCTGCTACGACATCACGTCCAAGCCGCCCGCGACCATCGAGTGGGAATGACAGGAGCGCACATTTCCCCAGCTAAGCACGATAAACCCCTCTGCTCATCGACGCTGAGCAGAGGGGTTTCTTAAGGCCGTATAAGCTGTTCTAAGCCGTTTCAGGTACTCTTATTCGAAACCGAGCCGGGAAAGCCAGTCACGCACGAGTGCAGTAGGCCCCGCCTCGGCAGCCCGCATCTCGATGGGCAGGCCGTCGAGCACCTCGGATTCCGGGCAGAGCTCGCGAATCGTGCGGTAGGTGCCGCCATCTCGCGATCCCATGTGGGTGTTGAAGGGCACGACCGTCTTGCCCGAGAAGTCGACGCCTTCGAAGAATGTGTACATGATCATTGGCATCGTGTACCACCACATGGGGTAGCCCACGAACACCGTTGAGTATGCGACTAGGTCGATGCCGTTGACGATGGCCGGGCGCATGTTCTCGTCGTGCTCGCGCTTGGCGTATGCCGCCAAATCGTCGTAATGGTCGCGGTTGCCGTCGTAAGGTACTTCGGGCACGATCTCGATGAGGTCCGCGCCCGTCTGGCGGGCAATCTCCTCCGCCACCGCCTTGGTGGTCTCGTAGACCGAGAAGTACACGACTGCCTTGTCTGACATAATCTGCTCCTTGTTTTCGGTACTGTGCGATTCCGTTGATTCCTACAGCTGCGACTTGATGAAGCCGAGCAGGCCTCCGGCGACGGTCAGGTCGGAATGGTCGAAGCAAATCGAGGCGTGGGTGTCGAGCTCGGCGATGCGGGCCCTGTCCCCGTCGGTCAGCGTGAAGTCGAACACGTCGATGTTCTCGGCCATGCGCTCGGGTTTCGTGCTCTTGGGGATGACGACCACGCCGGAGTCGATGAGGTAGCGCAGCGCCACCTGGCCGATCGACTTGCTGTGGGCGGCGCCGATCTCTGCGAGCAGCGGGTTGTGGAAGAAGTCATTGGCGCCCTCTGCGAACGGACCCCACGCCATGTGCTGCACGCCGAGCGCCTCCATGTTGGCGTGCGCCTCGACCTGCTGCCAGAACACGTGCGTTTCCACCTGGTTGAGCACGGGCGGCACGTTCGCGAACGTGCAGAGGTCCAGCAGTCGCACCGGGTCGAAGTTGGACACGCCGATGGCGCGTACGAGACCGTCGGTCAGCGCGCGCTCCATGTCGCGCCAGGCGGTGTAATAGTCTCCGAATGGCTGGTGCAGCAGCATCATGTCGATGAAGTCGAGGCCCAGCAGTTCCAGCGACTGCTTGATGCTGTCATATGTCTTGCCCTCGCCGTAGTTGCTCGGCCACACCTTGTCGACCAGGTAGATCTCCTCGCACGGGATGCCGCTCTTGGCGATGGCAGCGCCGACGCCGCGCTCGTTGCCGTATGCTTGCGCCGTGTCGATGAGGCGGTAGCCGGCGGCAAGCGCGTCCGACACGCAGCGCTCGGTAGTCTCGTCGTCGATCTGGAAGACGCCGTAGCCCAGCATCGGCATCTGCGCCCCGTTGGCAAGCTTCGTGTACTCCATGGCTGGTTTCCTTTCGTCTTGGCGATTACCCGCCTGCTGTCAATTTCGTTCTACGCATAGTTTGCTTGGTATAGCTGCAGTTGTACAATGCTTTATTAGGTATTAGCTATACATGTAACGCATACTGGGGTGATGGAATGGAGCTTGAGCAATTGAGGCAGCTCGTCGCAGTGGGCGAGACTGGCACGATGTCGGCGGCTGCGAACGCCACAAGCATCACGCAGCCGTCGCTCTCGCGCTCGATGAGGCGGTTGGAAGCGGAGCTCGGGTACGAGCTCTTCGACAGGACGCGCAACAGCGCGAACCTCAACGAGCCCGGCAAGGTCGCCTTCGAGCATGCCCGGGACGTGCTCGCCGCCGAGCAGCGAATGCGCGACGCCCTCGACGAGCTCGCGCGCAAGAAGCGCACGCTGCGGGTAGCGTCGGTAGCGCCCGCGCCTGTGTGGAACCTGACAGCGCGCACCGTCGAGCGGTTCCCCGGCACGATACTGGCGCCCGAGACGCTGCCCGACGCTGAGGTGGAGCGCCGCCTGTTCGACCGCACCGCCGATCTGGCCATCACGCGCATGCCGATTGCGCTGCCCAACTGCGAGTGCATACCGCTCATGACGGAGAGTCTCCTCGTGTCCTTCCCCGAATCGCATTCGCTCGCATCACGGTCCCATGTGAGTTTTACCGACCTAGCAGGCGAGACCTTCCTCGTGCTCGAGGACATCGGTTTTTGGGGCGAGATCTTTCAGGACGACGTCCTGGACGTCAGCGTCATCTGGCAGCGCGACCGCGAGGTGTTTCTGCAGCTCGTGCAGAGCTCGGGCATACTGTGCTTCACGAGCGACGCGCCGCAGAACCGAGGCGAAATCGACGGCCGCGTTGCCGTGCCCATCTCGGATGCCAAGGCGCACGCCACATTCTACCTGGTGGTGCTCAAGAACGCGCCCGAGCGGGTGCGGGAGATTGCCGATTGGGTCAGGGATACGGCAGTCTGATGCGGGCCTCTCATCCACATCATGCTTGATCTTGAACTCATCCACCTGGGTAGAGCATGGTGTTTCCGCAGGTGAACGGCATTATTCCCTACGCGAAAAGGAATACTCCCCATACCACCGAGAGGCGGCTGGCAATCGCCTGGAACTCACATCGATCGCGCAGAGCAACAAAACCGCAGGTCAAGGGCAATATCCCCCTAGTCGGCCAGAATACTCCCCATAGGTGAGTTCCAACTGGAACTCATCCCGCTGAGTTCCAAGTGAGTTCCAACGAGGAGGGCGTTTCGCGAATACTCCCCATAAACGGGAGGCCACGAGCGTCACTAGGCGACAGGAAATGCAACGAGGATTCACGCCTGAGAAAAGCCGTTATCATAGAGTGGGTTTCTAACTGGCTCCATTATTCCGGGCTTCTCAGTTCTGTCATTGACCCAGGTATCACCCGTCTCCTATAGCGAGTGAATATAAAAATAGGGCAGAGTCGCTTGCGCAAGTCCGCCCCTAAAACCGTGAAGGTTTTGC
>DBFVGT010000196.1:0-34514 GCA_048524725.1 Collinsella sp. | reverse complement strand
CCAGACCGGCGCCACCACCGACCCGATCGACCTGATCGGCGCCGGCGACCAGGGCATGATGTTCGGTTATGCCTCCAACGAGACCAAGACCCTCATGCCCATGCCGCACTACCTGGCAAGCCGCCTGGCCGAGCGCCTGGCTGCCGTGCGCCATGACGGAACCCTGCCCTACCTGCGCCCCGACGGCAAGACCCAGGTCACGGTGCGCTACGAGGAAGGTAAGCCCGTGGAGGTCACGACCATCGTCATCTCCACGCAGCACGCCGCCGAGATTGAGGACATGGGCAAGATCAAGGCCGACCTCATCGAACACGTCATCACCCCGGTCATGGCCGCCGAGAACATGCCGTGGGACAACGCGGACATCTACGTGAACCCCACCGGTCGCTTTGTCGTGGGCGGCCCCATGGGCGACACGGGCCTCACCGGCCGCAAGATCATCGTCGACACCTACGGCGGCTACGGCCGTCACGGCGGCGGCGCCTTTAGCGGCAAGGACTGCACCAAGGTTGACCGCTCCGCCGCGTATGCCGCGCGCTGGGTCGCCAAAAACGTGGTCGCCGCCGGTCTGGCCGACCGCTGCGAAGTCGAGCTTGCCTACGCCATCGGCGTTTCCAAGCCCCTCTCAATCATGGTCGACACCTTTGGAACCGCACAAGTCGCCGAGGACAAGATCGTCAAGGCCGTCGAGAAGACCTTCGACCTGCGCCCGGGCGCCATCATCCGCGACCTAGACCTGCGTCGCCCCATCTACGAAAAGACAGCAGCCTACGGCCACTTCGGCCGCGAAGACCCCGACTTCACCTGGGAGAAAACAGACCGAGTCGACGAACTCAAAGCAGCCTGCGGTCTATAAGCCAACGGCAAAAGCTGCAGCCAAATCGAAACGCACCAAAAAGAGGTACCGGACCAACCGGTACCTCTTTTTTATTAACCGGTGGTGAAGATGAGCCGACCTGGGACGCAGAATAGGTCACCAGCTCATGAATTTTGCAGCACGAGCGCCTCTACCATGTATCCTTAGTCCCGAGGGGCGGGGCATAAGGTCGATCGCGAGTTACGCACGAGCCGGAGAGCACTTAATGTGCTCTCCGTGCGAGCAGGACTGTCCGAGCAGGCGACCTTATGCCCCGCCCCTCGGGACGACGGGATAGAATAGGAGCAGTCATGGCAGGCAAGCCGCAAACACTAGCTACGACCTCGGCATTCGAGATCTTGGGCCCCGTCATGGTCGGCCCCAGTTCTTCGCACACCGCCGGCGCCCTGCGCTGCGCCCAGGTTGCCGCCAGCCTGCTCGAGGGCCGCATCACCAAGGTTACCTTTGGCCTGTGGAACTCCTTCGCGCACACCTACCGCGGCCACGGCACCGACCGCGCGCTTGTCGCGGGCATCCTGGGCCTCGACACCGACGACGAGAACATCAAGCAGGCTTTCGACCTCGCACGCGAGCAAGGCCTCGAATATCACTTTGACATTAAGGGCGACGACGCCTCCATCCACCCCAACACCGTCGATATCGACATGGTCGACGACACGGGCGCAACGGCACAGGTCCGCAGCGAGAGCCTGGGCGGCGGCAAGATGCGCATCAGCCGCATCAACGGCGTCGGCGTCGACATCTCGGGCATGTATTCCACGCTCTTCGTGGCGCATCAGGACGTCCCCGGCGTGCTCGCAGCGCTTACCAACCTGCTCGCCTACGCTCATGTAAACATCGCGTTTTGCCGTACCTACCGCACCGAGGTGGGCGGCCAGGCCTACTCCGTCTTTGAGACCGACGGCGCCCCCGACGATACCGTCGTCCCCCTGCTGCGAAAACTCGACAACGTCGACTACGCCACCTTTATTGAACTCCCCGGCTCGGCATCATCGCTCTCTCCCGGCGTCTCGGCCAAGGAGATCTTCGATGACGGCGAGCAGCTGCTCGACGCTTGCAAGGAGCTGGAACTCAGCATCGGCGCCGTCATGGCCGTGCGCGAGGCGCGCCTCACCGGCGAGGAACACGCCGTCGCCGCTATGCGCCGCGTGCTCGACGTCATGCGCGAGGAGACCACGGCCCCCATCGCCAATCCACAGCGCTCGCTCGGCGGGCTCATTGGCGGCGAGGCGAAGCTCGTCGATGCCACCGGCCGCAACGACCTTAGCTCCAGCTTAATGGGCACCGTTCAGACCGATGCCGTGGCCCGCGCGATGGCCGTGCTCGAGCGCTCCGCCACTATGGGCGTGATCGTCGCCGCCCCCACGGCGGGCTCCGCGGGCGTCGTGCCCGGCTGCGTGCTGGCGCTTGCCGACCACCTGCAGCTCGACGACGAGCAGGTCATGGACGCCCTCTACTGTGCTGCCGCCATCGGCCTCAACCTCACCACGAGCGCATGCGTCGCCGGCGCCGAGGGCGGCTGCCAGGCCGAGGTGGGAAGTGCCGCCGCCATGGCCGCCGCCGCGCTGGTGCAGATGCTCGGCGGCACCCCCGAGCAGGCACTCGACGCCAGTTCCATCGCGCTGAGCAACCTGCTGGGCCTCGTTTGCGACCCAGTGGGCGGACTGGTCGAGGTGCCGTGCCAAAACCGCAATGCCATCGGCGTGGCCGCGGCCTTCAGCTCGGCCCAGCTCGCGCTCGCCGGCATCAAGAGCCTGGTGCCGTTTGACCAGATGGCGCATGTGATGCTCTCGGTGGGCCACGCCCTGCCGGCAACCCTGCGCGAGACGGCCAAGGGCGGCATCGCTCAAGCCCCCGCCGCGCTTTCTGCCTGCGCCAAATGCGGCATATGCGGATAGACAGACTTCTCCAAACTGATACTGTTTCCGCACCACAAACAACAGGCTAATCGCTATAATGCAAGCCCAGTTAAAACACGATGAGCCGCAAGTCGAAACTCGAAGGAAATATAAACGATGTCGCAAATCGACCGCAGCAACATGATTCCCGATCCGCAACAGCCCAGTAGGCATACTGGCGGCGTCCAATCGCCGCGCCCCATCGCGCCGGCTCACAGCCAACAACACGGCCCGGCCAATGCCTCTCAGCGCCCGAATCAACGTCAATACCAGCCGCATCAACAATATCAGCAGCGTTTCGCACAAGGTGCCGCCCCCAAGCAGGGCCCTTCGCACGCTCGCGCGGCAAGCAATCGCGGACCCGCGGACAAGCACACCAACAAAAGCAGCAAGTCAGGCGGAAAGACGGCCCTCTTTGTCGTCCTCGGCCTCGTCGCGATCGTCTACATCGTAGGCGTCGTGGCGTTCTCGCAGGTCGCTTACCCCAACACCACCATCGCCGGCGTCGACATCTCGCTCTCTAACGCATCTTCGGCAGCCACCAAGGTCAACTCGGCATGGAAGCACTACAAGCTCACCGTGACGGGCGATGACTTTAGCTGGACCTACCAGCCCGAGTCCGACGAGCCCATCGTCGATGGCGAAGAAGCCGCCCACGAGATTATCAGCAAAAACGAGCCGCTGCTGTGGCCATCGCGCCTCATCGCGTCGCTCGGCGGCAAAACCGTTAGCGCCACCAAGAATGGCTCGGTCGACTTGGACCAGGACGTCGACCTGTCCATGCTCTCCGATGCCTTTGACCAAAAGCAGTTTGAGGAGGACCTGGGCAGCGCCATCGACGAGTTCAACGAGGGCCGCTCGGGCACCTTCGAGGCCACCAGCTCCTATGACGAGAAGACCGGCAAGTTCACCGTTGAGAAGGCCCGTTCCAACGAGAAGATCAACCGCGAGCATGTCATCAAATATGCCGAGATCGAGCTCGCGTCGCTCGCCGAGAACGTCGACATTAACAAGATCGGCAACGACGCCTACGAACCGCTCAACGGCACCCTCACCAACGACCAGATTCAGGCTGCATGCGATGCCGCCAACAACTTCCTGGGCGTCAACGTGACCCTTAAGCTCAACGGCAATGATGCCGGTAAAGTGGACGGCAGCTCGGTGCTGCAGTGGATCAGCTTTGCTGATCCGGCCAACCCCACGCTCGATACCTCTCAGATCAGTAGCTGGGCCGCCGAGCTCGCTAACGGCTTTAACACCGTGGGATCCACCCGCTGGTGGACACGCGCCGACGGCAAGGAGTGCGCTGTCGAGGGCGGCGACTTTGGCTGGTCCATCGACAGCGACACGCTCGCCAAGCAGGTCGAGGACGCTATCAATAACAAGCAGACCGGCGATATCGAGATTTCGTACTCCAAGAAGGCCGACACGTTTACCGCCAAGGGCGAGCCCGATTGGAAGGCCTATATCGACGTCGACCTGTCCGAGCAGCACGCGCGCTACTACGACGAGAACGGCAATATCGTGTGGGAGGCCAACTTTATTTCCGGCAAACCGGGCGAAGACGCCACCCCGGAGGGCGTGTGGCAGATCAACAGCAACGACGGCGCAAGCAAACTCATCGGTGCTAAAGACCCCGAGACCGGAAAGCCCAAATACGAGAGCCCGGTCAGCTATTGGATGCCGTTCGAGGGCAATATGATCGGTTTCCACGACGCCACCTGGCAAAACGACAAGAGCTTCGACAACGCCGAGTCGTACAAGTGGTGCGGCAGCCACGGTTGCATCAACCTGCGCCTGGCCGACGCCAAGGCGCTCCACGACTGCATCAGCGTCGGCCTGTGCGTGGTCGTGCACTCGTAGGGAATCACGCCTTCGCACAACGGGGAGCTGACGCTCCAATCTAACAGTTCCGAAAGATACCGCTATAATGCGCCCGCCTCTCGCGACGGGCGCATATACTTATCGAGGAACTTTCTATAAAGGAGACGCCATGTCGAATGTCCCCAACATCACCCCGGGACCGAATGATGCCGAGCGAGTGCCCGAGGGTGCCACCGAAACACTTCCCCTCATAACAAACGTGCACGTCGCACAGCAAAACGGCAGTACAAGCGATACAACCGAGATTTCTGACGAAGAGGCCTACGCCAAGCTCAAGGCGAAGCGTGCCGAGCGTCGGCGCAAAAAGCTCATCCGGCGCGGCATTGCGGCCGGCGTCGTGGCCGCCATTGTGCTCATCGCCGTTGTCGTGACCTTAGTCATCAACGCACGGCCCGCAGGTACCAACGGGCCGGTGACCGACATGGTCACCGAGGGCACGTTTACGACCACCGTCGAGGCTAAAGGCCAGCTCAAGCCCATCTCGGCTTCGGTGGTCTCCCCTTCTGTCGACGGAACGGTGGCATCGATCAACGTGCAAGCCGGCCAGTCCGTCAACGAGGGCGACGTGCTCATGACCATTAAAAACGACGAGCTCGATCGCGACGTCGCCGACGCGCAGCGCGCGGTGACAGCGGCACAGGAAGACCTCGCCAACGCGAAGAAAGCAACAGCTGCCGCGCAGGCCGCCCCAACGACGGATGTCGATGGAGCTTCCGCAGCGGCTGGCGTCTCCGCCGCATCGGCGGAGACGAACGCCGTATCGGCCGCGCAGCGCAGCCTCGCATCGGCCCAGGCAAACCTCGATCAGGCGAACGCCAAGGCCGCCAGCCGTACGGTCACGGCCCCGAGCTCGGGTAGCATCGTGGAGCTCAACGCCAAGGTGGGCGCCACGGTAACAGGCGGCATGATCATGGGCGAAAGCGATACAAGCGGCGGCAAGCAGTGCATGCAGATTGCCGACCTGTCCAAGATGAAGGTGACCGTGCAGGTGGGCGAAAAGGATATCGCCAAGATCGCCGTGGGCCAGAGCGCCAACGTGACCTATCCAGCGTTTCCCGATATCGTGAGCCAGGGAACGGTCACGGCCATCGCCTCGGTGGCAAACTCCGACTCCAACTCCGGCGGCGGCAGCGTAACCTTTAACGTCGACATCCTCATCGAAGCACCCGACAGTCGCCTTAAGCCGGGTATGACTGCCGAGGTCTCGGTAGTGACCGAGAAGCTCGACGACGTGGTTATGGTGCCGACCATGGCGCTGATGACCGAAGATGGCGAGCACTATTACGTCAATCTGGCCACCGATTCGGAAGGCAAGAAGACGCGCCGCGTGAAGGTGACCGTCGTGACGCAAAACGACAACGAGGCTGTAGTCGGTAAGACGCAGGTCAAGCGCGACGACCAGGCCAACGAGATCAACCCAGACGTCCCGGTTACCAAGTTACGCGACGGCGACACCATCGTGACGGATACCGGCACAGGCATGACGGCAGACGGCGGCGACAATATGTCTGCCGACGAGGGCAAGTAATGCGTCCCGTCATCGACATCCGCAACGTGCACCGCATCTTTGAGAGCGAGGCCGGCTGCGCCCACATCCTGCACAACGTGAGCCTGGCGGTGAACCCCGGTGAGTTCGTCGCCATCACCGGCCCCTCGGGCTCGGGCAAGTCGACACTCATGAACATCCTGGGCTGCCTGGACAAACCGACGGCGGGCGATTACTTCCTGCAAGGGCTCAACGTCGCCGAGCTCGACGATGATGAGCTCACCGAGGTGCGCGCGCTGAGCATCGGCTTTGTCTTTCAGAGTTTTAACTTGCTGCCGCGTCTGACGGTGATCGAAAACGTCATGCTGCCGCTATCCTACACCAATGTGCCGCGTAGCCAGCGCGAGATGCGCGCCGTGCACGCGCTACAAGCCGTCACACTGCCGGTCGACCATTGGGACCACCGCATATCGGAACTCTCGGGCGGACAGATGCAGCGCGTCGCCATCGCGCGCGCCCTCGTCAACGACCCGCCCATCATTTTGGCCGACGAGCCAACGGGAAATCTAGACTCGACAACCGGGGCACTCGTCATGGAAACCTTCCACAAGCTCCAGAAACGCGGCAAGACCATCGTACTCATCACGCATGACCCCGGCATCGCCGCCGAGGCCGATCGAGCCGTAACCATCCGTGACGGGCGAATCCATGACGGCGCATATGTCGCGCATACACCGAATACGTTACGCGGGGCCGTGAACGCCCTGCCCACGATTTCGACATCCACCAATCAGCCGAAGGGAGCGAAGGAATGAGCACCCGCGATCTTGTCCAAGAAGCCCTTCACTCGCTCGAGGCCAACAAGGGACGCAGCCTGCTCACCATCCTTGGCATCGTCATTGGCATCGCCTCGGTCATCGCCATGACTTCGCTCATCGGCGGCATCCAAAACAGCCTGGTCAACAGCCTGGGCCTCAATGCAGCCCGCATGGTAGAGATCTATTCGTCCCAAGAACTCACCGATTCGGATGTGGAAAAGCTTCGCAAACTGGTGCCGCAGATTGAGCAGATCGGCATCGTCGATAGCGCCTATTCCGAGTACAAGGTCGGGGATAAAAGCTATACCGTCATGGCACACGGCGTCGATAGCGACATGCTCGATGCCGTGGGCGCCAGCAAGCTCGTTGCGGGACGTGTCTATTCACAGGCAGAGTCTCAATCAGGCTCGCGCGTGGCGCTCATCAGCCGCGGCGGCGCCGATCAGCTTTACGGCAACGAACAGGACGCACTGGGGAAAACCATCAAGGTGTCCAACGGCGAGGTGCAGATTGTAGGCGTGATTGATGGCGGCAGCGACTCCATGGGCTCGCTCACGCTATATATGCCACGCGAAACCATCTCCGGCCTGTTTGGCGACGAGAATCCTTCATTCCCCAGCGTGACGGCACTTGCCGCCGAGGGCACAGACATGGACGAGCTCTGCAAGACCATCGAGTCTAAGGTGCGCGCGATGAAGGGCATCTCGGAGGATGATGAGTACGACAGCGTATCGGCGACCTCCATGAAAAGCGCCATCGATGCACTCAACTCGTTTATGGGCGCCTTCTCGCTCATCATGGGCGCTGTCGCCAGTATCTCACTGCTTGTCGGCGGAATCGGCATTATGAATATGATGCTTACCAACGTGACTGAGCGCATCCGCGAGATCGGTATTCGCCGTGCCTTGGGCGCCAGTCGCCGCGATATCACCGCGCAGTTTTTGGCCGAGTCCTCGGCGCTGTGCGTCACCGGTGGCCTGCTGGGTGTCCTGATTGGCTATCTGCTGGCCTGGGGCCTCGCGATGTTTGCCGCAGGATCAGGGGTTCTCAACGAGCTCGGTGCCAGTGGGGAGATCACACCGAGCTTTTCAATCGCCACGGTGCTGCTGGCCTTCGGCGTCTCCGTCGGCATCGGCGTGATCTTTGGCTTCTACCCCGCTCGCCGCGCGGCAAAGCTCAACCCGGTGGAGTGCCTACGCTACCAGTAAGCCACCACCAGCTACCAGTAAGCCACCACCAACAAGTTGCGGTGAATTAGGAACCGAATATGCTATCTAGCAGCAAAAACAGACACTATTTCACCGCAACTTATCGAAGGACTGTTTGCGCCAGTTCTGGGCGTCGTCCTCGAGCTATTGATGGATGACGGGCTTGTACGGGTCGAGCTTGCACGGGGCGCTCCTCCTCGCGGGCGGGAGGGCGCGCAGGCGCGGCAAGCGCCTAGCGCGCGAACTCCCGTAAGAGCGCGTCTTCCACTTCCCGAAGCGAAAGGGCCCCGCCTCCCTCGGCGGGACGGGTGACCACGATGCAGCGCGCTCCCACGTCGCGCGCGGAGGCGAGCTTCTCGGCCGTGCCGCCTACGGTTCCCGAGTCCTTGGTCACAAGCCACTGGGCGCCCACCTGCCGAAGCATCGCCTCGTTGAGCTCGCGGGTGAAGGGCCCCTGCATGCCGATGACGTGCGACGGCGAAAACCCCGCGTCGATGCACTTCGTTATAGCACTGGGCAGCGGGAGCACGCGCACGAAGAAGCGCTCCGCGAAATCGGCGACGCGCGTGTAGGGAGCAAGCTCCTTGCTCCCCGTCGTGAGAAGAGCGCGACCCGGGTTCTCGGAGAGAAAGCGCGCCGCGCAGGCGATCGACGCGACCGACACGACGCCTTTGGGCAGCGCCTCGACCGGGCGCGCAAGGCGCAGGCATCGTGCACCCACGGCGAGCGAAGCGGCCCGGATGTTGCCGCTTGCGAGCGTAGCGAAGGGGTGCGTGGCGTCGACAACGATGCGCGCGCCAGAAAGCTCGCACTCCATGTCGGCCTCGTCGAGCCTGCCCGCATGCACCTCGATGCCCGGAAGCTCGCCCAAAAGTTCGCCTCCGTACTCTGTTGCCGTGTAGGCACGGGCGGGGATGCCCGCCCCGCTCGCCCATTCGCACAGAAGGCGGCCCTCGGTGGTGCCGGCGAAGATGCGCAGCGCCGGCGCGGATGCGGGAGCCGTCACTTCGGGCCGCCTGTGCGCGTGATCTGGTAGAGCAGCGCGTTCATAATGGCAGCCGCCACGGTCGAGCCGCCCTTGCGACCCCTCGCGACGATGGCCGGCACGCGTCGTGCGAGTAGCTCCTCTTTCGCCTCGACCACGTTCACAAACCCGACCGGCACCCCAACGACGAGCGCGGGCGCGATCTTCCCCGCGTCCATGAGCTCGGCGAGGCGCAGAAGTGCTGTGGGAGCGTTGCCGACGGCCACGATGAGCGGACCCTCGATGCCGCAAGCTTTGTCCATGCTCGCAACGGCGCGAGTCGTGCCCGCGGCGCGCGCAGCCGCGGCGACATCGGGGTCGGCCATGAAGCACACGGCCTTGCAGCCGAGCTTCGCGAGCGCGGGCTTGCTTATGCCTGCGAGCGCCATGTTCGTGTCGGTGAGCACCGTGGCCCCTGCGCGCAGTGCGTCGAGCGCACAGTGCGCGGCGTCATGGGTGAACACGAGAGAATCGGCGTACGAGAAGTCGGCAGTGGTGTGGATGACGCGCTTCACGACGGGCTCTTCGAGCGGCGGGAACGTGCGGCCGCCGAGCTCTTCGGTGATGATCTCGAAGCTGCGCCGCTCGATGTCGCCGGGCGCCATCTCCTTGGAATCCATCTAGTACTCCACTCCTTCCCTTGCACATATCCCCTGCTCGTAGGGATGTTTCTCGCACCGCATCTCGGTTATGTAGTCGGCCTTCTCCACGATCTTGCGGGAAGGCGCGCGCCCGGTGAGCGCTACTTCGACGCCGCGCGCGGACATATCGAGCGCGCGGTCCACGAGCGCCTCGTCAACAAGCCCCTTCGAAAGCGCGTCGAGCGCCTCGTCGAGCACGAGCAGTCCCTCTTGCGCGCACTCGAGCTCGACGAGCGCGGAAGCGAGGTTCCCATCGTGCAGCTCGCACGTCGCGGCAAGTTCTTCCGACGTCATCGACCAGGTAAACTTGTCCGACACCTTCCCCGCGAACACGGGCACGCCGAAATGCTCGGCGAGCAGGCGCACCTCCCCGCTTTCGCCGTCTTTCAGGAACTGTACGACGACGACGCGGCGGCCTGCAGCGAGCATGCGAAGGGCGAGGCCCATCGCCGCCGTGGTCTTGCCTTTGCCGTCGCCATGATACACGTGGATCATACGCCCTCCTCGATAATGCGGTAGACATACTCCATGTCGAGCGCCCCGCGCACGACGTCGGCCAGGCGGTCGAACTCGCGCGCACGGTGATCGGCCGCGGACGCCGCGCCCGCAGCACCCACGACGTTCTCGGGCAGGCCGCGCATGCGCGCGAGTGAGCGCGCGAGGGCGAGCGCAACCCCCGGTTCGTCGAACAGGCCGTGGAGATAGGTTCCGAACACGTTTCCGCAGGCCGCGCCTTCTGGTTTGCCGCCAATTGTGCCCGCAGGGGCGCAGGAGACGGTCGTTTCGCCGTCGTGAATCTCGTACCCGCGCGCCGTCATGCCGTTCCACACCGAGAACGCGCCCTGGGCGCCCGTGATGCGCAGTGCCGACTGGGCGAGGCGCTTTTCCTCCTTGAACACCGTACTTGCAGGGATGAGCCCGAGCCCGCGCGCGGTTCCAGCGCCTTCCCTGCCGTGCGGGTCGGAAAGCTCGTCTCCCAAAAGCTGGTAGCCTCCGCATATGCCGAGCACCGGCGTGCCCGCGCCCGAAAGCGCGCGTACACAGGCCCCGATGCCGCTAGCCGCAAGCCAGCGCGCGTCGTCGAGCGTAGTCTTCGAGCCGGGAAGCACCACCAGGTCGGGTCGGCCCAGATCGGTCGTCGAGGAAACGTAGCGCACGCCCACGCCGGGCACGCGCGAAAGCGGGTCGAAGTCGGTGAAGTTCGACAGATGCGGAAGACGCACGACGGCGACGTCGATGACGCCGCGCGCCTCGCGGGCAGATAGGCGCGGCGCGAGCGAGTCCTCGTCGTCCAGGTCGAGCGTAAGATACGGCACGACCCCCACGACGGGAACCCCGCACATCTTCTCGAGCGGGGCCAAACCCGGGCGCAGGATTTCCACATCGCCGCGGAACTTGTTCACCACAAGCCCCCGCAAAAGCGCGCGGTCCTCGGGCGCAAGGAGCGCGACCGTGCCGTAGAGCTGGGCAAACACCCCGCCTGGGTCGATGTCGCCCGCGAGCAGCACGGGGGAGGACACGGCGCGCGCGAGCCCCATGTTGACGATGTCGTTTTCGGCAAGGTTGATTTCGGCGGGGCTGCCGGCGCCCTCGATGACGATGACGTCGTTTTCCTCCGCGAGCGAATCGAACGCCTCCAAAATCTGCGGCATGAGCGCCTTCTTTCGCGCGAAGTAGTCCCTCGCAGCGAAGGCTCCCTGCGCCTTACCGGCCACGATGAGCTGGCTTCGGTGGCCGCTTTCAGGCTTGAGCAGGATGGGGTTCATGCGCACGTCGGGCGCGATGCCGCACGCCTCGGCCTGCATGATCTGGGCGCGCCCCATCTCGAGCCCGTCGGCCGTGACACCGCTGTTGAGTGCCATGTTCTGGCTCTTGAAGGGAGTCACGCGAAGGCCGTCCTGCGAAAGCACGCGGCACAGCCCCGCCGCAAGCAGGCTCTTCCCCGCGTTCGACATGGTGCCCTGGATCATGATGGGCTTGGCCCTACCCACGGGTATCGACCTCCTTCGCCGAGCCTCGGCCATCCGCGCCCGCCATAGCGCCGCTGCAAGAAGCGCCGCCCCGTTCGTCGCGTTCGCCTTCGCCCGATGCGCCTTCCGCCCGAAGCACGCGGCTGAACGCCATCGCAAGCCGGGCATTCTCCTTGCGCGTGCGCACCGCGACGCGGCACCAGAAACGGGACAGTACCGAAAACGAGTCGCACGTGCGGACCAAAACCCCCTGTTTATACAGGCGCTCGGGGATGTCTTTCGCCGGCGTGCGGACTAAAAGGAAGTTCGCATCCGACGGCACGACGGAAAGCCCGAGCGAGGAGAGCTCGTGGGAAAGCCACGCTCGCTCGACCGCCAATACATCACGCGTGCGCGAGACGTATTCGACGTCTTCCAGGGCGGCGATGCCCGCGGCCTCGGCGACCGAGGAGACGGGCCACGCCTGCCCCGCCCGGCGAATCCCCTCGATGAGTTGGGCGTTTCCGCTGATCAGATATCCCAACCGCAACCCCGCCATTCCGTAGAGCTTGGTGAACGCGGAGAGCACGGCCACATGGCGCGAACACGCGGCGCGTGCGGCCACGCTCCTTTCGCGGGCGTCGGGCGCAAATCCGAGGAAGCACTCGTCCACGACGAGCAGCGCGCCCACCTGCTCGCAGCGGCAAGCCGCGGCATCGATCACGCTGGGGTCGACGAGGCGCCCCGTCGGGTTGTTCGGATTGCAGAGGTACGCCACGTCTCCCGGCCCCTCGATCGCGCGGGCGAAGGAGGTGGGCACGTCGAAGTCGTCCGCTTCGGAGAGCGGGAACTCCTGCACGCATGCGCCGTAGTACGATGCCGCCTCCGCATATTCAGAAAACGTCGGCGCGCACACGACGATGCGTTTCGGGCGCACCGCCGCGGCGAGCCGCCAGATGATGTCGGACGCGCCCGCGCCGCAGACGATAGTATCTTCGGGAATGCCCTGGGCGCGCGCTAGGGCGCGAACGAGGGCGAGGCTTTCCCTATCGGGGTAGGCGTCGATTCGAGAAAGCGCCTTGCAAGCTGCGGCGACAGCGCGCGGCGAGGGGCCTGCCGGATTCACGTTCACCGAGAAGTCAATGAGGTCGGAGGCGCCCCTTTCGCAAGCGATGCCGAGCGATTGCGCGCTGCCCCCATGCGTACGGGAGCGCAGGATCCCCCCGGCAGCCCGGGGCGCGGCGTGGTCTTCCCTCATGACATCGCCCCCACGGCGAGCACGACCGCCGCGCGCGCAGCGCCGAAGACGACGAGCGCGCATACGGACGCGGCGAGCATGAGCCTTGTCGCCCGAACGATGTCGCCCCACTCGATTTCGCGGGACGCATCGCCTATCGTCGGTTTCTCAACGAGCTTGCCGAAATACACCGCGGGTCCTGCCAGGCGCAGCCCGAGCGCGCCCGCGCACGCTGACTCGGTCTGCGCCGCGTTCGGGCTCGCATGGCGACGCCTGTCGCGGCGCCAGATGCGCGCCGCCCCGCGCGCGTCGAGCCCGACGATCGGGCACACGGCGATCATGAGCAGGGCCGATAAGCGCGAGGGGATCCAATTCACCGCATCGTCGAGGCGCGCCGAGGCGCAGCCGAAGTCGATGTAGCGCTCGTTTTTGTAGCCCACCATGCTGTCGAGCGTGTTCACCGCCTTGTACGCCATGCCCAAGGGCGCACCCCCGATCATAAGGTAGAAAAGCGGCGCGATGACACCGTCGCTCGCGTTCTCCGCCACCGTTTCCACGGCGGCGCGCGCGACGCCGTGCTCGTCGAGAACAGACGTGTCGCGTCCCACGATGAGCCCGACGGCTTCGCGCGCCGCGACAAGGCCGCCCTTCGAGAACGCGCGGGCCACGGCCAGGCTCTGGCGGCGCAGCTCGCATGCCGCGAGAATCTGATAGCTCGCCCATGCCTCGGCCACGAAGCGCAAGCCGGAGTGAACCATGCCGCAAAGATGCAGGATTCCCCAGGTCAAAAGCCCACACGCAAGCGGAAGCGCCACGGCAAGCACAAGCCCTGCGGCGCGCGTGCCCGCGGACGTTTGCGGGAATGCGCCCCGCAGGCGGCCTTCGGCCCACGTGATCGCGCGCCCCATGGCGACGACGGGATGGGGAAGCCAGCGCGGGTCGCCGAAGGCAAGGTCGGCCGCGAACCCGGCGGCGACGGCAAGAATCGTCATCACCGGGCATCGCCCCCCGAAGCGGGGCGAACGTCGCGAAGGCAGCGCCCATCCCAGGTGGCGGCCCATGCGCCGCCCGGCTCGGTATGCACGTCAAAGTATCCCATTTTCGGGACAGCTAGCTCGGAGAGCAGCGCTTTCACGGTACCCGCGTGAACGACGAAGACGGCGCGCCCGCTCCCCTGGGCGCGCTCCGATTTGCACGCCTCCCGAAACGCCGCGACGACGCGGCGGGTGAAATCGCTCTTGTCCTCGCCATGCGGGCAGCGCGTCTCGCACCAGGAGTCCACCCAGGCGCGATAGCGCGCATCCTCTTTAAGCTCGGCGGCGCTTCGCCCCTCGAAGTCGCCGAAATCCATCTCGCGCAGACCGGGGCACGCCATAAGCTCCGCGTTCGGGAAGAGGATGCGCGCCGTCTGGTCGGTGCGGACCATGCCGCTCGTGATAACACGGAACACGTCACGATCGCACGCGAGGTCGCGCAAAGCGCGCTCGCCCGCAATCGACAGGGGCTCGTCGGTGCCCGCCCCGCTGTAGCGATGGTCTTCCGTGCCCGCCGTGGCACCATGGCGCACGACGACGACTTCCAAAGGCGCACCCGCGCCCTGCGTCCCTCGAGGTGCATCGGCAAGGTTTCCTTTGATGACCTGGGGAATCCCGCACGTCATGCGCACGACGACGTCGGCGCGCGCAGCGAGCGCGCATCCCAGGCGCCCCGCGCGCTCGCGCCATTGGGCGTCTTCCGCACTCATGGGGACGACCCCCGAGCCGACCAAGGGCAGAATCACTGCGTCGAAGCCGATCAGCCGCTCGAGCGCCCGGTCAGCGTCGAGCGCGCGTACGAGTTCCTCAGCACGGTATGCGACGCGGCCGGCAAAAGCCGCGGGCACGCCGCCCTCCGCAAGCTGCGCCGCGTCGACGAAATCGTCCGCCGCGAACCCGAGATTTTCGCGCACGAAGGTCCTCTTCCCCGAATGCGCGCCACCTACCACGAGCATCATAGGAGCATGCCCCCCACCACCAGCATGGCAAGCATCGCGAGCTCGGCCCATTGCAGAAACCATCCGGCCAAATCCCCCGTCACCCCGCCGAAGCGGGACAGAGCAACATGGCGGTACCACGCGAGCGCCAAAAGCCCCGCCACCGCCATAAGGGCGCCGACGGCCTGAACGCACGCGACCATCCCTGCAGCCGAAGCCGCAGCGAAAGCGCAAAGCGGCACGACGATCGCCGCGCGCTTCTTCGCAGGCGAGAGCCCCGCGGCCATGCCGTCCGCCCGCGCGGCAGGCCAGCATTCAACGGCGAGCCCCGAAAGCGAGCGGGAGAACACGAGCGAGCACAGAAGCGCGAGGAACGCCCCCGCCGTAAGCGGCAGCGCGGTGAACAGGGAAAACTGCAGAATAAGGTACACAACAACACCGATGACCCCGAAGGCGCCCGCCCGCGGGTCGTGCATGATCTCGAGCTTTCGCTCGCGCGGGGCCCAACTTGCAAGCGCATCGGAGGTGTCGCAGAGCCCGTCTAGGTGGATGCCTCCCGTCACCGCCACAGGCAGCGCCACGAGCACGGCCGCGACGATGGTCGCGGGCAAGCCGAGCAGGTTCGCAACGTGTCCCCACGCCGTCATGAGGAACCCTTCCGCAAGGCCCACCAGGGGAAACGCGGCAAGTGCATGGGTTGACCCGAAATCGGTCCAGGCCGATTTCGGGACGGGGATGCGCGAGAACGTTCCGAACGCCGCGCCGATTGCCTCTACCATCTTCACCTTGTAGGTCCTTCACCTTTCATCCACACGGGAATCCCGCATACCACTTCGACTGCGCGGTCGGCCAGCGCCGCCACGCCCGCGTTCACGCGCGCGAGCGCGCGCCTCCATGCCTCGGTCCCCTCATCGTAGCGCATCCCATCGGCGAACACGTCGACGGTGACCACCACCGTATATGCAGCGGCCTGAGCGAGCCGTTCGATGCCTCCGAGCACCTCGCGCGCCGCAGCGTCTGGGTCACGTGGGGACAAGCCGCCTTCCGCGAAGAGCTCGTTCGCAACCAGGTTGCCCACGTCCTCCAAAAGAAGTGTGCAGCCGCGCGGAAGCCCGGGCACTGCGGCGCCCACGTCACGCGTGCGCTCGAGGGTGGAAAACCCCTTGCCCTCGCGCAGCGCCCGATGGCGCGCGATGCGGCGGGCGCCCTCTTCCCCGAAGGGCTCCATCGTTGCCAGGTACACGCGAGGGCCGTCGTGCCCGAGGCACAGGGACTCGGCGTAGGCGCTCTTGCCGCTCGCAGCGGCGCCGATGACGAGCGTCACCGTCATTTCCCGGCCTCGAAATGCTCGTAAGCAGCCATGCCAGTCGCCGTGAACGTCTTCCCATCCCGGTACACGCGCAGCGCCGAATCCAGAAGGGGGAGATACGCCATGGCGCCCGCGCCCTCGCCCAAGTGCATGCCTGCGTCGAGGGGCGCCTTTATGCCGAGCTCGCGAAGGAGCTCCCGGCTTGCGGGTTCGCTTGATGCGTGGGTGCCCACGAGGTAGCCCAAGGCGTTGGGGCACAGGCGCGCCGCGCACAGGGCCGCCGTGCAGGATATGACCCCGTCGAGGAGCGCCGGCGCCTTCGAGACCGCGGCCCCCAGGTAGAAGCCGCACATCGCAGCGATGTCGAAGCCGCCCACCTTCGAGAGCACGTCGATCGGGTCGGCGGGATCGGGCGAGTTCGCGTCGATAGCGCGCTCGACCACGTCGCGCTTGCGCGCGAGCGAGGCGTCCGAGAGCCCCGCGCCGCGCCCGACAAGGCTCCGCGCGTCCGCCCGGATGAGCACTGCGGCCACCGCCGCCGAGGTGGTCGTGTTGCCGATGCCCATCTCGCCCGCGGCGAGAAGGCGCACGCCGGAGCGGGCAAGCCCGCACGCGACGGCGATTCCGACCTCGATCGCGCGCACGGCCCCATCGCGAGACATAGCGGAGCCGTGAGCAATGTTGCCGCTCCCCCGCCGCACGTTCGCGCGCACCATGCGCGCGTCTTCTATGCCCCGGGCCATACCCACGTCGACGGGCACGACCTCGGCACCCGCGAACGCCGCCATGCGGCAGGCGCTCGCGGCCCCCTCGCACATGTTGCGCGCGACGGCTCGCGTCACATCTTGCCCGCTTTGCGACACGCCTTCGGCAACGACCCCGTTGTCGGAGAAGAATACCGCGAGCGCACGGGGAAACTCGGCCACCTCGGCGCTCCCCTGAGCTGCGGCGATACACGCGACGGCGTCTTCAAAGTCGCCCAATCCCCCCAAGGGGTGCGCGATGGAGTCCCACGCGGCGCACGCGGCGGCACGGGCGCACTCGTCTGCGGGCGCGATCCGGGAAAGCGCGGCTTCGAGCACGGCGCCCGGCGCCGACGAGAACGCGCGCTCGACTTCCTCGCGGATGCAGGCAAGCGCGGTTTCGGTTGCTTCAGCCATGCCGCCTCCTCTCTGCGAACGACGCTGCGGCAGACGCGAACGCGCGCGCAACGTCGGGGTTAGCAGGATAGTACACATGCGGGAAGCCAGCCGCCAGGGACGGGGTGGTCGTCATGCACGGCCAGCCCTTGTCGCGCCGGGGCTTCTGCGCCCAGAAGTCGCCGCCCGGGCAGGTGGACTGCCAGTAGTGGAACTCGTGCGCGCGGATGCGTGTGCCGCGCGGCCCGTAGAGCCCGTCGCGTTGGGAAGTAAGCTCCACGTACCCGAAATGGGACAGCCTTCCCCCGTTCTCGCTTGCGCCCTCAAGGGCGCCCGCAACAGGCCAGCGCCGCCCCTCGCTATCGGCGATTTCGCGCTGCAGGTAGAGAAACCCACCGCATTCGGCAACCGTCGGCATGCCGGATTCCACCGCGCGCCGCACGGCCGCGCGCATCGGCGCGTTCTCGGAGAGCTGTCGCGCATGGAGCTCCGGGTAGCCGCCCCCCAGATAGAGCGCGCTTGTCCCCCGGGGCAACTCGCTATCACACAGGGGGCTGAAAAAGGCCAGCTCGCAACCCAGGTCCTCGAGCGCGCGCAGATTCTCCTCGTAATAGAACGAGAACGCCTCGTCACGCGCGACGGCGACGATGGGCCGCGCTCCCGCGATCGGCTCCAACCGGTAAGGTTCCTCGCGGATATCGGGTGCCGTCGCCGCTATTTCGAGCAAGCGGTCGACGTCGATGCTCTTTTCCACCAGCTCGGCCATCTTGTCGATGCGCGCGGAGAGCTGCTCGACCTCGTCGGCGGTCACAAGCCCCAGATGCCGGCTTTCGAGCGAGAACGCCTCGTCGGCGGGGATATTCCCCAAAACCGCGACGCCCGTGTGCTTCTCGATCGCAGGCGCCGCGTAGGCGCAGGCAGCGGCGCTCGTCTTGTTCAGCACGACGCCGTGCACGTTCGCACAAGGCAGGAACTCGGCGATGCCGCGGATTACAGCGGCGAGCGATAAAGACGCCCCGCGCCCGTTCACCACTAAAACGACCGGCGTTTCCGTGTCGCGCGCAACCTGGTAGCTGCTCGCGTCGGCCACGCCGGGCGCCATGCCGTCGTAGAAGCCCATAACCCCCTCGAGCACCTCGACATCCGCGCCCGCGGCGCCGCGTGCGAGCAGGGCGCGCAGCGTCGGGGCGTCGGTGAAGAAGCCGTCTAAATTGCCCGAGCGCGCACCCACGACGCGGCGATGAAAGAGCGGGTCAATGTAGTCGGGGCCGCATTTGAAGGCCGCGCATGCAAGGCCGCGGCGCGCGAGCGCGCGCAGGAGCGCGCACGTGACGACCGTCTTGCCGCTCCCGCTCGAGGGCGCAGCGACCATGAAGCGCGGAATGAACGTGCTCACCGGGCACCGCCTTCCCCACCTGCGGCGTTGCAGTTAGCAAGCGAGACTACCTCAACGGATGGGTTCCCCTCGACAGATAGGTCCTCCCCGACAGGCGACTCAGCAAGCGCGCCGACTTCGGCAAGCTCCTCGGCATCCGCGCCCGCACCACGCGCGCTGACGAGGAACACGGGGTTTTGCGCCTTCATAAGATGGTGCGAGCCTACAGCCTCGGCACGGGCGGCCGACACCTGGCACGCCTCGAACCCCTTAAAGCGCGAACCCGAGAGGAGCGCGCACGCCTCGGTGAGCGTCTCAACGGTGACGCATGGCACGCACAGGCGAACCTGCGAGTTCTTCTCGAGCGCCGCCTCCACGATGGAGGGAAGCTCGCCCGCGCTCCCGCCGACGAACACGGCGTCGGGGACGGGCAGTTTCGCGAGCGCTTCGGGGGCGACACCGGGGACCGCATGCACGTTGCCGCACCCGAATGCATCCGCGTTCTCTCGGATGAGCCGCACGCCGGCCGCGTTGCGCTCGACCGCCCATACCGACCCCGCTCGCGCGACGAGCGCCGCCTCGATCGAAACGCTCCCCGTGCCGGCGCCGACATCCCACACGGTGTCGGTCGCGGTAAGGCGCAGCTTCGCGAGCGCGACGGCGCGCACCTCCTGCTTGGTCATGGGAACGTCGCCGCGGGTGAAGAGCTCGTCGGGAATGCCCGAGGAAGCGTACGGCCAGCGGGAGCTCGCGGCGCGGAATGCGCCCGCAGAGTCCGCCGCGAAAGAAGCCGCCGCGGGCGCAGGCGCGCCGGCCGGCGCCTCGGAGGCTGCGCTAGAGCCCGCAGGCGACCCGGCGCAGCCTGCGAACTCGATAAGCATCACGTTCAAGTCGTCGAACGTCTGACCTGCGATTTCACTTGCGGTCGCGCAGGTGATGCGCTCGTCGGGGTACGACAGGCGCTCGGCCACCGTCACGCGCGCGTCCCCGAAGCCCGCCTGCACAAGCTCGCCCGAAAGCCGCGAAGGGTCTTCCCCGCCCGACGTGGCGAGGAAGAGCTCACCTGCGCGCTCGGCCTCGGCCACGATGTCGCACGCCACGCCGTGAGCGCTCGCGAAGCGCCAATCCTGCCATGGGCGCGCGAGGCGCGCGGCGAGATACGACGCTGAGCTTATGCCGGGAATGACGCGCACGTCCACCTGCGCGTCGCCGGAGAGCGCCTCCACCAGGCGGCGCGCGCCGCTGAACAGCCCCACATCGCCCGTCATCACGACCACGGCGCGCTGCCACGACGCCGCATCGGTGAGAGCGGCGACGATGTCCGCCGTCTTCACGAGCTCGCATCTCACCACGTCGGGCGGCACGTCGATGCTGACAAGCGCGCGATGAGCGCCGATGACCACGTCGGCGATGTCGATCGCGTCGAGCGCCGCGCGCGAGAGCAAGTCGGGGTTTCCGGGCCCCGCCCCGATGATCGTTACCTTTCGCATGGAATCTCCCGATACCCGCGCGGCGTGACCATACGGCCGTCTACGCGCTTCGTGTCCGCGTTGCCGACGAACACGGTGGTGAACATGTCGGCGTCGAACTCCCCCAGCTCGGAGAGCCTGCACATGCCCGACTGCTGCCCCTCGCGCCCGATGTTGCGTACCCAGCCGCAGAGCGTGTCGGGGGCCTTCCATTCGAGCATAATCTTCGCCGCGCGCGAGAGCCTGTCGGCGCGCTTTCTGCTGCGCGGGTTGTACAAACAGATGCAGAAGTCGGCGCTCGCCACGGCGGCGAGCCTGCGCTCGATGACCTCCCACGGCGTGAGCAGGTCGGAGAGCGACACGACCGCGAAGTCGTGGGCAAGCGGGGCGCCGAGCACCGCCGACCCGCTCTGAGCCGCGGTGGCCCCGGCGATAACTTCCACGTCTACATCGGGGTAGTCCTCAGCAAGCTCCAGCACGGGGCTCGCCATGCCGTACACGCCCGCGTCACCGCTGCACACGAGCGCCACGGCTTCTCCGCTCTGCGCGCGCGAAAGCGCCAGGCGGCACCGTTCGACCTCGTGCATCATCGGCGTTGCGAGATGCGCCGCGTCGGGCACGGCGGCGAGCGCGAGCTCCACGTATTTCGTGTACCCCACAACGATGTCGGCCGCCTCGAGCGCGCGCCGAGCCGCAATCGTCATGCCGTCGGGGCCGCCCGGGCCGATCCCCACCACGAAGAGCTTTCCCATCACAGCTCCTTAAACGAAAGTTCGATAGTTACCTTGGAAAACGCGACGGTCACGCCGCCGTGAGCGAGCTTCGGGAAGATAAGTTTGCCCCCGTCCGCGAGCGCCGCGCGCTCGCACACGTTGTCGACCCCCACCGTCGCGCGCACGAAATCAGATGGCGAAACGCTGCCTTCGACCTGCGACAACTCCTCTACGGAATACGTCGCAAGCGGAATCTTGCGCGCGCGGCAGAAGGCGAGCAGACCCTCCTCGTGCGCCTTCACGTCGATCGTCGCCGCCTCGCGCACGGCCGAAGGCGAGATACCCGCTTGCCCGCACGCGAGAAGAAACGCCTCCCCGATCGCTTCGGCGCACGCACCGCGACGGCACCCTATGCCCGCAACGATGCAGGGCACGACAAGGCGAAGCGGCTCGGGCGCAGGCTCCTGCGCCCGCACGCCCGCCGGCTTCCCCGTCTCACCGGCGGGCACAACATCGCCCGTCGTCTCCGCTGCGCGAACGGACGCACCTGCATTCGCGCCAGCGAACGGCGACACGACGATATCGGCCCGAGCGCGGTCGGACGCAATGTCAACTCCCTCAGGCGGCTGTCCCGAAATCGGCATGTCGGAATAGAGCGCCACGCGCCCGCCCGAAAGCAGCCGCGCCGACACTCGCTTGATGGCCTCGGGATTCGAAACGGCGAGCCCCGCACAGCGCGCCCACGTATCCACCGCCCACACGCCGCGGACGTCGGTCGCCGTGGTGATGACGGGGATGGCCCCTGCCGCGCGTGCCACAGTTTGCGCAAGTTCGTTCGCACCGCCCAAATGCCCCGACAAAAGCGGGACGGCAAAGCGCCCCGCCTCGTCGATCGCCACAACCGCGGAATCGCTTGCCTTCGAGGCGACATGCGGCGCGATCGCCCGCACGGCGATGCCCGCCGCGCCCACGAACAGGAGCGCGTCCGACGCTTCCCACGCGAGCGCCGTCCATGCGCGCAGGTCGGCCTTCCCCTCGCCGAACCCGCGCGAAACGGAAACGTCCCAGCCAGGGTCATCTTCACCTGTCTGCGCGCAATCGGAAAGCGCGCGTGCGGTGCGCTCCGCCAACGCATACCCCCTCTCAGTGAACGCTATGCAGGAAACCCTCATCTAGCGCACCACCATCGTCGAGAAGTAGCTGCCCCGATCGGGCACATCGTCGAGCGAGCAGTACACGCGCTCGCCCGGAAGCCCACAGTCCTCTACGAGCTCGGCACCGTCGAAGGCGCCCTCCTCGCGAAGGATGCGCTTCGTGTCCGCAAGCGAGCGGCGCGCCTTCATGACCACCTTCGCCCCCGGCCAGCCGATTGCGCGGCGCACGTCGTCGTAGCCGCCGGGCACGATGTGCAGAGGCGACGACATCTCGGGCGTGAGGTCGCGCTCGAGCGCCGCGGCGACCGCGCAGAAGCTCGGCACGCCGGGAATGGCGCGCGCCTCGAACCCGCGGGCGCGCACGTCGGGCGCTATGCGCTGGAAGGTGGCGTAGATGCTCGGGTCCCCCAGGTTCAGCAGTGCGACGTCACGGACCGCATCCAGGTGCGCGACAAGCTCGCGAACAAGCGAGGCATGCTCGGCCGCGCGGCGCTCAACGTCGCGCGTCATCGAGAATCGCACGGGGATCACCGTCTTGTCTGTAAGGTCGACGGCGCCGCGCACGATGTCGAGCGCGACCATGGCCCCGTCCGCCGTCTGCGGTGCGGCGATGACCGGACACGATTCGATTGTGCGGACGGCCTTGATCGTGAGCAGCTCGGGGTCGCCAGGCCCCGTGCCCACCCCGTACAGCACGCCTTTACTCATACGTAGCCCCCAATTCCCCGATAACTGCATCGGCGCCCGACGTGCGGAAAAGCTCTCGGCGCTCGGCGTCGAACACGACCGCGGCGATGTCGCATGCGCCCGCCGCGCGGCGGCGCAACCTGTCATCGATTGCCGCAGCGAGCGAGGCGCGCGCAGCGTCCCCCACGCCGGCGGCCTCGATTACCTCGAGCGCCGCCGTGGTCGTGACCGACGACATGATCTCGCGCACGGTCTTCGCGCCCGCGCCGGCCAAGGCCGCGTGGGCGGCCAGAATCTCCGCGCGGCAGTCGGCGGTACGCGAATGGGTGTCCATGATGCCGCCCGCAACCTTCACCAGCTTGCCGATGTGTCCCACAAGAAGGACATTGGTAAATCCCTCGCGAACGCAGCAATCAATCGCATCGCCCACAAAGTTGGAGATGAAGACCACCGGCGCACCGTTTAGGTGGAAATGCCCCGAGATGAACTGCCCGCCGTAGTTGCCGGGCGTGAGCACGACTCCGCGCCGCCCCATAGCCGCATGCTGCCGGATCTCGAGCTCGATGCTGTCGCGCAGGGCAGCGAGGCTGCGCGGCTCGACAATGCCCGTCGTGCCCAGAATGGAAATGCCGTCCTCTATCCCCAGGTGCGGGTTGAAGGTCTTTTCGGCAAGGGAAACGCCCTCGGGTACCGAAATCGTCACAGCAATATTTCCAGAAAAGCCGTGCGCGGCGCACACCTCGCGCACCGCCGAAGTGATCATCGCGCGCGGCGTCGCGTTGATGGCGGCCGCCCCCACCGGCTGCTCGAGCCCGGGCAACGTCACGCGCCCCACGCCCACGCCGCCATCGACGGAAACTTCCGATTCGCGCGTGGGCACGCCCTTGCTGCCCGCAGCGCCCGTGCCCGACCCCGCATGTTCCACGCGCGCGTACACGAGCACGCCGTCGGTCACATCGGCATCGTCGCCTGCGTCCTTTCGCACGGCGCACTGGGCGCACCCCTCGCCGATGCATGCGTCAACCACGTTCGCCTCGACGGGCAGCCCGCCGGGGGTGACGATCGACACGCGGCCGACGGGCTTTCGTGACAAGAGCATCTCGCAGGCCGCCTTCGCCGCGAGCGCGGCGCAGCTCCCCGTCGTGTAGCCGCAGCGCAGGCGGGTTGTCCCGGTATATATGTAGTGCTCGAAGGCCACGCTAGCTGCTCGCCTTTCGATACCCCGTGGCAAACGAAGGGTCGTAAAGCTTGCTGCGCTCGTACGACTCCGCTTGCCCGCCGTTGTGCGCAAGCCCGCCGCGAGCTCCGAGCACGCGGCCCACCACCACGAGCGCCGTGCGGTCGATGCCCTCTCGCGCGCCCGCATCGGCGATCGTGCCCACTGTGCAGCGCACCACGCGCTCCTCAGGCCAGGTCGCCTTGTACACGAGCGCCGCCGGCTCGTCGGAGCTGCGGCCCGCGGCCAAAAGCTCGGCGGAAAGCTCGGCGAGCATACCCGAGCTCAGGAAGATGACCATAGTCGAGCCGCTTTCCGCCATGGTGCGCATGTCCTCGCCCGCGGGCATGGAGGTGCGCCCGGAAAGCCGCGTGATCACGACCGACTGGCTGATTCCCGGCAGCGTGTATTCCTGGCGAAGCGCCGCCGCGGCACCGCAAAAGCTCGACACGCCGGGCACCACCTCGTAGTCCACGCCGCGCGCGTCGAGCGCGTCCATCTGCTCCTGGATGGCGCCGTACAGGCACGGGTCGCCCGTGTGCAGGCGCACCACTTCCTCGCCCCGCGCATCCGCCTCGCACATCACGTCGAGCACTTCCTCCAAGGTCATGTGCGCGCTGTCGTAGACGACGCAGGATTCCTTGCACTCGGCGAGCAGCTCGGGGTTCACAAGGCTCCCCGCCCAAACGACCACGTCGGCCGCGCGCAGAAGACGCGCCCCGCGCAGCGTGATAAGGTCGGCGGCGCCCGAACCTGCGCCAACGATATGAATCATCCGAGCCTTCCCTTCCCGTTTCTCATCGCAACCGTTTACGCCGCCCTTCGCGCAGCAGGCAAGACACGGCGCCCGCAGCGGCAATCGGCGCAAATACGTAGGCAGGAGGCGCAATGCCGCCCGCCCTGGCTTTGACACGCCCACAAACGCCCACTATCATAGTGGTAGTTTCGGCAACGAGCATATGACAATCGAATAAAAGGAAATGACCGGCGCGGCGCCCACACAGCCCGCGCTGGCTTGCGGAGGGAACCAGGTGGGAATCCTGGGCAAGGGACATTACTGTGTAGGACGCGCGGGCGAACCGCCTCGCGTCCCAAGCCAGACTGCTTCGCCTTTTCCTCACGGCATCGCCGTGGCGTTATCTCCTTGTGAACCCCGAGGAGTGCGCTTCCCTTTCGAATGCAAGAAACAGGCGCACTATCCCTTTGCGGACGAGCGCGCTTTTCTTTCGCTTGTGCCGATAAGCAACTGTCGCCGGGGGACCGGCAAACCGAGGAAAGGGAAAACCATGTCCGACCAGATGTCACGCCGCGGCTTCATGGGCGCCGCAGCAACCGGAGCCGTCGCGCTCGCCGGATTCGCGCTCGCGGGCTGCTCCAGCACCTCCGCGAGTCCCGAGAAATCGAGCGAAAAGGAGAAGGCCGTGAAGCCGGTCATTCTCGTCACGAGCTTCGGCACGAGCTACAACGACTCGCGCCACATCACCATCGGCGCCATCGAAGACGCTATCCGCGAGAAGTACTGGCAGGACTACGACATCCGCCGCGCCTTCACCGCGCAGATCATCATCGACAAACTGAAGAAGCGCGACGGCATCACGATCGACAACATGACCGAGGCGCTCGACCGCTGCGTGGAAGACGGCGTGAAGGAAATCGTCGTGCAGCCGACGCATCTCATGGCTGGCCTGGAATACGCCGACGTGAAAGACGAGCTCGACAAGTACGCCGACAAGTTCGACAAGATCTCGCTCGGCGACCCGCTGCTCACCTCCGACGACGACTACAAGAAGGTGGCCGCAGCCATTAAGGAGAACATGGCGTCCTTCGACGACGGCAAGACGGCGCTGTGCCTCATGGGCCACGGCACCGAAGCCGATTCCAACGCCGACTATGCCAAGATGCAGGAAGTGTTCAAAAACGAGGGCTTGACGCAGTTCTTCGTCGGCACCGTCGAGGCTGAACCGACCTGCGAGGATGTTATCGCCGCTGCGAGCGCCGCAGGGTACAAGAAGGCCGTGCTCGCGCCGTTCATGGTGGTCGCGGGCGACCACGCGAACAACGACATGGCAGACGAGACCGACCCCGACAGCTGGGCTGCGAAGTTCGTGGCCGCCGGCTTCGAAGTGACGTGCCTGCTCCAGGGTCTGGGACAGAACGCCGCGGTCGACGACATCTACGTCTCGCACGTGGACGACGCCATCGCCAAGCTGTAAACTCGCCGCGCACGGGGGCGCCGGTCGCGTCCCCGTGCAACGGGCATGCGCCTTCCCCGACCGACGGCGCATGCCCGTTGCATTCGCATCCCGCCCGCCCACCGCACGGCGCGGGCGGTAGAAGCGATTGAAAGGAACCCCTCCATGTTGAAGAAAACCCTCGTCTTCGCCCTGTCGGCGGCGCTTCTCGCGTTCTCGCTCGCCGGCTGCGCCGGAAATTCAAGCGACAGCGCAAAGGCAAGCAATACCGATTCCCAGGAAAAGACCGAGCAGGCGGCCGATGCGACCGAGGGCGCAAGCGCTGCCCCCATCACCGCCGACAAGGTGGCCGACGGCACCTATCCGATCACCGTAGATTCCAGCTCGAACATGTTCAGGATTGTGGACGCCCAGCTCATCGTGGAAAACGGCTCCATGCACTGCGTGATGACGCTTTCCGGCACGGGCTACGGCAAGCTCTTCTTGGGCACGGGCGACGAGGCTGCCGCCGCGAGCGAGGCCGACTTCATCCCCTATGTGGAAAACGCGGAAGGCAAGTACACCTACGACGTGCCCGTTGATGCGCTCGACGAGGACACCGCCTGTGCCGCGTGGAGTATTAGAAAAGAGCAGTGGTACGACCGCACGCTCGTGTTCGAATCCGCCGGCGTCGATCTGCGCGCCGACGCACTGAAGTAACGCCATGCGGTTGATTCTCCCCAAGGGGGAAAACAGGAAGCGCCGCAGCATCGCGGCGCGCGCGATCGCCTGCGTTCTCGTCGCCCTGCTCGCGCTTCCCTTCGCGGGGTGCAGTGCGAGCCCGAACGCGACCGGTGGCACGGCGGGCTCTCAGGAATACACTGTGAATGTCTCGCTTTCCGGCGGGTCAGGGCGCGCAAGCATCGCCTCACCCACCACAATTGTGAAGGATGGCGACACCTACACCGCGACCATCACCTGGTCGAGTTCGAACTACGACAAGATGACCGTCGACGGCGTGGACTACGCGCCCGTAAACGACGGCGGCAACTCCACGTTCGAGATACCCGTCACGCTCGACGAGGACATCGCCGTGTCGGCCGAGACCGTCGCCATGTCGACGCCGCACACCATCGACTACACGATCCACTTCGACTCATCCACCATGAAGGAGAAATCGGGCGACGATGCAAGCGGCGGCTCCCCTGCGGGAACGGCTTCAAGCGCCGCGGCCGACTTCCACAACGCCGATTTGGGCTGTGGCTGGGAGCCGACGGGGGCGCTTCAGCTTGAATACGCCGAGCACTTCACTGTCGACGAGTTCGAAGGCGGTCTGCGGCTTATCTGCGTTTCGAATGGAGAACGTTTCCTCGTGGTGCCGCAAGATGCGAAGGTACCTGATGGGTTGAGCTCCGACATCGCGGTCATAAGGCGCCCCGCCGACAAAGTGTACCTCGTGTCGTCGGCGACGATGTGCCTAGTCGACGCGCTCGATGCGAACGACAATATCATCATGTCGGGCACGAAGGCCGACGACTGCTCGGTCGTGGGCTTCAAAAGCGCACTCGAAAGTGGGGCGATCGCCTACGGCGGCAAGTACAGCGCGCCCGACTACGAGCGAATATCGGCCTCGGGCTGCACGCTCGCCATCGAGAACACCATGATCAACCACACGCCCGATGTGAAGGAAAAGCTGCAGAAGCTCGGGCTCGTCGTGCTCACCGAACAGTCGTCGAGCGAGCCCGAAGCACTCGGGCGCGTTGAGTGGATTAAGCTTTTCGGCGTCCTATTCGACAAGGAAGACGAGGCCGCGCACCTGTTCAACGAGCAGAAGGCCCGCGTCGAGCAAACGTCGGGGCTCGCGTCGTCAGGTAAAACCGTGGCGTATTTCTACATTAACTCGAACGGAGCCGCCGTCACGCGGCGGGCGGGCGACTACGTGGCGCAGATGATCGAGCTTTCAGGCGGCAGCTATGCGCTCGATGACGCGCAGACGGCGTCGACGTCAGGTTCGTCAGTAACGCTCGAAATGGAGCGCTTCTACGCGACGGCGAAGGATGCCGACATCATCGTCTACAACGGCACCATCGACGAATCGGTTGCCACCTTGAACGACTTCGTAGGCAAAAACGCGCTATTGTCGCAGTTCAAAGCCGTGAAGAACGGCAACGTCTGGGTCACAAGCGCCGACATGTACCAGCAGATGACTTCTACAGCCGACATTATCGACGAGCTGCACGGGGCGTTCACCGGCGATGACGCGAGCGACTTCCATTATCTGAGGGAGCTCGGCTAGCACCATGAGAAGCCGACTTTCCATGGCATACGACGAATCGGGGCGCGCCGCACGGTGTCGCGTCGTGACGGCGCTGCTCGCTGTTGCCCTCATCGTGCTCGTCGGGGCCAACCTGTGCATCGGGAGCGTGCTCGTGCCCGCAGACCACATCCCCGGCATCCTTTCGGGCGGCGCGGCCAATTCCATGGAAAGCCAGGTCATCTGGGAGATTCGCCTGCCGCGCGTGCTTTCAGCCGTGCTTCTCGGCGGGGCACTTTCGCTTTCCGGGTTCCTGCTGCAGACGTTTTTCAACAACCCCATCGCCGACCCGTTCATCTTGGGCGTCTCCTCGGGCGCAAAGTTCGTCGTCGCGCTTACGATGATCGTACTTCTGGGCGCGAACCAGGCCATGTCCTCGCCGGCCATGGTGGCCGCAGCGTTTCTGGGCTCGCTTATCACCATCGGCTTCGTGCTCCTCATCGCACGGCGCATAAGTTCCATGGCCATGCTCATCGTGGCGGGCGTCATGGTGGGATACATCTGCTCGGCGGCGACGAACTTCCTCATCGCCTTCGCCGACGACCAGTCCATCGTGAACCTGCACAACTGGTCTTTGGGTAGCTTCTCGGGTTCGAGCTGGGACGACATCGCGGTCATCGCGGTCGTGGTGATTACCGTGAGCGCATGCGTATTCGCGATATCGAAGCCCCTTTCCGCCTTCCAACAGGGAGAAGCCTACGCGAAAAGCGTCGGCGTGAACGTCGAACGCTTCCGCGTGGTGCTCGTCCTTCTAGCGAGCATGCTCTCCGCCTGCGTGACCGCGTTCGCTGGTCCGGTGTCGTTCGTAGGCATCGCGGTTCCGCATCTCGTGAAGTCGGCGCTAAAGTCGTCGAAGCCCATCCGCGTGATTCCTGCGTGCTTCTTGGGAGGCGCCATCTTCTGCGCGGGCTGCGATTTGATCGCGCGCACGCTGTTCTCTCCCGTCGAGCTTTCCATCAGCGCCGTCACCGCCATCTTCGGCGCTCCGGTGGTTATCGCGCTCATGTTGAAGAAGCGGGTGAGGTAGATGGGGGGATTCGTGCCGCGGCCCAAAACGCTCGGAGGGGACATTCCGTGCTTAGACAGTCCTGAGCTCGCACGAAAGCGCCAGAAGGCACTTTCGGCTCGTGCGGAACTCCGCGCGGAACGCCTCCTCCGAGCGGAGCCGAACCTCGAAACTCCGGTCGAAACGCAGGCTGACGAAGCGCCGCTTTTCCGCATAAGCGACCTGTCGGCGGGCTACGACAAGAAGGTCGTAGTCGAAGGCGTCGATCTGGAGGTTCGCGCGGGCGACGTCGTGGCGCTCATCGGGCCGAACGGCTCGGGCAAGTCGACCATCTTGAAAACCATCACACGCCATCTGGCACCGCTTGCCGGCGCGGTCGAGCTCGACGGGCGGGAGATTTCCCGATGGAAGACGGCGGAGTTCGCAAGGAACCTTGCCGTTATGCTGACAGATCGCCCCCGGACCGAGCTCCTCACCTGCCGCGATATCGTAGAGGCGGGAAGGCATCCCTACACCGGGCGAATGGGCACACTCTCGCCCAACGACCATAGTCGGGTCGACGAGGCCATGAAAACCGCACATGTGGAAGAGCTCGCCGAGCGCGACTTCATGCAGATAAGCGACGGGCAACGCCAGCGCGTCATACTCGCACGCGCCATCGCGCAGGATCCGCGTGTGCTCGTGCTCGACGAGCCCACGTCGTATCTCGATATCCGCTACCAGATCGACCTGCTGCGAATACTTCGCCACCTTGCGAAATCGCGGAATGTGGCTGTCATCATGTCCATCCACGAACTCGAGCTCGCGCAGAAAAGCGCCGACAAGGTAATTTGCGTGAAGGACGGCCGGGTCTTCCGCGCCGGCGTACCCGAGGACATATTCACGCGCGAGACGATTGGCGAGCTCTACGGCCTTCAACATGGCACCTTCAACGAGCGCTTCGGCAGCGTGGAAATTGGACGCCCGCACGGCGATGCGCACACGTTCGTCATCGCCGGCGCAGGTACGGGGTCGGCTGTGTTTCGCCAGCTCATCCGGCAGGGCAAGGCGTTCTACACGGGCGTTCTGCACGAAGGGGACATCGACTGCGAGCTAGCGCGCGACCTGGCGGCGGAATGCGTGGCCGAGCGCGCCTTCGAGCCGATCGGGGATAAAACCATAGCCCGCGCCAAAAAGCTCCTCGTCCACTGCGCGCGCCTTATCGTGTGCCCCGCCGCCTTCGGCACCATTAACGCCCGCAACGCAGAGCTCGTCGAGTTCGCACGCTCGCACGGTATCGAGGTCATGCGAGCGTGCGAAGGCGCATCGGAGGATTCCCAATTGGGGTGGAAAGGATAAACTGGACTTTCTTTTAAGGATCCTCAGGCTACAGCTCCTACGCCGGCGAGGTCTACAAGGCGCCGGAGAACCTCGTAAACAGGAATTTCCACGCCGACGAGCCCAACCTGCTGTGGCTCACCGACATCACCGAGTTCAGGCTCCCGGGCGGCGAGAAGGTCTACCTGAGCCCGGTCATCGACTGCTTCGGCGGGATGCTCGTCGCCTGGTCGATCGGGCTGCACCCCGACAAGCGCCTCGCGAACTCGAGCCTGCGCCTAATCCAAGCGAGATTCCAGACTCGACAGGCCATTGAGAGTCAGGTCGTTGGCGACCTCCGAGACGCGCTCGATAGGAACCGAGCCGTCAGACAGCGCCCATGTGCGATAGATTCCGATAATACCCGACAGCAAAAACGCCAGATAGTAGTCGAACATCTCGTCCTTGAGACCGTGGGGCAGCAGATCGCGCTCGGCAATCTCGTGCTCGAGCGGCGCACGAAGACGAGCCATAAAATCATCGAGCGGAATATTCTCGATCAGCTGACGATTGAGCACCAGGTTGTTGCACAGCGCCTCGTTAACGGTTTTAAAGAAGGTCGCCGCCGCGCCCAGGGCGCGCTCGTTGGTGTCACCGTCCATGGAAGCAAGCGTTTTCTCGACCGAGTCGACAATCATCTCCACCACATCGACGGCAATGGCATCGAGCAGGCCGTCAACCGTACCAAAGTGAACGTAAAAGGTCTTACGGTCGACATTGGCCTCGCGCGCGATGGCACTCACCGTAATGTCTGCCAGCGGCTTTTCCATGAGCAGGCGCTCGAAAGCGGAAAGGATGGCATTGCGGCTGCGAACGATGCGGCGATCAATACGCGGTTTGCTGGTGGCCATGGGCGTGTCCCTTCGATATACGTGCATTCATCAACAGATGAGAGATAATCTACGTAAGAGGATTATCCCCCATACAGCTCAAATATGCCCCGCATCATGAAGAACGCACGACTGCCCTACCGCGACTTAGGGTGCTTCTTCTTATTGAGCGCCGACGGAGATACGCGGATACCGTCGCCCGTCTGGCGCACATAGGCTTTATGAGCCGGCTTAGCGGTCCCAGAAGCCTTCTGAGCGTGCTTCCTGGGATCAACGGTAACAGCATTCGTGGGGTGCGGCTTAGTGGGCGCAGAGGGCGTCTGAGGCGTACGGCCGAGCTTGCGCATCACACGATCCCAGCGCGCATGGATGCTCTCGTTGTGGGCGCTCTTAAGGCCCAGCAGGGGCGCAGCCAATATGGTCGGCGCGATAAACGTAATGAGGCGCCACAGCAGATAGCCGGCGGTCGATGCCGACCCAAAGAAATGACCCAAGAACAATGCAAAGCCGCCCTCGGCGCCACCAGTTCCACCGGGCAAGGGGACCGCAGAGCTCAGCAGCTGGACAAAGGCGCTCGCGGCCATGACCGAGAAAAAGTCGACCTCGTGGTGGCCAAAGGCAAGCATCAGGAAATACGGCACCAGATAGAAAAACGCGAGCTGCAACATGGTGATGACCACCGTGAGCAGCATGGACGAAAAGTGGCCGGCTGAAAGCTTGAACTTCTCGGAGAAGGAGTAGATCTCGCCATCGACAAACGTGCGCCATCCCTCGATCTTAGTGGCCGAGACACCAATGCGCTCGAGCCAATTGATGATGCAATGGGCGACGCGCGTGACGGTCTTAGGCATGAGCGCGACGGCGAAGATGCCAAGCAAGATGCAGCAGTGCCCACCAAAGCTAAAGACACACAGCAGCGTCATGTCGCCATAGCGCTCGGCAAAAAACGGCATGCGAGCAAGCAGTAGGATAGCGCCCCAGGCAACGAGGCCAAACTGATACACGATAAAGCGCGTGAATTGCGTGGCTCCGGCCTCGCCGACATTTTGGCCCGCTTTGGTCAAGCGGTAGATCTGGGCAGGCGTAGAGCCCATCATCATGGGCGTCAGGTTGCCAAAGAAAATGCCACTCGCCTCGACCGAGATCAGATCGCGAATGCCGACGGGTGAATTGGGGTCGAGCCAGACGGCGATCGCATAGGCCACAATGCCAAAGAACAGATACATGAACATGCAAAGACACGCGACAACGAGCCAGGGCGCCTGGACGCTCGACATAGCAGCCCAGAACTGCCCCATCTGCCCGGTTACCACCAGATAGACGATATAACCCACCAGCACAACGCCGATAAAGATTGCGCCGCGGCGTGCGCTCTTATTGTCATCGCCGCCCGAGGCCTCAACCTCGACCTGGGGCTTGGACGTATGCTGAGAGGACTCCGTCATGAGACTCCTTCTAACAGTCAAAATATCTTGGTTATTGTACCCGTAAGGGCCATAAGCAGAACGCAAAGCTCTTGTTCAAACGGGAATGACAGACAGTTGTTTGATAATAAAAAACCCGGCCTTCCGTGGAAAGACCGGGTATCAGATGCGTGGTAGCCCGTACCAGATTCGAACTGGTGATCTCCGCCTTGAGAGGGCGGCGTCCTAAACCGCTAGACGAACGGGCCATAGGCCTCGGCAGAAAAGAAGTGGTAGCCCGTACCAGATTCGAACTGGTGATCTCCGCCTTGAGAGGGCGGCGTCCTAAACCGCTAGACGAACGGGCCACATGACATCTGCACTGCCGTGCTGCGAGGAAATATATTACGGGACAAAAAACATCAGCGCAAGAAGAAATTCCAAATTGCCGAAAAATTGTCGACAGGTTATGGAACGCGCAGGTCAACTAATTAGCTAATTCAAGTTGAGATGAACCAAAAGGGTTTCGCGATCGTTGGGGATGTTGTCCTCGATAACGGCTTCGAGGGCGGCGTTGAGTAGCTGGCCTAGCTCGGGCCCCGGCTTCACACCGGCACGAATCAAGTCGCCGCCGTTGATAGCAAGCATCTTGAGCGAATAGGGCTCCCCCGCCTCCAACAAATCATGGGCGAGTGAGCGCATCTCTTCGATCGTCTCGACGTAATAGAAGCACGACGGCGCCTTGCCCAGCGTGTCGGCACGCTTAACGTCCATAAGCTCGTCCATCAGGCGCGGCGTATCGACGCCCTCGCCCGAAAGCAAGCGCATCATATTGAGCAAGCAGGAGCGCTCGGGGCGCAGCGGCTTGTCATGGTATTTGATCAGCAGGCACACATCGCGCACCAAATCGTGCGAGAGCGCCAGGCGATCCATGATGACACGCGCCTTCTTGGCGCCGAGCTCGGGATGACCGTAGAAGTGTCCGCTGCCCGCATGGTCGACCGTAAAGCAATCGGGCTTGGAAACGTCGTGCAAAAACGCCGCCCACATTAGGCTCATTGAGGGTGTAAAGCCGTCGCACAGCGCCAACTCCCCCGCCACCGTCAGCACACGGGCGATATGCACGTAAACGTTAAACGCATGATAGACGCTGCGCTGATCAAACCCGCGACCCGCTGCCAACTCGGGCACGGCGGCGCAGATGAGCTCGGGGTAGCGCAGCATGGCGTCTCCCCCGTGGCCGGTCGAAAGGATACCCTCGAGCTCAATGCCCACGCGCTCGCGCGCCACAGCATCGAGCAGCGGCGCGCACTCGGCAAGCGCCTGTTTAGTCTTAGGCTCGATCATAAAATCCAGACGGCAGGCAAAACGCACCGCG
>DBFVGT010000195.1:0-12384 GCA_048524725.1 Collinsella sp. | reverse complement strand
TTGCCGAAATCAAATTTTCCATTAGCTCCAACCGCGGCTGTTTTGGCGAGTGCTCGTTTTGCGCCCTCACCTTCCACCAGGGCCGCGTACTGCAGATGCGCAGCCACGACTCGATCATGCGCGAGGCCGAGCTGCTCACGCACGATCCCGAGTTTAAGGGCTACATCAACGACGTGGGTGGACCGACGGCCAACTTTAGCCGTCCGGCCTGCGACAAGCAGCTCAAGCACGGCGTGTGCAAGAACAAGCGCTGTCTGTGGCCGAGTGTGTGCAAGAACATGGTGGTCGACGAGAGCGGCTACACGCAGCTGCTGCGCGATCTGCGCCAGCTGCCGGGCGTCAAGAAGGTCTTCGTCCGCAGCGGTATACGCTTTGACTACACCATGGCCGACGCCTCGGACGAGTTTTTGCGCGAGCTGCTGGAGCATCACGTCTCGGGCCAGCTGCGCGTGGCACCCGAGCACGTGAGCGACGCGGTGCTGTCCGTGATGGGCAAACCGAGCCGCGCCGTCTACGACGCGTTCTGCCGTAAATTTGAACGCTTGAACCGCGAATACGGACTCAAGCAGTACGTAGTGCCATACCTAATCTCGAGCCACCCCGGTTCAACGATGAAGGAAGCTGTGGACCTGGCCGAGGCCGTACGCGACATGGGCTACATGCCCGAACAGGTGCAGGACTTCTACCCCACACCGTCCACCATGTCGACCTGCATGTACTACACCGGCGTGGACCCACGCACCATGGAGCCGATCTATGTGGCGCGCGACCCGCACGAAAAGGCCATGCAGCGTGCGCTCATCCAGTATCGCAAACCCGAGAACTACAAGCTGGTACGCGAGGCGCTGGAAAAAGCCGGACGTCGTGACCTGATCGGCTACACCAAACACTGTCTAATCCGCCCCGTGCCGCCGCGCCCGGGCGAGACGTCTGCTGGCGGTGGGCATGGCACCGGCAAGAAGGGCGGCAAGGCCCACGGCGGTGCTGGCGGCAAGGGACCCAAAGGCAGCAAGGGGCACGGCGGCATGTCGCGTGCACAGAACACTGCCGGGCGTAATCGCGCGGCCCAGGGGCGTCAGGGCGCCAACGGAGGCGGGCGTCGCAACTAGGGCAGCGGTGCGCTCGCTGCGTCCATCCCACACGCGTGGCGCAGCGAGCGCATTGCCTCAACGAGGATGACGCCGGCGATAGCGACCGTGATTATCACGTCGAACGGTGTGTTCACAAACCAGAGCAACGTCATGAAATACGACCCGGCATTAAAGGCAAAGTGCAGCAGGATCGTGTAGCGGAGCTTTCCGGTCGTCACGAGCACCCAACCAAAGATGAGGCCGGCGGCACCCGCGTAGCAGCCCTGCACCCAGTTCATGTGCATAAAACCGAAGATTGCCGCCTGCAGCACAATCGCCGCGGCGATACCCCACGTGCTTGGTGCCGCCCAGGGCACCATGGCGCCCTCCTGCGCGCTCGCACGACGCCGGCGCTTCCAAAGCGGGCGGCACTGCGGATTAAACGCTCGTAGCGAAAACTCAAAAACAATGCCGCGCACCAGCAACTCCTCGCAAAACGGAGCGCCGAGCACCGTGGTCAGGACGGCAAGAAGGTTGGTATCGCCCAAGCCTGTTTCCTCGACGAGCTCGCTATAGTCCGCCGCGACCTCGGGCAGCAGCGACAGCACGCCGTCGCATAGGTAGCTAATGACCACCTGCATGGATAGGCCGATCACGACAACGCATGCGATGCGCTTCCATGCAGCATTTGCTCCCCCGCCGAGCGGGCGTTCACCTTGCCGGCGCGCCATGAAGGAGCGGGGCCACAGATAGCGCCACCACAGCAGCGCCATCAAAAACGACGCCGTCTGAGCGGCGGCCTGAAACCATTGAATATCGAGATTGTCGATCGGGAAACCCGTCAGTGCCGACACGATGTCCAGCGCGGAGAACAAAACAATGCTCAGGGCAATATCGGCAGCGACGACACCAAAACAGGCAAGCGCCCAAACCAGCGCATTGAGCATGCCAACCTCCTCAAAACCCGGCACTTGGGGACAGTCATTGTTGATGAGAATCGGGCGCAGCGCCAAAAGCCCCGTTGGGTGAAATGTCGAACGGGAAGGTGCCGCAGCGATTGAACGCGGCGATAAACATGCGGATGGCGTTGGACGGCGTGGTGCCCACGAGCTGGGTTGCCGCCGCGAAGGCCGCCTTTTCCTCGGGCAAGACCTTCGCGACAACCGGGGTCATGTGTTCTGCCATGGCGCTTCCTTTTTGAAACGACGGTGGTGCGGATAGATGCGGGCCACGCGGCTGGGCGACGGGCTGTGAAGGCAACCCGATTGGCCCGCATCCGGAGTTTGTTTCTGCTGCATTGGTATTACTTGGTATTCCTAAGTATTACCCCGCAGATAGAATAGCACACCCGACCCCATGGGAGCGGAGGAAAACGAATCATTTTGTTGCTGAGTTAGTATTTAGAGCGTGATGATGTCCGAGATATCGAGGGCCTGAGCGTCGGCGACATCGTGCGAGGCAAGCAGCAGCATACGGCCGTCGAGCAAGTCGAGCACGACCTCGGCGCATGCGTCGCGCGCAGCGGTGTCTAAACCGGTAAAGGGCTCGTCAAGAATCACCGCGCCGCCCGGGCACAGCAGGGCTCGAGCGATCTCGACGCGACGGCGCTGCCCGCCCGAAAGCTCGGCCACGCGAGCATGTACATCGACCCCCGGCACCAGCAGGCGCAACAGGGCCGCAGCACTCGAGGCGTCCACGCGTGCATCGGCGCACACTAGCACGTTATCCAGCGCCGCGGCGGGCTCGACCAAGCGTGCATCCTGAAACACCATCGAGCACGGCGCGCACTCCCCCGCTGCCAACGAAAGCAGCGTCGACTTGCCCATGCCCGAAGCGCCCATCACACAGATACGCCCACCCGCGGGCACGTTGAGCACCAGACCATCCAGCGCCGGCGCCCAGGGCGCGCGATCGCCCACGGCAAGCGCAAGCTCCGCTGAAGTGCCATCGCTCGCAGCCCCCGCACGCCCACGCAATCCATGCCCATGCGCCCGCACGGCAACATGCCACGCCACGGGCCCCGAAACCCGCAGCAGCCACACTAGCACGCGCTCACATGCCCACGATGCCGCCACGACCAACACGGTCCACGCCAGCAGATCTGCCGTCTCAATCAAAAGCTTTGCCTGATAGATGCGCTCACCCACGGTGCCCGTCGCCATGCCGATGAGCTCCGCCGCCACACCGGCCTTCCAACTCATGCCGATCACGGCGCGGGCGCACGAAAGCACAAACGGCAGGACTTCGCGCCAGGTATGGGCGCAAAACAGGCGCCATCCCCGCACTCCATGCAGACGAAACATCTGCTCCAGTGACTGATCAACCTGCGTCAAACCCTCGACCAGCGAGAAATATACGCCCGGCAGCGCCATCAAAAAGACCGCCGCGATGCTCACACGTGCCGACCCCAACCAAATGAGCAGCAGGACCACCACGCAGGCAACCGGCGTCGCCTTTACAAACGACAGTGCCGGAGCCACCAGGTGCGCAAACGCACGCGACCGCACCGAGACTCCCGCCAGCACGCCGCCGCACACCGCGGCAAGCGCCAGCCCGCCCAATATTCGCGCGCCCGAGCCCGCCAAAATCGCCCAGGTACCGCCATCGCACACCAGGCGCAGCAGCGCCAAGGCAACAGCACCCGGCCCCGGCAAGATCAGCGGCTGCGCTACCAACGCCGCCACCAGCAGCCACACGGCAAGCCAAAAGGCGGCGACGGCACCTGCTGCCGCCACCGCCTTCATACGCTCTGTCATTTGTCGAGCAAACGCACGCACGGGCTACTCCATGTAGTAGAAATCGTCAGCCGGGAGCTTGCCGCCCACGGCGCTCGCGTCCGCATCGGCCAGCACCTGCAGGTACCCACCGAGCGCCGCCTTCATATCCTTCCCCGTCTGGCACACGAGCATGCACCCGGGAATCGCCTTTTCGGCAATCGTGGCGTTATCCACGATGCCCGCATCGACCACGGCCTGAGCCCAATCTGCCGGCGCCGCATTGACGGCTTTCACGCTCGCCTCATGGCAGCGCAAGAATTCCGCCACGGCGTCGGGATGCTCCTCGGCAAAGGAACGGCGCACCACGGTCACGCCCGTCAGCAGGCGCGAGCCCATGTCACCTGCCAGCTCATCCCACACATCGGTCAGACTTACCGGAGCCGACAGCTTGCCTTCGCTCTTGGCGATGGCGGCGGTCTTGAACGGCTCGGGCAGCACGCCCACAGCAGACGGATCGGCAAGCAGGGCCGACAGCACCTCGGTGGGCTCGCTCTTAAACTCGAGCGTCACCTGGCCGGTCAGGCCCGCGCGCTCCAGCAGGTAGTTCATGACGTACTCCGGCGTGATGCCCTTGCCCGTCATATAGACGGTATGGCCCGCCAGATCGCCAAACGAGGCCACACTCGCATCGCCCGTCACAACGCTCAGCACGCCCAGCGTGTTGATGTCGATGACCTGCACCGCGCCCTCGGTCTTGTTGTAGAGCACGCTCGCCACGTTGGCGGGCACTAGGGCGATATCGACATCGCCCTGAATGACCTTGGGCACGATCTCGTCGGCTGCGGCGCTGATCGCAAAGTCGAACTCGTTATCCGTCTCGCCGCTCGCCGCCTGGTCCATAAACCTCACCAGACCGATCGACGTCGGGCCCTTGAGCGAGGCGACGTGCACCTCAACCGGCTCCGCAGCAGCACCGGCGCCGTCCGTGGCAGCCGAGCCCGCGGCGGACCCGGCACCGACAGCCCCGCCGCCACAGCCCGCGAGCGCAAGCGACAACGCGCCCACGGCGAGCGCCGAGGCCAACCCCCGGCGCGTCATCTCAACATCAAACACGCGCATCGTTAGCACTTCCCCTCGTTAGGCATCGACCAGGCGTGATGGTCGGTATGCAGCAACTCCTCGGCCAGCGGCGAGAGCGGCGCGCCCAAAAACTCGCGGTAGCACGCCTGAACATCGGGGTTCTCGTGCGAGAAGCGAATGTCCGCAGCGGCATCCAGGCCCCACAGCACCTGGCCGCGCTCGGCCGCCAGCTCGCAGCCGTCGTGAATGGGCTGGCCGCCGCCACCGACGCAGCCGCCCGGGCACGCCATGACCTCGACGAAGTCATAGCTCGCACGGCCGTCGCGAATCGCATCGAGCAGGCGGGCAGCGTTGCCCAGCCCGTGCGCCACGGCGACGCGCACCTTGGTGCCATCGATATCGGCCACGGCCTCCTTCCAGCCATTCAGGCCACGCACGTCGGTAAAGAAATCCGCATCGGGGTTCTTGCCCGTCACCAGGTAATAGGCCGAGCGCACGGCAGCCTCCATCACGCCTCCCGTGGCGCCAAAGATCACGCCCGCGCCCGTGCCGAAGCCCAGCGGCGTATCGAGCGGCTCCTCGGTAAGCGTGTCGACGCTCACGTGGCTCGCGCGAATCATGCGTACCATCTCGCGCACCGTCAGCGCAACGTCCACATCGGGCGCGCCGCCCTCGCCCACCATGCTCGGCAGCGCACACTCGGCCTTCTTGGCCGTGCACGGCATCACGGACACCACGAACAGGCGCTCGGGCTCCACGCCCAACACCTTGGCGTAGTACGTCTTGGCAATGGCGCCGAACATCTGCTGCGGCGACTTGGACGTGGACAGGCTGTCGACAAACTCCGGATAGCGCGCCTTCACAAAGCGCACCCAGCCCGGGCAGCAGCTCGTAAACATGGGCCAGCCGCGACTGTCGCCCTCGCCCTTGGAGGCAGCGCCCAGGCGCTCGAGCAGCTCGGAGCCCTCCTCCATAATGGTGAGGTCGGCCGAGAAGTCGGTGTCGAACACGTACTCAAAGCCCACGCGGCGCAGCGCGCAAGCCAGGCGTTCGACGGTAGCCTCCTCGCGCGGAATGCCGAGCTCCTCGCCCCAGGCGCTACGCACGGCCGGCGCAATCTGCACCAGTACGATCTTGTCAGGATCGGCGAGAGCATCGAACACGGTCTCGGTATCGTCACGCTCGCGCAGGGCGCCCGTCGGGCAATGCGTGATGCACTGACCGCACGCGACGCAATCGGTCTTGCCGATCGGCGCACGCCCGCGGGTGCCCACGGCGGTATGCGTGGCGCGGTTGGTCAGGTCCCAAATCCCTAAGCCCTGCACACTCTCGCACACCTTGATGCAGCGCATGCATTTGATGCACTTGTCGTTATCGCGGATGATGGGGAAATCGAAGTCCCAGCCCTCGCGCGCCAGGTGCTGCTCGTACGGCAGATAGAAAATGCCAAGGTCGTTGGCGATGGTCTGCAGGTTGCAGTTGCCGCTGCGCACACAGCTCGTACAGCGCGAGTCGTGCTGGGACAGCAGCAGCTGCACGTTGGTGCGACGGGCCTCGCGGGCCTTGGGACTGTTGGTATGGACCACCATGCCGTCGAGCACGTAGTTGTTGCAGGCGGCAACCAGCTGGTCGCAGCCCTCGACCTCGACCACGCACACGCGGCAACCGCCGATCTCGTTCAGATCGCGCAGGTAGCACAGGGTGGGAATCTGGATGCCGACGGACTTGGCCGCATCCAGGATCGTGGTGTGCTCGGGCACCACGACCTCGCAATTATCGATCGTGAGCTTGACCATGTTGAGTGCTCCGCTTTCGGTGTTGTCGCTGACAGTGGTTTTGTTGGGCTCTACCATTCCAGGTTCCTCCCTCCGCGGAACGCGCCAAAGCCAAAGTGGTCGCAACGCAGGCAGCGGCTTGCCTCCTGGCGTGCCTCCTCCTCGGTAAGGCCCTGCTCGACCAGATTCCAATCGTGGATGCGCTCGCCGGCTTCGCGCTCGCCCAGCTCGCAGCGGCCGCACTCGTGCTTGCCCTTAAACTGCACGGTCGGCAGCTCGACCTCGAGCTTGATCTTGTGGTCAAAGCCCAGGTAGCGGTCGATATTTGCCGAAGCCACGCGGCCGGCGTTGATGGCACGGATGACGGTGGCGGGACCGGTCTGGCAGTCACCGCCGCTAAAGAGGCCATCGAAGTTGGGCACGGCGCCATCCGAATCGGTGACCACGCAGCCCCACTTACAAGCGATGCCCATGTCCTCAAACGGCTTGGAATCGATGTCCTGGCCAATGGCCACAAACACGCGCTCGCAGGGAATGACGCGCTCGGGCGTGGCGGCGGCACGCGGGGCCGGACGCCCACGACGGGGCTCGCCGATAATCTGCGGCTGCACGCGCAGGCCACTCACGCGACCTTCCTCGCCCGTCTCGATAGCGAGCGGGGCGGTCAACTCCAGCACCTCGCAGCCCTCGGCCTGGGCGCCGGCGATCTCGGCGTCCTGGGCCGTCATGTCGCAGATGCGCCGGCGGTAGACGATGCTCACCTTTTCGGCACCGCAGCGCACGGCGGAGCGCGCCACGTCCATGGCCACGTTACCGCCGCCGATGACGCACACGCGCTGGCCGCTCAGGTCGGGCAGCTCGTCATCGCCGATGGCGCGCAGCATCTTGACGGCCGACTCCACGCCGGGAGCCTCTTCGCCCGGAAGGCCGAGCTTCTTATCGCTGTGGGCGCCAATGGCCAGGTAGACGGCATCGAACTCGTCGCGCAGGCGGGCAAGTTCCTCGCCGTTGACGGAGTGATCGAGCTCAACGTCGATGCCGGCGCTCAAGATCCAGTCGATCTCGGCCTGCAGGCGCTCGCGCGGCAGACGATAGCTGGGGATGCCATAGCGCAGCATGCCGCCCAGGTGGTGGCGCTGCTCAAAGATGGTCACCTTATGGCCCATCACGGCCAGGTAGTAGGCGCAGGAAAGGCCGGCCGGGCCGCCGCCGATCACGGCGACGCGCTTGCCGGTGTTGTCCACTACATGCGGCTTGTGGTCGTTGAGGTCACTGTGCTCGACGGCAAAACGCTTGAGGGCGAGGATGTTCATGGGGTCGTCGACCATGCCGCGGCGGCAGTGCATCTCGCAGGGATGCTCGCACACCAGGCCGCAGACGAGCGGCAGTGGGTTGTTCTTGCGGATGACCTTGACGGCGTCGGCATACCGGCCTGCCTCGACGAGCGAGATGTAACCGGGAATGTCGACGTGCGCCGGGCAGCCCGAGACGCACGGGACGCGGGCCTCGCGGTCAAAGCCGCAGGAGTGCTCACGGATGTGATGCTCAAAATCGTCACGGAAGCCGCGAATGGCCGTGAGTGCCATGGCGCCGGCTTCGTAGCCGATGGCGCAGTCGCTCGAAAGGTAGATGGTGCGGGCCGTGCGCTCAATCAGGTTGAGCGTGGACTCATCGGCGCGCCCTTCGAGCACATCGGCGAGCAGGTCGCTCAGCGCGCTCAGGCCCACACGGCAGGGTGTGCACTTGCCGCAGCTCTGGGTGGAGCACAGGTTAACGAGCGCTGCCGTAAACTCAACGGGACACGGGGCGAGCGAACTCACCGCCAGACGGCGTCCGAGCGCATCGTGCAGGTCGTCCATGACGGCCTGAGCGTGGCTGCGTTCCATTACGTGCAGTCGAGCCATAAGATCCCCTCTCACATGGCAGCCCGGAGGCGAGACCGAGCGAAGTTGCTACACGCACAACACTGACCTATAAAATTGTTTGGCAGTGACACGGTTCGGCAGGCGGTATGAAACGTCGTCCTTAGCGGTGAAAACGAACATTTCCGCAGATAAATGCCATATTTGATAAAACGCGTTACCAATGACAATGCCCCGTCCACGCAATCACGTGGACGGGGCATTGCTCTAGGTATGCGGTCAGCGACCCTGTTGCTTTTACTTAAGCTCGGGCCAGTAACCCTTGTTGGCCTCGATCATGTCGTCGAGAACTTCCTTGGCGACCTTCATCGACGGCACGGTCTTGTTGAGCGTAAAGGCCTTGAGTGCCTTCTCGTACGAACCCTCGATCGTGGCCTCGACCACGAGCTTCTCGGAGTTCAGCTGCTGCATCATAAGACCCTGCTGGAACAGCGGAATGTTGTCGCGGCTGATGACCTCGGGGCCATTCTTGCCAATGTAGGCAGGCAGCTCGACCATAGCGTCGTAGGGCATGTTGGGGATAGCGCCCTTGTTCTCGCAGATGACCAGGAAGCGCTGCTTGGTATCGTTCTTCAGAGCAATAGCCAGGTCGGCAATCCAGTCGCCGTGGCTGCCCGCATAGAACGTGCTCTCGTCGATCTCGCCAGTCTTCTCGTAGTGATCGATACCATCAAAGAGGTTCTTCTCACGCGTCTCCTCAACCTCGTTAGCACGGGTGCGCTCGGGGTTGGAATGCTCGACGAACTCCTTCTGCTGCAGGTAGTAGTTCAGGTACGTGTTGGGCAGGTACTCCGGGAAGCACTCCATGATCTCGTACTCGCCCTTCCAGACGTAGTACCAGCTGCCCTTGGTGTGGCGGTTCTGCTCGGGGTGCTCGTCAGTGGCCTCCTCGGGCTTCTTGGACATCAGCGAGCCCATGCCCTTGAGGTACGAATCGGGCAGCAGAATCTCGTGCTCCTTGATGTACTCGCGCAGCTGCGGGAGCACCTCCTCGCCCTTGTGGCGGATCGAGGTGAACCAACCAAAGTGGTTGAGACCAAAGTAATCGTACTCGACATCCTTCTTGTCGATATCGAGTGCGGCGCAAACCACGTCGATGATCGCGATCGGCATGTCGCAGATGTTGATGATGCGAGCGTTGGGACGCAGCACGCGGCAGCCCTCGGACACGATGGCGGCAGGGTTGGAGTAGTTGAGAATCCAGTAGTCCTTCTTGGCGTACTTCTCAACGTCATCGATCAGCTCGACCATGGGGAAGATGGTGCGCATGCCGTAGGCAAGGCCGCCGCAACCGCAGGTCTCCTGGCCCACGCAGCCGTGACGCAGCGGAATCTTCTCGTCCTGCTCGCGCATGGCATAGCCGCCCACGCGCATCTGGGCAAACACGAAGCTCGCGTCCGTAAAGGCAGTCTCCTTGTCAGTGGTCACCGTGAGCTTGATGTCCAGGCCAAGGTCCTCGTGCAAAATCCAGTCCACGAGCACGCCGATCTTGCGCTGGCGCTCCTCGTTGATGTCGTACAGACGAATCTCGTCAACGTCGAGCTCGTCCTTGCGCAGAGCGATGGACTTGACGATGCCGGGGGTAAAGGTGGATCCGCCACCACACAGAGTAATGATCATTGTTTACTGCTCCTTCTCAATTGCGTTTTCGACCTTGTCGCGCATCTCGGCGACCTTCATGCCAAAGATGATCTGGATATTATTGCCGTTGCGGTTGATGCCGCTGTTGGGCACGTGGTTGATGAGGTCCTCATTGATGAGGTCCGGGTTCTTAACGTTCACGCGGAGACGCGTAAAGCAGTTCTCGAGCTCCTCGATGTTGTCCTTGCCACCAAGACCTGCGACCAGGTCGGCAATACCTGCATCGACGCCCTCTGCGGGGGCCGCGGCAACAGCGCCCTGCTTCACCGCGACAGACGCGGCGGCCTCGCCCTCGGCAACGGACTCAGCAAGCTCGGACTCTTCCTCGCGACCAGGCGTGTGGAGGTTGAGCTTCTTGATAAGGAAGGTGAAGAGGAAGAAGTACAGAGCGGCGTTGACGACTCCAAGCACCAGCATGACCGGCCAGTTGGTCTTATCGACACCGAGGACCAGGTTGGAAACCACGATGTTGATGATGCCGCCTGCAGTCGAAGCGGGCACGGAGAGGACCTTGAGCAGGACCAGGAAGATGCCGGAAAGAACCGAGTGAACGACAAAGAGCACGGGAGCGGCAAAGACAAAGAGGAAGTCCATGGGCTCGGTCACGCAGGAAAGCACGGCGGTGATGATCAGCGGTATGATGACAGCCTTGGTCTTGTCCTTGTTCTGCTTGTAGGCGGTGAAGATAAAGGCGAGACCGATACCGATGTAGGGCCACAGGTTGTTGAAGGTGTAGCTGTTGAAGTAGGTGCTATCGGAGAAGGGCTGGCCCGTCATTGCCATCTCGGCGACACGGATGGGATAGGCGCCGGCGATAACCTGATCGCCCAGCGTCAGGGTGCCACCCACATCGGAGAACTGGAACGGGGTGTAGATGAGGTGGTGCAGGCCGGTGGGAACGAGCAGCTTGTTGAGCATGCCGTAGATGAACAGACCGATGTTGCCCGACTCCTTAATGATGCCGGCAACGGAGGAGATGGCACCCTGAACCGGAGGCCAAACGATGCAGAAGCCAGCGCCCATGATCCAGGAAATGATGATCATGATCAGGAACGGAAAGCGAACACCCGAGAACATCGAAAGGGCAATGGGGAACTGCTTGTTCGAGTACTTGTTGAACACGGCACCGGTGATGCAACCAAGAATGATGCCGCCAAACACGCCGGTATCGAGCACCTGAATGCCCATAACGGTGCTCTGGCCGGTTCCGGTAAGGCCGAGCATGCCGCTCGCTTCGGCAAGAGAGCCGGTGGCGTTGAGCACGATGTTGTTAGCCTGCAGGAACAGGAAGAACGACATCAGGGCGATCAGCGAAGCATGGCCCTTGTTCTTCTTTGCCATGGCGCCGGCGATGCCCACGCAGAACAGAATCGAGAGGTTGTTGATGATAAACATCAGCGACTGATAGACAACGGCGCCCACAAGCTGGAACGGGCCGGAGCCCAGCACGGGGACCACGGCGCAGATGGTCTTGTTGGTCAGAATGATGCCCACGATGAGCAGGATGCCGGCAACCGAGAGATACATCATCGGCTGAACGATCGACTTCGCGAACACCTCCAACGGCGCTTTGAAATTGAACTTCTTTTTTGCGGTCATAGCGGTACTCCCCTTCCTTTTCCGCAAATTGAGATAGGTGTGCCCTGGACAAGACCGTGAGCCTTGCCTTATATCAATCGATGTGTGGGCACGTTATGCCTAGAGACCAGGTTCTCCAAGCAGGTTAACAATGTGATATGCGAGATAACTCTTCTCGGCATCGGTAACGACAACGTTATAGGTAGACGCCAAGTGGTCGGCAATTGACTCCGCGCACGAGAACGCCCTCGGATACGCCGTTTCATCGATACGGAACAGCGCGTCGCCATTGACCTGCCCCGCCGCGGGATCGAGCGCTCGCTGCGCAAAAAACTGCAGATGGCGAACGAAACGCTCGTACGGCAACGAGGTGACGTCAAGGGTCGTGGCATAGTGCTCGGAAACAATCGCGAGCACGTCGCGAACAAGCTGGACCGAAACAATCAGACGGTCAGAGCGCTGCGGCATGGTGGCGTTGACGATATGCAGCGTAATAAAACCCTGCTCTTCTTCGCTCATCTGGATGCCCATATACTCCTTGATAATCTGCAGCGCACGGCCCGCAAGCGCGTACTCCTTGCGATAGAACTGCTGGATCTCG
>DBFVGT010000194.1:0-3683 GCA_048524725.1 Collinsella sp. | reverse complement strand
GCGGGGCAAGCGTCCTGGCAAGCGCCACAGGCGACGCAGGAGTCCTCGTCAGCGACGGTAGCGACGTCCTGGAGCTCCAGAACGCCAGCGGGGCAGGAGTCGACGCAAACGCCACAAGCGATGCACTCGTCGGCATCAATTACGGGATGAGCCATGGTAGTTTCCTCTCTGTTGACCGACGCTACAGGCGATGCGCGTCGGTTTGATTCGGGCAAAAACATACCACGGGAGCGACCGTTTGCAATACCCTCTGGCCGGCATCTTCATACCGTTCGCCGAGTATGCCAAGGTTTACTAAAAAACGCGCAGGTGGGGCCGTTGAGCTGCGCAAATGTTAGCTAAAGGTGACTTGAAATATTGAGCTATTGAGCGCGCTTTTGGAAAGCGCATCCCGGAATCGGCGCTCAAAACGGGTCGCGCTTTCCTCGGGGGTGCCCCAAGATCGTTCCGTGTGGCTCCGGTCCAAACCTCAGCCAACTCTACATAGATCTCAATAGATCTGCCGAGAACTCAATCAGCGCATCTACCTGCGCATTTGAGAACCTAAACTCTCGGCAATAAGAAATCTTATATGAATTGACTTAGATTTTGTATATTCCGGCCCATAAGGGGATACACTACATCCTGAAAGACAAGCCGAAGCGCCGCGTGACAGACCGTCGAGGCGGCGCGAACGCAAAAGAGAGAGGGAATTTCTAATGGGCAAGATTCTTGGTATCGACCTTGGTACTACTAACTCCGCTATGGCCGTCCTCGAGGGCGGTTCTCCGACCATCATCGTGAACGCCGAGGGCGACCGCACCACTCCGTCCGTCGTGGGCTTCCGTGCCGACGGCGATCGCGTCGTGGGCAAGGCCGCTAAAAACCAGGCTGTCACCAACCCCAAGAACACCGTGTTCTCCATCAAGCGCTTTATGGGCCGCAAGTACTCCGAGTGCACCTCCGAGCTCAAGACCGTGCCGTATGAGGTCAAGGAGGGCCAGGGTGGCCGTGCCGTCGTCGACATCGAGGGCAAGGATTACACCGCCGAGCAGGTGAGCGCCATGGTGCTCGCCAAGATGAAGGCCGACGCCGAGAAGTACCTGGGCGAGACCGTCACCGACGCCGTCATCACCGTCCCGGCCTACTTCAACGACGCGCAGCGCCAGGCCACCAAGGACGCCGGTAAGATCGCCGGCCTCAACGTCAAGCGTATCGTCAACGAGCCGACCGCTGCTGCTCTGGCCTATGGCCTGGACAAGCAGGGCTCCGACCAGCGCATCCTGGTCTTCGACCTGGGCGGCGGCACCTTCGACGTCTCCATCCTCGACCTCGCCGACGGCGTGTTTGAGGTTCTGTCCACCTCGGGCGACAACCACCTGGGCGGCGACGACTGGGATCAGCGCGTCATCGACTGGATGGCCGATAAGTTCCAGCAGGAGAACGGTGTCGACCTGCGTCAGGACCCCATGGCCCTGCAGCGTCTGAAGGAGGCCGCCGAGAACGCCAAGAAGGAGCTCTCCGCCGCCCAGCAGACCAGCATCAACCTGCCGTTCATTACCATGAACCAGTCCGGTCCGCTGCACCTCAACTACACGCTGACCCGCGCCGAGTTCGAGAAGATCACCCGCGACCTGCTCGAGCGCTGCAAGCAGCCTGTAACCAATGCCCTGCGCGACGCCAAGCTTAAGCTCTCCGATCTGACCGAGGTCATCCTCGTCGGCGGCTCCACCCGTATGCCCGCCGTCCAGGAGCTCGTCAAGACCATGACCGGCAAGCAGCCCAACATGTCCGTGAACCCCGACGAGGTCGTTGCCGACGGCGCTGCCGTCCAGGGCGGCGTGCTCACCGGCGACGTCGAGGGCATCCTGCTGCTCGACGTTACCCCGCTGTCGCTGGGCGTCGAGACCATGGGCGGCATCATGACCAAGATGATCGACCGCAACACCACGATCCCGACCTCCAAGACCGAGGTCTACTCCACCGCTGCCGACAACCAGACCAGCGTCGAGATCAACGTGCTCCAGGGCGAGCGCGAGCTTGCCCGCGACAACAAGTCGCTCGGTAAGTTCCAGCTGACCGGCATCCCGGCTGCCCGCCGCGGCGTGCCGCAGATCGAGGTTACCTTCGACATCGACGCCAACGGCATCGTCAAGGTCTCCGCTAAGGACAAGGGCACCGGCAAGGAGCAGCAGATCACCATTTCCGGCTCCACTGCTCTGTCCGACGACGAAGTCGATCGTATGGTCAAGGACGCCGAGGCTCATGCCGAGGAGGACAAGAAGCAGAAGGAAGAGGTCGAGGTCCGCAACCAGACCGACAGCCTGTGCTATTCCACCGAGCAGACCCTCAACGAGCTGGGCGACAAGGTTTCCGCCGACGTGAAGTCCAAGGCCGAGGCCGCTATCGCCGACGCTAAGAAGGCGCTCGAGGGCTCTGACGTCGAGGCTATCAAGGCCGCCGGCGAGTCCCTGCAGTCCGTGGCCTACGAGCTGGCCCAGGTTGTCTACGCCGACGCTCAGCAGCAGACCGACGGTGCCGCTGGCGCCCAGCCTGCCGACGATGACGTTGTCGACGCCGACTACGAGGTTGTGGACGACGAGGACAAGTAATCATGTCCGCCCGTAAAGCTCGCACGGAGGCGGCTGCCGCTGGCGCCGCCCCCGTTGACTCTGAGGAGAAGGACGTGAAGATTCCCGTAGAGGCCGTTGACGATACCGAGGCCAACGAGGCCCCGGCCGCCGAGGCTGCCGAGAACCAGGTAGAGGATTCCAACAAGGAGGCGACGATGACCGAGGACGAGATGGTGGAAGCCGCTATCCGCGCCGGTGAGGAAGCCGCCGACAACGACTTTAAGCTTAAGTTCGAGCAGGCCCAAAAGGAGCTTGCCGACGTGCGCAATGAGCTCGATGCTGCGGCAGAGGCTCAGAAGGCCGCCGAGGACAAGGCGAAGGACGCCACCGAGCGCACCGCCCGTCTGCAGGCCGACTGGGAGAACTTCCGTCGCCGCACCGCCAACGAGCGCATCGCCGAGCGCGAGCGCGCGACCGAGAAGCTCGTTACTGCGCTGCTGCCGGTGGTTGACGATATCGAGCGTGCGATCGACCATGCCCGTAGCCAGGAGCTTTCCGACGACTTTAAGCAGTTCGTCGATGGCGTCGATGCGGTGCATGCCAAGCTGCTCGATGTGTTTGCGCACGAGGGCGTTGAGCCCATCGACCCCAAGGGCGAGGCGTTCGATCCGCTCGAGCACCAGGCCGTGGGGCGTGTCGAGGACGCATCGCAGTACGACGAGACTGTCAACGACGTGTACCAGAAGGGCTACCGCATGGCGGATCGCATCCTGCGTTCCGCGATGGTGACGGTGACCTACGGTGGCGAGAAGCGCCCCGCACCGGAGCCCGAAGCGGCGCCCGAGGATGCTACGGCCGATACGGCCGAGAGCACCGAGGAGTAATTGAGAAGGGCCCCGGGGCAACACCCGGGGCCCTTTCTGGCCTAGTGCCATATGAAAGCATGAGCCGCCGCCCGCTGGGCGGCGGATGAAACAGGAGAGGAGCTACGATGGCTGCAGGCAAAACCTTCTATGACATCCTGGGCGTATCCAAGAGCGCCTCCGACAAAGAGATCAAGAGCGCGTTTCGCAAGCTCGCGCAAAAATATCACCCCGATGCCGGCGGCGACGAGGCCAAGTTCAAGGAGAT